>NZ_UFSM01000001.1:1152500-1452500 GCF_900445235.1 Aminobacter aminovorans | reverse complement strand
CTGGCGCGCCGGCACCTTCACCCCCGACAGAGGCGAGCCATGGCCGGATTTCTGCGCCCGCATCGTGGAAGGGTTGCGGGACTGCCTGAAGAAGTGCAACGGCGACACGCTCGCCATCGTCCATGGCGGTGTCATCCGCGCTGCCTGCCACGCCTTCCTGGGACTGCCGCCGTCACGCGTCGTGCCGGTGACGCCTGGTACCGCAACGATCCTGAGCTTCGATACGGCCGACGCCCCGACGGCACGGCTCGAAGCCTACAATATCGCGGCTGTGGCGCCCGATTTCGACGCACCGGACTAGCGCAATTCCAGCAAATGTGTGCGGCGGTTTTCCGTCCGGAATTGCGCAAAAACAAGAAGATAGAGAGTTTCCGCGAATAGAAGAAAGAGGAAACGCTCTGGACGCTCGCGACTGGTCTGAACAGGCCGTGCCTAAGGAAATGGTGCGGCTTCCGAGGTCTCCCAACGAATGCCGCAGTTTCCCCCCACAAAGAGGCACCAATAGCTAGATATTTAAAACGCAAACCTGCAATACAGACTGGGTCTACAATCGCAGCGCCACCATTCGCAATGCCGCCCGGAAAATGCATTTGCATCCGCCGGGCGCTAGGGCGCCTGCCCAGTCATGAACACCATTTGGGCAGCGGCGGCATCCCCCGTTTGGAGGAAGTCGCACAATAAATATGCATTTCTGCGGAAACTGCCCGCGAGGCATGATCCGCCTGCGAGCATCCGGCTGCCATCTTGCGGCTACTTCGACATCTCTTCGATATATGCAATCACATTGGCGATGTCGGTATCGTCCTTGAGACCGGCAAAAGCCATCTTGTTGCCTGGGACCTTTTCTTTCGGCATCTTCATGTAGGCGGCGATGTTGGCCTCGTCCCAGACCAGGCCGCCAGCACCCGCCTGCTTCATGGCGTCGGAGTATTTGGCTTCAAAACTCGGCAGCGTGCCGGCCGTGCGGCCGATGACACCATGCAGCGATGGGCCGACCTTGTTCTTGTCGACCGCCATGTCGTGGCAGGCCATGCATTTGGTGAAGACCTTTTTGCCGGCGGCCGCATCGCCCGCCGCATGAACCGGATTGGTGGCTAGAACCGAAGCTGCAAGAAGGGCTTGAGCGCCCCATGCCGTCAGTCTCATGGCTATCTCCTCACTCTGGCCGGCGCGCTGCGCCGACTGGCGCGATACTAGCGCCGCGCAATCCAACGCGCCATGCGCCATTCCGTTGCAGCTTCTGGAGCCAGCGCGCAGCAGGGGCGACAAGGCCCAGGATGGTTGCTATCATCGGTGCCGGTGCAGGTCGCGGTTTTGCGTGACCAGACACGCTGGACGGCAGCACCGCGAGCCGCGACCCGAACCGGACCCGATCCCGGAGGAATGGTTCATGGCAAATTTCCATGTCTACGCAGCAGGCACTGGCAGCAACGTCGAACATCCCGCCATACGTCGGATAGGGGTTGCGGATGTCTTCGACGCGCTTCGCCTTGGATTTGAAGATTTTTGGGACAAACCCTCACACTATGTCTTTTTGTGCCTGATATATCCGGTTGTCGGCGTGTTCCTGGTCACTTGGACCTCCGGCGGCAACGCGCTCCAGTTGATCTATCCGCTTGTCACCGGCTTCGCCTTACTTGGACCGTTCGCGGCACTCGGCCTCTATGAGATCAGCCGCCGACGCGAACAACATCTCGACACCTCATGGAAACATGCCTTCGAAGTCAGGCAATCGCCCGCCATGCCGGCCATCGCCGTCCTCGGCATCATGCTGATGGCGCTGTTCGTCGCCTGGCTGTTCACCGCGCAGGCGCTGTTCGCATGGCTCTATGGCGACAGCGCACCGGCGAGCTACACCGCCTTCATCACCGACGTGCTGACCACCCAGCGCGGCTGGACATTGATGGTCGTCGGCAACCTCGTCGGCCTGCTGTTCGCCCTTGTGGCGTTGAGCACCACTGTCGTTGCCTTCCCGCTGCTGCTTGATCGCGACATCGGCGCCTATGCCGCCGTCGAGACCTCGGCACGGGCGATCATGGCTAACCCGATACCGATGCTGCTTTGGGGCCTGATCGTCGCCGCCGGCCTTGTCTTGGGATCGATACCGCTGCTCGTCGGCCTGGCGATCGTGCTGCCGGTGCTCGGCCATTCGACCTGGCACCTCTACCGCAAGCTGATCGAACCGGCGCCGGCACCTGTGCCGGTCAAGAAGACACGCAAGCGCGCCGCCTGAACCGTTCCTCGCCGGCGGCGTTCAGCCGTCGGCTCAGCCCCATCGATTTAAGACTTTCGCCCGCCCTGCCAAGGGGCGGGCGTTAGAGCAATTCCAAGAAAAGTGTGAAGCGGTTTTCCCTGAACGCGAGCGGCTGACCGAGCCCGTCGGCCGGCCAAAATGCCCCTGCCTATTGCCCGGTGCCGAACGACAGCACCCGGGTGATTTCGGTATAGCGGGCCTCGACCACCATGATCGCGACGAACACCAGGATCACCAGCGGCGGCACGATGATGGCGTAGCTCAGCGCCAGCCGCTCCCAGGCCATGTGCATGAACACGGCAACGATCAGTCCCGCCTTCAGCATCATGAAGATCAGGATCAGGCTCCATCTCAGCATGCCCTGAAGGGCGAAATAATCGACCGCGTAAGAGCAGGCGCTGAGGATGAACAGCCAGCCCCAGACGACCAGATAGAGCTTGATCGGGTGCTGCTGCCCTTCGGCATGCGCCATTGCCGGAGGGGGAGCGGCATGTCCGTGCAGCCCGTGATCCTGCGCCTCTACCTGTGCCATCGCTTCACCTCACCAAAGATAGAAGAACGCGAAAATGAACACCCACACCAGATCGACGAAGTGCCAGTAGAGCCCCATGATCTCGACGCTCTCATACTGGCCCCGCCGGCTGGTGAAGAACCCCCGCTCGCCGGTCTCGTAATCGCCGCGCCACACCTTACGCGCGACGATCAACAGGAAGATCACGCCGATCGTCACATGGGTGCCGTGGAAGCCGGTGATCATGAAGAAGGTCGAGCCGAACTGTGCTGCACCCCACGGGTTCTCCCATGGCCGCACGCCCTCGCTGATCAGCTTGGTCCACTCGAAGGCCTGCATGCCGACGAAGGTGGCGCCAAGGGCTGCAGTCAACAACATCAGGATCGCCGTCTTCCTGCGGTCGCGGCGGTAGCCGAAATTGACCGCCATCGCCATCGTGCCGGACGACGAGATCAGCACGAAGGTCATGATCGCGATCAGGATCAGCGGGATGTTCTGGCCGAACAGATGCAGGGCGAAGACCTCGCTCGGGTTCGGCCACGGCACGACAGTCGACATGCGCGCGGTCATGTAAGACAGCAGGAAGCAGCCGAAGATGAATGTGTCGCTGAGCAGGAAGATCCACATCATGGCCTTCCCCCAGGAGACACCCTTGAACGCACGCTGGTCCGACGACCAGTCTGCGATGAAGCCGCGCAGGCCCGGCGGCCGCGGCGCGGTGTGGTCGACATGTCCCAGTGTGGTTTCGGCCATCCGCGTTCTCCTCAGCTCAGCAATTGGCGGCAGATGTCGACGAAGTCGGCGGCCCAGCCGGCCAGCACGGCAAACAGCACCAGCCACACGAGGAGCAGCACGTGCCAGTACATGGCGCACAGTTCTGTCGTCAGTGTGAGCTTTGCCGGCCTTTCGCCGCGCCACGCCCTGACATTGGTTCGGCCAAGCACCAACAGCCCGCCTATGATGTGCAGGCCGTGCATCGCAGTGATCAGGTAGAAGAAGCTGACGGCCGGGTTCTCGGCGGCGAAGTAGCCGCCGGCGGCAAGGTCGCGCCAGGCCAGCAACTGTCCACCGAGGAACGCCACCGACGTCAGCGCGCCCACAAGCAAGGCAAGGCGCAGATTGTCGACCTGCCCCTTATGCGCGGCGACCACTGCACATTGCAGCGCCACGCTCGCCAGCAGCAGCATGCCGGTGTTGAGCCACAGCAGCCGCGGCATCGGCGCCGCCTGCCAGTCGGCGTAGACCATGCGCATGAAATAGGCGCTGATGAACAGCGCAAACAGCGCGCCGACGACAGCGAGAAACACTCCGAGGCCGAGCTTTGCCGGATGCAGCAGTGACGCTTCCGTCTCGGGAAAGGCATTGACCGGCCCTGCTTCCAGCCACGGCTTGGACATCAGCCGCTGGCGCGCCAGCCACCAGCCGGCGACCGCGGTGACCAAAGCGAGGAAGATCAGGATAGCGCTCATGCCGGCCCGCCTTGCGTTGCCGGACCCGGATCGTTCTGGGCGATGAAATCCTCAGCTGCGCCTGGTACCGAGTAGTCATAGGCCCAGCGGTAGACGACGGGCAGTTCCTTGCCGAAATTGCCATGCGGCGGTGGTGTTCCCGCCGTCTGCCATTCCAGTGTCGTTGCCCGCCATGGATTGTCGCCCGCTTCCTTGCCGTGGCGGATGCTCCAGAACAGGTTGAACAGGAACACCAGCTGGGCGAAGCCGACGGTCAGTGCTGCGACGGTGATGAACTCGTTCAGCGTATGCACCGACGGCGGGATGAAGGCGGTATCGCCAAGCTCCGGATACCGCCTGGGAACGCCGACCAGCCCGACATAATGCATCGGGAAGAAGATCAGATAGGCGCCGATGAAGGTGACCCAGAAGTGGAACCGGCCCATCCACTCGTTGAGCATCCGGCCTGATATCTTGGGATACCAGTGATAGACCGCGCCGAAGACGACCATGATCGGCGCCACGCCCATCACCATGTGGAAATGGGCAACGACGAACATGGTGTCCGACAATGGCACGTCGACGACGACGTTGCCCAGGAACAGCCCGGTAAGCCCGCCATTGACGAAGGTGACGATGAAGGCGAGCGCAAACAGCATCGGGATGGTCAAATGGATGTCGCCGCGCCACAGGGTCAGCACCCAGTTATAGACCTTGATCGCCGTCGGTACGGCGATGATCAGGGTGGTGGTGGCAAAGAAGAAGCCGAAATAGGGATGCATGCCCGAGACATACATGTGGTGCGCCCAGACCACGAAGGACAGCGCGCCGATGCCGACGATCGCCCACACCATCATGCGGTAGCCGAAGATGTTCTTGCGCGCATGGGTGCTGATCAGGTCGGAGACGATGCCGAAGGCCGGCAGCGCCACGATGTAGACCTCTGGATGGCCGAAGAACCAGAACAGGTGCTGGAACATGATCGGGCTGCCGCCATTATGAGGCGACTGCTCGCCCATCTCGACGATCGCCGGCATGAAGAAGCTCGAGCCGATGGCGCGGTCGAACAGCATCATCACGCAGGCGACGAACAGGGCCGGGAAGGCCAGCAGCGCCATGACGGTGGCGGTAAAGATGCCCCACACCGTCAGCGGCAGCCGCATCAGCGTCATGCCGCGCGTGCGCCCCTGCAGCACGGTCACGACATAGTTGAGACCGCCCATGGTGAAGCCGATGATGAACAGGATCAGCGACACCAGCATCAGGATGATGCCCGGTCCCGTGCCGCCTGGCGTGCCCGAAAGGATCGCCTGCGGCGGATAGAGCGTCCAGCCGGCACCCGTCGGCCCGCCGGGCGCGAAGAAGCTTGCCACCAGCACCAGCACGGCGAGCAGGTAGATCCAGTAGCTCAGCATGTTGACATAGGGAAACACCATGTCGCGCGCGCCGACCATCAGCGGGATCAGGTAGTTGCCGAAGCCGCCGAGGAACAGGGCCGTCAACAGGTAGATGACCATGATCATGCCATGCATGGTCATGAACTGGTAATAGGCCTCGGGCGTGATGAAATCGAAGGTGCCGGGAAAGCCGAGCTGCAGCCGCATCAGCCACGACAGCACCAGCGCGACGAGCCCGATGGCAAGTGCGGTGCCCGAATACTGGATGGCGATGACCTTGGCGTCCTGCGAGAAAACGTATTTCGTCCACCAGCTGTGCGGATGGTAGAGCTCCATCTCGCCCACTTCCGCTGGCGGGATGAGGTCTGCTCCGTGAGGCGTGACATCGACCATGCGTGCACCCTGTTGCTCTTTGCCTCTGCCTGTCGCGGTGAGGCCGCCTTCGAGCGGTCGCGCCGTGTCTCCTATTCCATCTTCGCGGTGGCTCTCGCCTGGTCGACCAGGGCGCCCACCTTGGCGGGACCGGTCAGCTGGGCGAATGTCGACTGCTGCTGCAGCCAGCTCGTGTAGTCCTGCTCGGTGTCGACCATGACGATGCCGCGCATGAAGCCATGTCCCGTGCCGCAGAGCTCCGCGCACAGCACTTCGAAGGTGCCCGTCCGTATCGGGGTGAACCAGAAATAGGTGACCATGCCAGGCACCATGTCCATCTTGGCGCGGAACTCGGGCACGTAGAAATCATGCAGCACGTCGATCGAGCGCAGCAGCATCTTGACCGGCTTGTCGATCGGCAGATGCAGGTCGGCGGCCTCGACCACGACATCGTCCTGGCCGTTGGGATCTTCGGGATTGATGCCGAGCGGATTGTCGGAATTGATCAGCCGGGCGTTCGAGGTGCCCAGCTTGCCGTCGGCGCCCGGCAGCCTGTAGCTCCACTGCCATTGCTGGGCGACGACCTCCACCTCGGTCGCATCCTTGGGCACTGTGACGAACTGGCCCCAGACATAGAGCCCCGGCGCCAGCATCGCCGCGACGCCGACCGCTGTGATCAGCGTCAGCCAGGATTCGAGCTTCTTGCTTTCGGGTTCATAGGCGGCCTTCTGCCCTTCCTTGTGACGGAAGCGGTAGACGCAATAGGCCATGAACAGGACGACGGCCGAGAAGACGGCACCGGTGATCCAGAAAGTCGCAACGAGAGTGCTGTCGATGTAGCCCCAGTTGGAGGCTATCGGCGTCCACCACCAAGGGCTCAGCACATGGAACAGCACCGAGCCTATGACAACAAGAACGAGTACGAGCGCTATGGCCATCCTCTGTCCTCCCGGCATTCCGGGGGACGCTGTCCCCTGAGGAAGGCCAGCCGCATCATAGCTTGATTTGGCGCGGAAATACTAGAGGAGGAGGGCGGTTGAAGGTTGCGTCAAGTTCGCGCGGCCACTTGTGGCTGCGGAAACTCTTGCGCCGCAGGGTTTATGCTGTCGAAGCGAAGTTAAAGGAAGCGGACGGCGCACCGCCCCCGGTCGCGCCGCCCCCTCCGGAAAGCAGGCTTCAGACAGCCTGGGCCGGATAACCGGCGGCGTCGAGCGCCTGGGCAACCTTGGCGGCATCAGCCGCGGTCTCGATCGAGACGGTCTGTGCCTTCAGGTCGATGTCGATGCGCGCGGCCGCGTCGACGCTCTGCACGGCCTTGGTGACCATGCCGGCGCAATGGCCGCAGGTCATGTCGGGAACATTCATCTTCAGCATTTCAAGATCCTTGGTTGGGCCGGCATCGCGCCGTTTCTGCAATCTGGTGTTTCCAGCTACAGGAAGGTCAAACATTTTTCGATCACGGATTTGTTACCACGACTTTTCGTGACCGGCAAAGCCCCAGGACCCACAATGCAAGGGTATATGCCAATACTTTCAGCCAGTTACAGCGACGCCTAAAAACATGCGCTGGAGCTGTTGACCTTCCCAACACTGGAAGCCTTAGACCTCTGTTCGAAATTGATGACATAGAGGTCCATGACCATGAACGCTCCATTCAATCCGCCCCCAAGCCAAGCGGGTAGGCAAAGCTTCCCGATCGAGGGCATGACCTGCGCCTCCTGCGTGCGCCGCGTCGAGTTGGCCATCGCCAAGGTGCCTGGTGTGGCCACCGCCACCGTCAACCTTGCCACTGAAAGCGCTGACGTCACCTTCGGCGGCAGCATCGACACCGACGGCGTCATCGCCGCCATCCGCAATGCCGGCTACGACGTGCCGGTCGAGACCATCGAAGTCGAGATCGAGGGCATGACCTGCGCCTCCTGCGTGCGCCGGGTCGAAAAGGCGATAGCCGCGGTATCCGGCGTGAAGACGGCTTCGGTCAATCTCGCCACGGAACGCGCCACCATCGAGACGCTGGCCGGCACCACGCGCACAGCGATCGATGCCGCCATCCGCAAGGCCGGCTACGAGCCGCGCCGCATCGAGCAGGCAGGTGCCGAAGGCGACAGCCGCGAGGACGCGCGTTACCGCGAGTTCTCCCACCTCAAGCGCGACTTCGCCATCGCCGCCGTGCTCACCTTGCCAATCTTCGCGCTGGAGATGGGCTCGCACGCCATCCCCGCCCTGCATCACTGGCTGATGATGAATGTCAGCCAGCAGAAGCTCTACATCGCCTTCTTCGTGCTGGCGACCATCGTCCAGTTCGGCCCCGGCCTGCGCTTCTACCAGAAGGGTGTGCCGGCCCTGCTGCGTCTCGCCCCTGACATGAACTCGCTGGTCGTGCTCGGCTCGAGTGCTGCCTGGGCCTATTCGGTCGTCGCCACCTTTGCACCCGGCGCACTGCCCGCCGGCACCGCCAATGTCTATTTCGAGGCGTCGGCGGTCATCGTCACGCTGATCCTGCTTGGCCGTGTGCTCGAAGCCAAGGCCAAGGGCCGTACCTCGGAAGCGATCAAGCGGCTGATGGGCCTGCAGGCCAAGTCGGCGCGTGTCGAACGCAACGGCGCGTTCACAGACATTCCGCTCGAAGAGGTCGTTGCCGGCGATGTCGTGCAGGTCCGCCCTGGCGACAAGGTGCCCGTCGACGGTATCGTGCTGACAGGCTCGTCCTTCGTCGACGAATCCATGATCTCGGGCGAACCGATCCCGGTCAGCAAGGGCGAAGGTGCCGAGGTCGTCGGCGGCACCATCAACAAGACCGGCTCCTTCACCTACAGCGCCACCAAGGTCGGCGCCGACACGCTGCTGGCCCAGATCATCCGCATGGTCGAGACAGCCCAGGGCTCGAAGCTGCCGATCCAGGCACTGGTCGACAAGGTCACGGCCTGGTTCGTGCCCGCCGTCATGGCCGCGGCCGCATTGACCTTCGTCGTCTGGCTGGTCTTTGGCCCCGAGCCTGCGGCAACCTTCGCGCTGGTCAATGCGGTTGCCGTGCTGATCATCGCTTGCCCCTGTGCCATGGGCCTCGCCACCCCGACCTCGATCATGGTCGGCACCGGCCGTGCCGCCGAGCTCGGCGTGCTGTTCCGTAACGGTGAAGCACTGCAATCGCTGAAGTCGACCTCGGTCGTGGCGCTCGACAAGACCGGTACGCTGACCGCCGGCAATCCCGTGATGACCGACCTCGACGTCGCCAGCGGCTTTGACCGTGCCAAGGTGCTGGCGCTGGTCGCAGCCGTGGAAGCGCAGTCCGAACATCCGGTTGCCGCTGCCATCGTCGCAGCAGCCAGGGAAGAAGGTCTCGCTCTGGCCGAGACCGGTTCGTTCGAGGCAGTGCCCGGCTTCGGCGTCAGCGCCAGCGTCGGTGCGCATCGCGTCGACGTCGGTGCCGACCGCTACATGGCCAGGCTCGGCATTTCGGTGCAGGATTTCGCCGAGACCGCCATCCGCATGGGCTACAAGGCCAAGACCCCGCTCTATGCGGCGGTCGACGGCAAGCTCGCGGCTGTCATCGCGGTTTCCGACCCGATCAAGCCGACGACGCCGCAGGCGATCCGCGCGCTGCACGATCTCGGCCTGAAGGTGGCGATGATCACAGGCGACAACCGTCGCACCGCAGAAGCCATCGCCGCCCAGCTCGGCATCGACGAGGTCGTCGCCGAAGTGCTGCCCGACGGCAAGGTCGACGCCATCAAGCGCCTGCGTTCAGGTGGCCGTGCGGTGACCTTCGTCGGCGACGGCATCAACGACGCGCCGGCACTCGCCGAGGCCGATGTCGGCATTGCCATCGGCACTGGCACCGACGTCGCCATCGAAAGTGCAGACGTGGTGCTGATGTCAGGCGACCTGCTCGGTGTGACCAACGCGATCGCGCTGTCCAAGGCGACGATCGCCAACATCAGGCAGAATCTGTTCTGGGCCTTTGCCTACAACGCCGCCCTCATTCCGGTCGCGGCTGGTGTGCTCTACCCGGTCAGCGGCACTTTGCTGTCGCCGATGCTGGCCGCGGGCGCGATGGCGATGTCGAGCGTCTTCGTGCTCGGAAATGCGATGCGGCTGAAGCGCTTCAAGGCCCCGGCCCGCGCAACGGCGGCATCGACCGCGCTAGCGCTGGTCCCGGCAGCCTAGCCAGCCCTCGCGGCCTGCCCCAGGAGCAAGATCCCGAAAGCGGACATCCGGTTTCGGACATATCGCGCTCGTGCAGGCAGGCCGCTCCTCCCCTCTCCTCATCACGCGAGGCCGCCATGCCCAACGCTCCCTGGATCGAGATCTTCACCACGCCCACCTGCCCCGACTGCCTGGCGTTGAAGCGCTGGCTCAACGCGGAGAGCCTGCCCTTCGTCGAGCGCGACCTGCGCGACCCTGCCATCTCAGACGAAGCCAGGCGCCGCACCGGCGTACGCGTCGCTCCGATCACCATCATCGACGACAAGCACGTCTTTTACGGCACCTTCGCCACTCAGCGCCCCGAGATCGAAGCGCTGCTCGACCTGACCCGGGCAGCATGACCATGAGCTGCCTGACCCTGCCCCAGCCCGGCCGCCGCATCGCGGTCGGCGACACCAGGACGATCCTTGAGGCTGCCCTCGACGCCGGTATCGCCTATCCGCACAGTTGCCGTTCCGGCCGCTGCGGCGCCTGCAAGTCGCGCCTCGTCTCCGGCCATGTCGAGCTCGGCAAACACTCACCTTTCGCGCTGAGCGAACGGGAGCGCGAAGACGGGCTCATCCTCGCCTGCCGCGCCGTGCCTGCCGATGACGTCGTCGTCGAATGGCTCGACGACAGCTTCGCCACAGCACAGCCTGTCATGCAGGACGCCGAGGTCGTTGCCATCGAGGCCATGACACACGACATCGTCGCGCTCCGTCTTCAACTTGCCGATCGCCAAAATTTCCGCTTCGCCGCCGGGCAATATCTGTCGCTGATCATGCCGGGCGCGCCGCCACGCAATTATTCGATGGCCAGCCGACCCGACGAGGAGCTTGTCGAGCTTCACGTCAGGGCGGTGCCCGGCGGCCGCACCAGCGGGCTGATCCATGCCTCGCTGGAGCCGGGCGACACGGTCCTGATCCAAGGCCCCAGCGGCTCGACCTATCTGCGTGAGGCCCATGGCGGCCCGATCATAGCGCTTGCCGGCGGCAGCGGCCTCGCCCCGGTCAAGTCGATCGTCGAGACGGCGCTGCTTTCAGGCTTGGCCCAGCCGATCCATGTCTATTTCGGCGTCCGCGCCGAACGCGACCTCTATCTGGTCGCGCACTTTCGCGCGCTGGAACGCAGATTTCCCAACCTGCGCTTCGTCCCGGTGCTGTCGCAGACTGCCGCGAAGGGCTGGCGCAGCGGCTTCGTTTCCGACGCACTCACTGAGGACCATCGCGACTTCAGCGGTGCCAAGGCCTATGTCGCCGGCCCTCCCGCCATGGTCGACGCTGCCATTTCTGTTCTTGCGGCGCGCGGGGTGCCGGCCAGCGACATTCACGCCGATGTCTTCTTCACGCCAGAGGCAAGCGACAACAACGCCGCTTGACCTTCAGGGGTCGCAATCCCCATTTATAGGGCATGCATTCGATGCAACACATCCCGGCGCCGACCCATCCGCTCCGCGCTCACCAGCGCGGGCAGGCCCGTGCGCGTATTGCCGTGATGGACGACGGCAGGGCCAGGATGCTGGGGCTCCTGCGGCTGATGCTGCCGCTCGTGTTGCTGTTCTTCCTGGCGCTCGGCCAGGCGGCCTCCGCTCACCCCGCCGACGGCCAGCACCAGCCGCACGCCACCCAGATGATGTCGCATCACGCCAAGGCCGACGCCGGTTGCTGCGACCAGGATAAGGACGCCCGCGCCTGCCTGGCGCAATGTCTCGCCTCATGCAGCTATTGCGCACCGCTGCCGCTGCCGACTGTCTTCCCCGAACTTGCTGGCGTCTCGCCCCTTCCCGCCAGGACCGAACCGCTGCACGGATCGATAGCAGCACCTCACCTGCGACCACCATCACTCTCCTGAACTGACGTGTTTCGACGCGCACGCTCCGGCCTTTGTCAGCGCCGGGAGACATCAGTTTTGGAGACCATGAAAATGAATACCCTTTCGCGCCGCGGCTTCATCGCGGCATCAGCGGCAACGCTTTCGGCTGCCGCAGTTCCGTCCCTGCTCCTGCCGGTGCGCCCTGCCCGTGCCGACGGCCACAAGGTCATCACGGCCGGCAAGCGGGTCATCGAGGTCAAGGGCAAGACCGCCAACGTCTTCGGCCTTCATCAGGCCGATGGCACGTCGGGCCTCGTCATGAATGCCGGCGAGAACTTCCGCGTCAGGCTGAAGAATCTGATCGGCGAACCGACGGCCATCCACTGGCACGGTCTCACCCCGCCATGGCAGCAGGACGGCGTCGCCGGCATTTCGCAGGAGCCGATCCCCGATGACGGCAGCCACGACTATGATTTCCCCGTCGCCCGTCCCGGCACCTTCTGGATGCATTCGCATTTCGGCCTGCAGGAGCAACTGATGCTGGCGGCGCCGCTGATCGTGCGTGACCCTGACGAAGCAGGCCAGGACGTGCAGGAGGTGGTGGTGTTGTTCCACGACTTCACCTTCCGCGATCCGCAAGAGATCCTCGCCGAGCTCAAGGCCGGCGGCCACGACATGAGCGCCATGGCGCCGGCGCCCGCTCCGGCAGCTTCGGGGCATGAGGGCCACAACATGCCAAGCATGGCGATGGGCAGCGGCCAGACGAGCCACGGCACCATGGACCATGGCGCGATGGGCGGCATGCAGATGGGCGGCGGCCAGATGGCTGGCCCGGCGGGGGCAATGTCCCACCTGCAGGACGTGCAGTACGACGCCCTGCTCGCCAATGACCGCACCCTTGACGACCCCGAGGTCTTCACTGTCGAGCCGGGCGGACGCGTTCGCCTGCGCCTGATCAACGGTGCCGCCTCGACCAACATGTGGCTCGACCTCGGCCAGCTCCAGGGCAAACTGATCGCGGTCGACGGCATGCCGGTCGAACCGGTCGAAGGCCAGCGCTTCGAGTTCGCCGTGGCCCAGCGCCTCGACATCATGCTCGAACTGCCGAAGCAGGCCGCGGCCTGGCCCATCCTTGCCGTGCAGGAAGGCGGCCGCATGCGCACCGGTGTCGTGCTTGCGGCAAAGGGCGCGGCCGTTGGCAAGCTCGCTGACATGGCCGACGAGGACTTCCCCGCCGTCGGCGTCGAGCTCGAGCAGAAGCTCAGGGCGACCAGGCCACTCGGCAACAAGACCGCCACGCGCCAGCACACCATGATGCTCGGCGAAGGCGCTGGCTATGTCTGGACGCTCGATGGCGCCATGCACGGCCAGGACAAGCCGCTGGCGGTGGCGAGCGGCGACCGCTTCGAGCTCACCTTCATGAACCACACCACCATGTCGCATCCGATGCACCTGCACGGCCACCACTTCCAGGTCGTCGCGGTCAACGGCAGGCGTATTGCCGGGGCCATGCGCGACACGGTGCTGGTGCCGGCCAATATGGGCATGGTGACCATCGCCTTCGATGCCGACAATGCCGGCAACTGGGCGCTGCACTGCCACCATCTTTACCACATGGCCGGCGGCATGATGACCTCGATGGCCTACGCCGACTGAGCCTGAAAGTGGGTCGGGGCGGCATCAGCTGCCCCGGCCCATCACGATTTCGCCAGCCCCTTGAACTTCCAGTTACTGGAAGCTTTATATGACAACAACTCGCTCTCGAGCGCCGTGCATCCGGATGGACGCACAAGGCCGCTCCAGGATGCGCAAGGAGTGACCATGAACATTGGTACCGCTTCGGAAAAGTCGGGCCTGCCGGCCAAGACCATCCGTTATTACGAAGACATCGGCCTGTTGCGCCCCGACCGCGCCGACAACGGCTATCGCGATTATTCGATGTCCGACGTGCACCGCCTGCGCTTCCTGCAGCGCTCACGCAGCCTTGGTTTCTCCGTCGAGGAATGCCGCCAGCTTCTGTCGCTCTATGGCGACAAGGAGCGCGAAAGCGCCGACGTCAAGGCGATCGCCGAGACCAAGCTCGTCGAGATCGACCGCAAGCTGGCCGAGTTGACCGAACTGCGCAACACGCTGCGCCACCTCGTCCATAACTGCCACGGTGACGCCAGGCCCGATTGCCCGATCATCGACGGCCTGTCCGGCCGCATGCAGACGCAATAACCGGCGTGAAATTCCGGTGACCAGCCTCGCCGCCTATGGCGGTCTCTTCGTCGCGGCCTTCGCCGCCGCGACGCTTTTGCCGGCGCAGTCCGAAGCCCTGCTTGCGGGGCTGACCATCAATGGCGGCTATTCGCTTGCCCTGCTCGTTGCCGTAGCTACTTTTGGCAACGTGCTTGGCTCCCTCGTGAACTGGCTGATCGGCGGCCAGGTCGAACGCTTCAAGCACCGCCGCTGGTTTCCGGTCGGCCCTCCAGCACTGCAGCGCGCCGAAAACTGGTACCGGCGCTATGGCCGCTGGTCGCTGCTGCTCTCCTGGGTGCCTGTTATCGGCGACCCGCTGACGCTGATCGCCGGCACGCTGAAGGAACCGCTGTGGAGTTTTGTGGGGTTGGTCAGCATCGCCAAGCTCATCCGCTACATCGCTGTCGCGGCGGCCGCGCAGGGGTTTGTCTCCTAGCGCGGAAGCGCAGAGGTGTTTCCGTCGCGGCGTTCAGGCTTTCTCTGGTGTTCCACAGATCGACCGCGGCCCACGAGAAAGAACTGAACCTCCCCCCATCATGTCACAACTGTCACGGCATGGATTCCCGGCCTCGTGAGCGAGTGAAATGAGCGGAGAGTGTCGGCAATCCATGCCGCGACGTGGCCGAAACCACAACGGTCCAGAACACGGTACGTACCTCCGCATCTGGCACCTGCGTGCTTCGGCAAACTCCAGGACCGCGAGCGCAGAGGAGGTAGCGGTAGCCCGGGCGGGAGCGAGAACTAAGCCCTGATCAGCACCGGACCGCGCGCGGCAAATCCCAGCCCGACATCCTGCCCCGGCACGAAGGGTGCATCGACGTCGGACGACACTGCAAAGACCTCGCCAAACTCGGTGCCGACCATGAATTCCAGGTCGGAGCCGACATAGGTCACCTTGTCGAGCCGGCCCGGTATGGTGCGTGGGCTGCCGGCCGGCTTGATCTCGATGCGGCTAGGCCTTACCGCGAGCTTGGCCGGCCCCGGCGTCATGCCGCGCGCATCGAGCTTCGTTTCGAGCCCGCCCAGAAGCACATTGGCCAGTCCGCCCTCGACCGAGGCGATCTCGCAGTCGAAGATGTTGGCCTCGCCGATGAAGTCGGCGACGAAGGCGTCGGCCGGCGCATCGTAGAGTTCGCGCGGCGTGCCATCCTGGGCAATGACCGCGTTGTTCATGACGATTATGCGGTCGGAGACGGCCAGCGCCTCTTCCTGGTCGTGGGTGACATAGACCACCGTCAGCCCGAGCTTGGTCTGGATGTCGCGGATTTCCTCGCGCACGCGGCGCCTGAGCTTGGCGTCGAGATTGGACAGCGGCTCGTCGAACAGCAGCACTTGCGGCTCGAGCACCAGCGCGCGCGCCACGGCAACGCGCTGCTGCTGGCCACCCGACAATTCGCTCGGCAGGCGGCTACCGTAGCCGCCAAGTCCGACAAGTTCGAGCCCGGCACGCGCCCGGTCGCCGATCTCCTTCTTGGCGAAACCGGAGAACTTGAGCCCGTATTGGACGTTCTCATTGACCGTCATGTGCGGAAACAGCGCATAGGACTGGAACACCATCGACACGTCGCGGTCGGTCGCCGGCAGATGCGTGACATCGGCCCCGCCGATCAGGATCCGCCCACGCGTCGCCATCTCCAGCCCAGCGATCATGCGCAGCGTCGTCGTCTTGCCGCAGCCGGAGGGTCCGAGCAGCGTCACCAGCTTGCCCGCCTCGACTGATAGCGACACGTTGTTGACCGCCGGCACCGGGCTCTTTCCGTAGACCTTGGTGACCGCGCGGAACTCCACCGAAGCGGCGTTGCTCTTGATCATCAGCTACCTCCCGAAAATGCCGGCTGGCTCACATTGGTGCGCGACTGCGACAGTTCATGCCCGCGCCGGCCGATGTTGCGCCGGCCGACCACAAGCTGCATCAGTCCGACAACCGCCAGCATGACGCCGATCAGCACCGCCGAATAGGCGATGGCGATGCCGTATTCGTTGTTTTCGACGCGGCCGACGATGTAACTGGTCGACATGTCGTAGCGGGCGCTGACCAAAAAGATGATGGCGCTGATCGCCGTCATGGCGCGGACGAAGGAATAGACCAGCGCGGCAACGATCGCCGGCCTGAGCAACGGCAGCACCACCCGGCGGAAGGTCTGCCAGGAATTGGCGCCGAGCGTCAGTGACGACTCGTCCAGGCTCTTGTCGATCTGCGACATCGACGCCACGCCTGCCCGCACGCCCACCGGCATGTTGCGGAAGATGAAGGACAAGACGAGGATGATGCCGGTGCCGGTCAGCTCGATCGGCGGCACGTTGAAGGCAATCACGTAACTCACGCCGATCACCGTGCCGGGGATGGCAAAAGACAGCATGGTGCCGAACTCGAAGGCATTCTTGCCGGCAAAGTTCTGCCGCACCAGCAGATAGGCGGTGAGCAGGCCGATGGCCGCCGTCAGCGGCGACGAGATCAACGCGATCTGCAAGGTCGTCCAGAACGAACTCCAGGCCGAGCCCTTCCAGTGGATACCGAAATCGTTCCAGCCGATGGCAAAGGCCTTCACATAATGGGCGAAAGTCAGGCTGTGATCGACGCCCCACAGCTTGACGAAACTGCCGTAGAAGATGGTCGCGTAGACGAAGATGGTGAAGGCGACCCAGAAGCCGGCCACGCCGTAGACGGCGCGCTTGAGCGCCGTCGGCAATTGCGGATGCACGCCGGCATCGCCCTTGCCCGACATTGTCGTATAGGACTTCTTGCCGAGCCAGAAACGCTGGGCGTAGAAGGCAAGGAGCGTGAAGGCGAGCAGCACCAGTGCCAGGATCGCCGCCTGCGCCTCGTCGTTCTGGGCGCCGACGATGGCGAAGAAGATCTCCGTCGACAGCACGTCGAAATTGCCGCCCAGCACCAGCGGGTTGCCGAAGTCGGCCATGCTTTCGATGAAGCCGAGCAGGAAGGCGTTGGCGAGACCGGGCCGCATCAAGGGCAGTGACACCGTCCAGAAGGTCTGCCAGCGGTTGGCGCGCAAGGTCTGCGCCGCCTCTTCCATCGACGGGCTGACACCCTCGACGACGCCGATCAGCACTAGGAAGGCGATCGGGGTGAAGGCGAGCAACTGGGCGATCAGCAGGCCGGGCAGGCCGTAGATCCAGCGCGTCGGCTGGATGCCGAACAGCTCCGAAAATGTCTGCGTCACCGCGCCCGACAGGCCAAACAGCAAGATGATGGCGAGGCCGATGACGAAGGGCGGCGTGATGATCGGCAGCACCGTCAGCGCCCTGAGCAGGGTGCCATAACGGAAGCCGGTGCGGGTGACCATCAGCGCGAAGACCAGCCCAAGGACCGTCGTCAAAATGCCGACGAGCACGGCAAGAAACAGCGAGTTCCAGGCGACGCCGCAGCGGCTGCCGCCGGCAAGGCAATCGAGGCTCCACAGCCTGGCGCTGAACAGCTTGCCGAGGAAGGTCGTCAGCGAATAGCTGCCATCTTCGGTGATCAGCGCATTGGCCAGCATCTGCAGGATCGGCATGAAGATGAACAGGCCGACCGACGCCACCACGAACGCGATGGTCGAGACAACGAAGACGTCGCCGCCGACAGCCCCGCGTGCGGCAAGACCTTGGGAAAACAGGAACAGGAAGGCGAGGCCGACCAGAAGCGCGCCATAGCCCATGCCGAACTGGCGGTCGCCGAGCTCGCCAAACAGGCCTTGCAGCCAGCCGAACTGCCAGCCGCGCAGGCCGATGGCGAAGCCCTGGAACAGCAGCCAGGCAAAGCCCGCCGCACCGATCGCAACGAGCAGCTTGCCAAACAGCGGGTCGGACTTTCTCCGCTCCCACAGCAGCAACGGCGCGGCCAACAACATGCCGAGCGGCGCGAGCCAAAGCTTTTCGCCCTTGAGATTGAGCACCAGGGCTGGTGCGAACTCGCTGTCGAGCGGATAACCCTCAAACAGCCAGGACAAGCCGAAGAAGCCGTCTTCGACGCCATACCAGGGCAGCACGGCAAAGCCGAGCAATCCGACCACCATCCACAGGACGACGGTCGGATGCAGGCGGCCGCTTAAGTCGCGGGAGCGCATGGATTATTGCGGCAGCGAGGAGACCTCCGTGTCCCATTTGCCAAGCAGCCGCTTGCGCTCCTCGCTAGAGCCGTACTTCTTGAAGTCGTAGTCGATCAGCTTGATCGTCGACAGGTCGGGCGTCAGCTCGGACACGGTCGCCGCCTTGTTCGACGGCAGCTGGAACGACTTGACGTCCTTGGCCTTGCCCTGCATCTCCGCCGACAGCGCCCAGTCGTAGAACTTCTTGGCCGCCTCGGCATTGCGGGCGCCCTTGATCAGCGACATCGAGCCGATCTCGTAACCGGTGCCTTCGCACGGCGCGACAGTGACGATCGGGAAGCCCGCCGCCGTCTGCGCCACCGCGTCGTGCATGAACACGATGCCGATGGTGGTTTCACCGAGGCCCGCAGCCTTGATCGGCGCCGAGCCCGACTTGGTGTACTGGTTGATGTTCTTGTGCAGGGCCTTCATGTATTCGAAGCCCTTGTCCTCGCCCATCAGCTGCACCATCGTTGCCAGCGTCGTGTAGGCGGTACCTGACGAGTTCGGGTTGGCGATCTGGATCTGGCCCTTATATTCGGGCTTGGCCAGATCGGCCCAGCATTTCGGCTCGGGCAGGCCGTTCTTGGCCAGCAGGTCCTTGTTGTAGCCGAAGCCGAGCGCGCCCGAATAGACGCCGATGGTCTTGTTGCCGGCGGCCTCGGCCTGCTTGATCGCCCAGTCGTGCAGCTCGCCGCGCATCGGCGAGACATATTCCTCGGTCAGGTTCTCCTCGGCTGCCTGCAGATGCGGATCGCCGGTGCCGCCCCACCAGACGTCGCCCTTGGGGTTGCTCGCTTCGGCGCGCACCTGGGCATAGGTCTCGCCCGAACTCTTGCGGGTCATGTCGACGGTGATGCCGGTCTTTTCCTCGAATCCGGTCTTGATCTGCTGGCACCACGCCTCGTCGGCGCTGCAATAGAGCGTCAGGCTTTCTGCCTGGGCTGACGCGCCGCCGGCCGTCATCCCGGCCATCGTCAATGCGGCCAGCGCGGCCGAACGCAAAAGGGCAGTTTTCATACTTCGATTCCTCCACACAATTATTCGCCGTCTAACGATCTGATGTCGTTTTAGTCTCTTGCAGAGTGAGTGCTTTTTACGCATTTTGCAATCGTGTTCATTGCACTATCTTAGCCGTCATGAACCCAAGCGGGTCGAGGTGATACAATCGAATTCGACAGCGCTTCGGCGCAGGCAGAGGAAACGACCGGGCGAAAATGCCAAAGGACAAGAAGACCATCCGCAAGGCGAGCAACGGCGAGATCATCGCCCAGGTTGCCGCCATTCCGTTCCGTCTGAATGAGCGGGGCGAACTCGAGGTCATGCTTGTCACCTCGCGCGGCACCCGTCGTTTCATCGTTCCCAAGGGCTGGCCGATGAAGGGAAAGAGCGGCCGGCAGGCAGCACTGATCGAGGCCCGTGAAGAGGCCGGCGTGCGCGGCAAGGCGCTGAAAAAGCCGGCCGGCAGCTATTGCTACTGGAAGCGGCTGTCGACAAGCTTCGTCCATGTCGTGGTCACTGCCTATCTCGTCGAGGTCAGCGAGGAACTCGATGCCTGGCAGGAAGCCGGCGCCCGCCAGCGTGCCTGGCTCTCGCCCGCCGATGCCGCCGTGCTGATCGACGAACCCGAGCTTGCCACCCTGATGCGCAGCCTGTCTTCTGCCGACCTCATGCCGGCTGTCGAGGCCATGGCTGACGCCGCATCCTAGGCCACGGCCGGACACTGCAAGATTGCAGCTGCAGGATTGCAGGCGCGACAATCCGATTGTATCAGGGACAGTACGTTGCACATTTGTGCAACGCTTGCGAAGCGGTTCACCGCGTGGCCAAACTGGAGCTGTGCAATGTCCGAAATGAAGCCGGGCAGGTCATTCGTCAGCGCACAGCAGGTCGCTGAACTGGCTGGCGTGTCGCGCTCGGCGGTGTCGCGCACCTTCACCGACGGCGCCAGCGTTTCGGAGGCGACCCGCAAGAAGGTGCTCGAAGCAGCCGAACAGCTCGGCTACCACGTCAACCATCTCGCCCGCAGCCTGATCCACGAAGACAGCGGCATCGTCTGCCTGATCGGCGCCGACATCAACACGCCCTACCATTCGCGCCTGCTCGACGCGATCACGCGGCGCCTGCAGGCGATCAACCGCGTCGCCATGGTCATCAACACGTCGGGCGACAGCGACAGCGTCGAGGCCGCACTGCGCCAGACGCTCAACTACCGCGCCAATGCCACAGTGGTCTTGTCGGGCACGCCGCCGGCGTCGCTGATCAACACCTGCATCAACAGCGGCCAGCACGTCATCCTGATCAACCGCGACGACCATCTCGACGGTCCCGAAAGCATCACCGTCGACAACACGGTCGCCGCCCGCGAAGCCTTCCACATGCTGCACCGTGCCGGCTGCCGCCGCATCGCGGTCGTTTCCTCGCAGGCCGGCACACCCAGCTTGGTGGCCCGCGAGCGCGGCTTCGAAGAGGCAGCGCGCGAGGCCGGCCTCGCCGTCTCCATCACACGCGCCGGCCCGACGGGCTATGGTGCTGGCTTCGAGGCCGGACGGCTGCTGCTCAGCGGCTCGGAACGGCCCGACGCCGCTTTCTGCGTCACCGACCTGCTGGCCTGCGGCTTCATGGATGCGGCGCGCGTCGAATTCGGCATGAACGTGCCGGCCGATCTCTGTGTCGTCGGCTTCGACGACATCGAACAGGCGAGCTGGGCATCCTATCAGCTGACGACCTTCCGCCAGCCGATCGCCCAGATCGCCGAGCACATCACGACCTTGCTCGACAGCGACAATCCGGACGTTAACAACGGCCCGGACGTTAACAACGGCCCGGACGTGATCAACGGCCATGGCGCCGTGAGTGGCGGCCGCGTCTGCTTTCACGCAGCTCCGGTCTGGCGCCGGACCGTGCGGCCCAAGTGATCGTTGCGCTCGACCTCGCCGGTGGCGAGGTCGACGGAAAAGTCGCGCGACGGCTGGCTGTCGAGCCAGTCTATCATCATGCGCAGGAACGAGCCGAAACGATCCTGCAGGCTGCCCCGCGGCCATGAGCCAGCGGCGTATCGCTGCGCTGTCAGGCGATAGGCAGCGATGCGCGCCGGATCGATGAAGTCGAGCGCGATCTCCCTGCCCTTGCGCAGCCGGTACCAGTCGACGATCACCTCGAACAGCGGCAGCGCGGCCATCGTCCCTGACGCATGTTGCGCGCGCCCGACGATGGCGCCGGCATCCTCGACAGACAGCGGCTGCGACATCGCCGCGAAGGCATCGAGGTCGCCAAGTGTCAGCTTCGGCACCAGACGAGCCAGATCCTGCGGCCACTCCTTGGGCAGGTAGCGGTGGCGCACCATTTCAGTGAGGTGCCGGCTGAGTAAGTCGGCATGGCTGTCCGCTTCGGTGACGGCAGCCGAGACGCCGTCCCTTGCCGCCTCGATGCGGTAATGCGCAAACGCCGCGTCATAATCCGGCACATCGGCGATGGTGATGGTCTCGACATCCAAGCGCTCGCCGCCAAACTCGACAATCTTGTAGGCAGGCGGAAAGCCGACAATCGACGGCACGGCGATGTTGACGAGGAAATCGTCGCCGTCGCGGAAGACGGCGGTGTCGTTGATGTGCAGGTGGCCGCTGAAATGCAGCTTGATGCCGGTCGCCGCCGCGACCCTGGAAACCTCGGGATTGGGCGTGCGGCGCAGGAAGCTGGTGTCGTTGAGCAGCCTGGCCTCGTCGGCCGAGGTGCCGTTGAGCGGATCGATGATCGGGTAGTGCGAAAAGGCGATCAGCCGCTTGCCCGACGCCCTGGCTCGGGTCGCCACGTCCCTCATCCAGTCGAGCACGAAACCCTTGTTGCGCAGCATCGAATTCCAGCCGGCATCGGTGCTGTCGTGGTAGCTTTTCTCCAACGCCGGATCGAGGTCGCCATCCTTCGGTTCGAAAACATTGGCATCGATCGACAGCAGCCAAAGGCCTTCGACGGGCTCGACCAGGAATGAGGCATCGATCATCCGCCTGATGGTCTGCCCGTCGGCGGAAACGATCTCGAAGGTCCGTGCCTCCAACCTGTCATCCGTCCCGAACGGGCACTCCCAATGCAGGTCGCCGTCGCGCCTGAAAAAGCCGTAGGCGCCCAGCGCCGGAATGGCCGCACCATAGCCGCCGCAATACATCTCGTCCGAGACGATGCGCTCGACGGATCCGCCCTGCGCCATCGCCGGATCGCTTGTCACCAGCGTGTGCGAACCGTCGGCATTGAGGAAACGCTTGCTCTGGTGCCGGCCATGGATGGCATAGAGATCGTGATTGCCCGGCGTGGCGACAAAGCGCAGGCCGAAGCGCCTGGAGTAGTCGTCGAGAAGCGCGGTCGCCGCTGCCATCGTCGATTGCTGGCCGTCGTCGGTCAGGTCGCCGGCGACGACGACAAGCGAGATGTTCCTTCGTACGATGTCGTCGAGCAGGGCACGGGTCGCGTGATAGCTCTCGTTGAAGACGCGGGTCGACGCCGCCGTATCGGCAAGTGTCCGGATCGCAGCACCTTCGCCGACGCCCACACCTTGCCGGTAGTTGATGTCGTGGAAATGCGGGTCGGCGATGACGGCAATCTTCATTTCATTCTCGCTACGGACGGGCCTCGCCGTCAGTCCTTGTAAGCCAGCGACGGCACGTGCAAGCCCTTGTCGATCATGGCGATCCACTGTGCTGCCTTGCGTGCGGCCTCGACCAGCATCGGCTTGGGCGCTTCATGCCATTCGTCGCGGTGCAACTCGCGCTGCACGCGCACATGGTCGAGGGCGGTGTCGAGCGTCGGGAATTTTTCAGGCATCTCGACATGCAGGAACAGCGCAACCAGCGACACCGAGCGGCTGCGTCCGCCACGGCAGTTGACCAGCACATTGCCCTTCTCGCGCCGCCTGTAGGTGGCCTTGTCAGGCAGCACCTGGCTGAGAGCACCGCGCAGCAGATAAAAGCCCGACAGCATCATCGTCTCGGGATTGCCGTGCCCGTCGATCAGGCCGAGCTTGTAGTAGCGCACGGCACCGACGCCGTAGATCGCATCGGCCGCCTCGCCCTCGCCGAACGGCTCGGTGGCGTAGTTGAAGTCGAGATTGACGGCGCAGTTCACCACCGTGGTGATGTTCTTTTCCCTGAGCAGATCGAGATCGCCAGCACCGTCCATGCCACCGACATAGATGTCGATGCCGTAGCCGGCGATGTCGCGCTCGATCAGGCTGAGCGCCGGGCGCTCATATCGCGGGCTGTTGAGTTGCATGTGGCGGCCTTGGTGCTTGATGGTGTCCGAAGAAATTCACTTGCCGGCTTCGAGTGCGATGCCGGTCGCTTCGCTCATGCCGAGCGCCACGCCGGGCGCTGCGGCAAGTACCGCTCCGCCCTTGGTCAGCCCGCCGAGCGCAAGGAAAGGCGCAACAACGCCGCCCGCTTCCTTGACCATCAGCAGTCCGGCCAGGCAGTCCCAGGCATGCATGTGCAACTCTGCATAGGCATCCGAGCGGCCATCGGCGACGTAAGCGAGACCCAGCGCGCCCGAAGCGCCGCGCCGCACATTGGCGCCACGCTCGAGGATATTGGACAACACTTCGAGATAGCGCTTGTTGGTCTTGCGGTTCGACCAGCCGAACTCCACGCAGGCGGCGTCGAAATCGCTTGTGCGTGCAACCGACAAGGCCTTGCCGTCGCGGTCGCCACCATATCCGCGACGAGCGAAATACAGCTCGTCCAGGACAGGGTTATAGATCGCGCCGATCTCGGTCTCGCCATTGCTGACGAAAGCAATCGAGATGCAGAAATGCGGAATGTCGCGGGCGAAGTTCGCCGTGCCATCGATCGGGTCGACAACCCAGATATCCGACTTGATCGCCCCACCGCCCTCCTCACCGAGAAAGCCGTCCTCGGGGAACTCTGCGGCGATGCGCGCCTTGAGATGTCGCTCCACCGCGGCATCCGTCTCAGTCAGGAAATCCTGCGGCCCCTTCATGCCGAAACCGGCCACCCTGTTGCTGAAGCCGTCGAGCGCCACGACACCCGCCGAACGCGCGATGTCGCGGCAGAATGCTGCGCGCCGGTCGAGGCCGGTTTCATCAGTTGCTTCGGTGGCTTTTGCGTGAACCGTCATTTCAATGCCGCCTGTGATACAAGTTGACCTCAATTTGCACAGCTGTGCAAAATCGTCAACGCATTAAGTTAAATGGTGTTTCCGTATTTCATCGAACAACTTGAAGCCGATGTCCTTATGGCCATGCACAGGCGTTCTATCATGCCGCATCACGTCCCCGGGCGGCATCGCGACCGTCGGAGATGCGCCGCGCCACCCGCATCAGCGTCGGATAGTCGCCGCCCTCTCCCAACGCCACATAGCCGGGGCACATGAAGTCGGGCACGCTGGCATCGACCTTGCCGAGGGTCAGCGGGTGATAGCTGCCGCCAGCCTGCTTCAGGATGAGGACCGCTGCGGCCACGTCCCACGGATTGCTGCCAAATCCGGCTGATGCATCGACCCAGCCGGCCGCGACGTGGCACAGGCTGAGCGCGCCGCTGCCCGGCCGCCGCAACGTCGAAAACGTCTCGACCAGTTCGGCGAAATTGGCCATCGTCTGCTCTTGCCCGTCGCGCCGGAAGTCGCGCGCCACGGGATAGCCCGTGATCAGCGTCGCATGTCGCTCGTCAGATATGGCGCTCGAGCGCAGTGGCTCGCCATTCAGCCAGGCGCCAGTCAGATCGGCTGAAAACAGCTTGTCGGCGACGGGGTCATAAACCGCGCCGGCAACGACCTGTCCTTCGATCGCCACGCCGACCGACACACACCAGAAGGCAAAGCCGCGGGCGAAGTTGGAGGTGCCGTCGATCGGATCGACATACCATCGCACCCGGCCGGCACCGCTTTCGCCGGCCTCCTCGCCTATCACCACGGAACCGGGCACCTCGGCCAGGATGAAGGCGCGGATCGCCACTTCCGCTTCCTTGTCGTATTGGGTCACCACGTCATGCAGATCGACTTTGTAGTCGACCGCCATGTTGGAGCGGAATGCCGCCAGCAGCGGGGCGCGCATCAGCTGCGCCGCCTGTTCGGCAACCGTTCTCAGGCGCCTGGATTCCTCGATACCAGTCATGCCGCGATCCCGCGTGTGGCTTCATGGAAAAGACCGAGCAGCCCGACCGGGTCGGCGACGATGGCATCGGGCTTGAGCTTCAATTCATAGGGCAGGTCGTAGGTGCCCTTGGCTTCCATCAGGATGTTGCCGCCGATGCCGGCGCGTTTGCCGCACAGCACGTCGCGGTCGAAATTGTCGCCGACATACCAGGCCTCGCCTGCTTCGACATTGAGCGCCCGCGTCGCCAGCCAGATCATCTCCGGATTGGGCTTGCGCAGCTTGACCTCGTCGCTGTGGACGATGGCGGCGAAGCGCGCGGTGAGGCCATGCGCGTCGAGGAAGTCGAGATGGACCTGGCCGCACAAGGCATTGCTGACGATGCCGACCGGCACGCCTGCCGCCTCGGCGGCATCGAACAGGTCGAGCATGCCCTTGCGCAGCACGCGTTCGCTCTTCCAGTTGCCCATCTTGCGACAGAGGTCATAGGCTTCGGTCACAACCACGTCTCGCGCCTGTCGCGGCCAGTCGCCGGCGGCAAAGTCGCCCCAGAACTCCTCATGCCTCAGTTCGCGCGGCGCCAATGGCCGCGACATCGCATCCTTCCAGTGCGAGTCGGCGATGCCGGCAGCCTTGATATCGTCGGTGATCTGTTCGACCGAAAGCTCTGGCGCCGAAACGCCGGCCCTGTCGAGCAGGCCGCGCACATACCCGGCCAGCTGCGCCTGCCAGCCCGGCAGATGCGTCGTCGACACGATGACGCCGCCGAAATCGAGCAGCAGTGCCTTCGGAGCCGCGAGTTGCCTCGCCGAGGTTGCAGTCATTCAAGATCTCCAAGTCACCAGGTGGAAAGTCACCGGTGGAAAAAAGTGGGCGGAGCCGAAGGAGAAGGGCTCCGCCCCAGTCCACCGGAAAGCTATTTCTTGTAGGCGACGCGCCAGAGGTCCTGCCAATCCTGGCGCGCATCCCAGTCTGCGAGTGCCGTCGAGGCGTCGTATTGCTGCAGCCTGTCGAGCACCTTGCCGATACCAGAGGGCTCATCTGCAGGCAGGCCGATGTCAGGATTGGTCGGCAACTTGCCGTCCTTCACCTGCGGCGCGATGCCTTCTTCGGTCAGGATGTAGTGGATGAACAGCTTGGCCGCGTTTGGGCTCTTGGTGCCGGTGGCGATCAGTCCGAGCTTGACATAGGTCCAGCCCGGCCAGGGATCGAGCCCTTCGCAGAGCCCGAGCTTGAAGCCCTTGTCGGCATTGTCGCGGAACTTGGCCGAGCTCATCAGGCCGAAGAACGGCTCCTTCTGGCCCGGTGCGCCCACCGCTTCCGAGATCGCGTCGTCGGCGTCGGCAAGCAACGGCGCATTGCCCGCAAAACCTTTGACCCAGGCTGCCGTGGCGCTGTCTTCACCGACCTCGATGTCCTTGCCGAAATGCGCCTTGTAGGCGGCCTTCATCTTGTCGTCGTCATGCGTCGCGGTCTGGTTGAACCAGTCGGGATAGGTGCCCTTCGACAGCGGATCGTAGAACGCGACCTTGCCTTTCCACTTGGGCTCGGTCAGCTCCCAGATGTTCTTGACCGGGCAGGCACTGTAGGCCTCGGTGTTGTAGGCCCAGACTGCGGCATTGGTGGTGATCGCCAGCGGGTTCTGGAACTGGACCGGAATCTTGTCGGCCATGTCAGGCGGCAGGTAGCTCTCGACGAACTTTTGCGGCAGAAGCTGCGCCAGGCCTGCTGGCGCATCTGTGATCAGCACCACGTCGCCCTTGACGTTCTTGGCCTGGCCCTCGCGCACGATCATCTCGAGCTGCGCGCTCGCCGACACCTTGATGCCGGTTGCCTTCACGCCATATTTGGCGGTGAAGTTCTCGGCCATTTCGACGATCTTGCCGGTGCTGTCGTAGATGTTGATCGGCGCTTCCTTCTTTGCCGCCTCGACCAGCGCATTGAGGTCAAACGTCTCCGCGCGCGCCGGAGCCGACGCCATCACCATGGCCGTCATGAGCCCGGCCAGCGCCGTCGTTGCCAGTGCAATTTTCCTGCTCGTTCCAAATGCCGGTTTCATCGTTTCCTCCCCAAAAATCCGGCTGAAACGCGCCCGGCGTTGTTGCCGGGCGCGGCAGTCGCAAGCGTCATTTCTTGTAGTTGATGCGCCAGAGGTCCTGCCAATCCTGGCGCGCGTCCCAGTCGCTCTGGGCCGACGCCGAGTCGTAGGGGAAGATCTGGTCCAGCACCTTGCCGATACCAGAGGGCTCATCGTCAGGCAGCTTGGCATCGCTGTTGGTCGACATCTTGCCATCGGCCGCCTGCGGGGCGATGCCCTCCTCGGTCATCAGATAGTGGATGAACAGCTTGGCCGCGTTCGGGCTGTCTGTGCCCTTGGCGATGAAGCCGAGGCTCGGATACATCCAACCGGCAAAAGGCTTGAGGTCCTTGCACAGGCCAAGTTTGGAGCCGACGTCCTGGTTGTTGCGGAATTTGGCCGAGCTGATCAGGCCGATGAACTGTTCCTTCTGGTCGGGAGCGCCGACCGCCTGCGCCGCCCCCTCATCGGCGTCGGTGAGAAGCGGGCCGTTGGCGGCGAGCGCCTTGACCCAGGCGCCGGTGGCGCCGTCCTCTCCCGCTTCGAGATCCTTGCCGTAATGTTCCTTGTAGGCGGCAGCCACCTTGTCGTCGGCGTTTGTCGCCATCTGGTTGAACCAGTCGACATAGGACGCCTTGTTGAGCGGGTCCTGCATGGCGAGCTTGCCCTTCCACTTGGCCTCCGTCAGCTCCCAGATATTCTTGACCGGGCAGCTTTCATTGAGCTGGGTGTTGTAGGCAAAGACGTTGGCCTCGTTGGAGACGGTCAGCGGGTTCTGGTACTGGGCCGGGATCTTGGCGGCGAGATCCGGCGGCAGCCAGCTCTCAACGAAGCCCTGCGGCACCAGCTGCGCCACACCCGCCGGCACGTCGCTGATCTGGATGACGTCGCCCTGCACGTTCTTGGCCTGGCCTTCGCGGATCACCATTTCCAGCTGCGCCGCGGCATTGGCCTTGGTGCCTGTCGCCTGCACGCCGTACTTCTTGGTGAAGTTCTCGGCCTGCTTCACGATCTTGCCGGTGCTCGAATAGACGTTGATCGGCGGCTCTTTCTTTGCCGCCTCGATCAGCGCGTTGAGGTCGAACTCCTCGGCCTGCGCCGCACCGGCAAACAGGCCCGAGGCAACGCCAAGTGCCGTTGCTGCCAGGAGCCGTTTTACATCGAAATGTCTGCTCATCTTTTCCTCCCTTGTCAGGCCGGCGTCATGCCGGCCGTCTCGTTCCCGATAGTCCTGCTTCTTCCCGCCGGGCGGTCCTCCACCGCCCGCCGAACCTGTCAGTGCAGCTTCGTTGGTCGCATCAGCCGGTCCGCCGCCTCCAGGCGCTGGCCCGCCTTGTCGAAGACATGCAGCGCCTTCGATTTGGCCCACCAGGTCACGGCATCACCGACCTCGATTTCCGGCGACTGGTGCGTGGTCAAGAACAGTTTTTCGCCCGATGCGGTCAGCTCGATGATCCAGCTGCCGCCGGTCGGCAGGATGCCGGTCACCTCGGCCTCATCAGACAGCGCCCCTTCGGCGACGCCGCGCTCGGCGTCGGCAATGCGGATCGCCTCCGGACGGATGCCGATCGAACCGGCGTCACGCAGCTCGGCAAAGCGTGAGCCAAGATAGGCATTGGCCAGCCGCGACAGCTCGGATTTGGCGTCGCCGAGTTCGACGATGTTGATCGGCGGGTTGCCGACGAACTGCGCCACGAAGCGGTTGGCCGGACGGTCATAGATGTCGTTGGGGGTGCCGACCTGCTGCAACTGGCCTTCGCTCATCACGGCGATGGTGGTGGCGAGCGTCATCGCCTCCCACTGGTCGTGGGTGACGAAGACGATCGTCGTCTTGAACTCTGCATGCAGGCGCTTGAGTTCTGCGCGCATTTCGAGCCGGAGTGCCGCGTCGAGGTTGGACAGCGGCTCGTCGAGCAGCAGCACCTCCGGATTGACCGCCAGCATGCGGGCCAGCGCCACGCGCTGTTGCTGGCCGCCCGAAAGCTGGGAGGGGTAGCGGTCGCGATACTTCTCGATGCCGAGCGTCTTCATCACCTGGTCGACACGCTGTTCGCGCTCGGCCTTGGGCATCTTGCGCAGCCTGAGGCCGAAATCGGTATTGCGCTCGATGGTCAGATGCGGCCACAGCGCATAGCTCTGGAACACCAGCCCCATCTCGCGCCGTTCCGGCGGCACGAACACGCCTTCGACGACGGAATCAACCACCTTCGGGCCGACGCGGATCTCGCCCGCCGTCAGGTGCTCCAGCCCGGCGATCATGCGCAATGTCGTGGTCTTGCCGCAGCCGGATGGCCCCAGCAGGCACATGAATTCGCCGTCGCCGATTTCGAGGTCGAGGTCAGCCACCGCATTGGCCGAGTTGCCGCCGTAGTTCTTCTCGACGCCGCTCAGGTTGATCTTCGGCATGTCAGTTCCCCAGTCCTTGCGCGAGATTGGTCTTGGTCAGTTTCTGGCCGAGCAGTGCACCGAAATAGGCGAGGCCGGCGATGATGAGCACGACGGCGTTGGCGGCCTGCGTGTAGTGGTAGTCGACGAGCCGCAGCGAATAGGTGGTCAGCACGTCGGTCGACGGCACGGCCAGCACCACGAACAGGCTGAGCCCCTTGATGCCCGAGATGAAGGGCAACAGGATGCCCGTCGTCAGCGATCCCTTCTGGATCGGAATCACGATCGAGATCATGCGGCGGAACCAGCCGGCACCGGCGATCTGTGCTGCCTCTTCCGGTTCCTTGCCGAGCTGCGTCATCGCGGCGATGCCGGCGCGCGAGGCATAAGGCATCTGGTCGGCGATCAGCGCCAGCATCAGGATCAGCGTCGTGCCGTAGAGCGCGGGGATCGGCCCGCGCGGCACGGCAAACAGCGACAGATAGGCTGCGGCAAAGGCGATGCCCGGCACCAGATAGGGCAGGAATGTCACCTGGCGCAGGAAGGTGCCGAGCGGCCTCACCGGGGTGCGGGCCACGACATAGCCGACCAGCAGGCCGAGAATGCCAGAGGTGATCGAGGCGACACCGACGATGCGCAGGCTGTTCCAGGCCGCGTTCCACAGGTCCGGGCTGAGCAGGATGCCGGTCTGCAGCGCCACCGTATTGAGATTGGTGCCAATCCAGTAGTCGAGCGTGAAATTGCCGAAATTGAACTGGCCCGGCACCCGCATGATCGTCGACAGGAACAGCGTTCCGATCGGCAGGCCGACGCTGAGCAGGAACATCAGCGCGGCAAATCCGGTTGCCGGCATACGCAGGATGCCGAGCGGGCTCAGCCGGTTCATCGAACCCTTGGAGCCGATAGTGACGAAGCGGCGCGCTTCGCGCATCAGCCGGGCATCGATGGTGATGGTGATGATGCCGATCAGCATGATCGCACCGGCCAGCACCGCCCCAACGCCGACCTGGCGCGACGAGATGTTCTGATAGAGCGAGGTCGCCAGCACGTCGAAATTGACCGGCAGGCCAAGCACATAGGGCACGCCGAACTCACCGAGGCACTTGGCGAAGATCAGCACCATCGCCGACATCAGCGACGGGCGCATCAGCGGCATGATGATCTTGCTGGCCACCGTCAGCCTGCTGGCACCTAGAATGCGGGCCGAGTCCTCAAGTTGCGAGTCGAAGCGGCGCAGCGCATTGCCGAACAAAAGGATGACGAAGGGCGAGTAGTGCAGCGCCAGAATGATCGTCACCGGCAGTTGGCCGTAGGACAGCCAGTCGGGCGGCGAAAAGCCGATCGATTCCAGCCAGCCGGGCTGTCCGCCGACTGTGCGGTTCTTGAACAACGTCGTCCAGGCGAGCGCAAAGGTCCAGGCCGGCAGCATGTAGGGCACGATCAAAGCCGTGGCGAACCAACGGCGGCCGAACATGTCGGTGCGGCTCAGCAGCCAGGCCAGCGTGCCTCCGACGAGCATCGACAGCGTGATCGCGCCTGCAGCCACGCTGAGCGTATTGATCAGCGGCTCCCAGAACAGATCATGCGAGATGCGCGAAAGAAAGACGCGGTCGATATAGTACCAGGTCAGTTCGCCGACATCCTGCTTGATGCGGCGTTCGTCGCCGAACTGCACCCGCATCGCATCCGACAGCATCGAGATGATCGGCACGACGATGAGATAGGTAAACAGCGCCGCGGCAAGGAAGCCGATGGTCGTCGTCGGCTCGCGCAGTGCCACCTTCAGCCGGTAGCGCAGCCGCTGCCCGCGGGTCGGCGCGGTGATCGATGCCTTGAGCGGCCGCATCGCCACCGCCTTGACTGATGTCTGGGATGAACCGGTCACGAGGCAACGCCTTGCGGGAACATTCCATCATGGCCGCAACATCCGCCACCGGGAACGATCCGGCGCGAAGGCACGGCATGGCTGGCATGCAATGGCACGGGCATGAATTCTCCTCCGTTGGGCGCCTTGAAGCGGAACTTGCGCCCTAGCGACCCCAGCCGCCCGGCACACCTCACCGCCCCGTTTCCGACGCCACCGCCCCTCCAGGCGGTGCGGCACATTCCCGTGCCTGTTGGCATATTCATTCCATTGGCGGTACGTTCATGTCAATCCAGATTCTGCAAAAACTTGCACAGGCGTGCAAATCATTCGAATTTGTCTGTAACTGCCGCATTTTATAAGCATCAGCTTCAATCAACCTCAACGACATGGCTCATGAACGTTGAAAACATGCACTGCCGTGCAATGCACAAAATGTGGCTGCGCCGAAACCTGGCAAAATCAACGGGAAGGCAGCGACAGCGCTCGATCCAAAAGGCGCCTCTTTCGCAGTGCACTCAACATCTCTAGGGTGCGCCGCACGCGGGAACCGCAAGAAATCGGGCAAGGAAACGGGAATGTCGAACGAGCAGAAATCAGCGCCGGCAAAGAACGGCAAGGTGGCGCTGATCACCGGTGTGACCGGACAGGACGGCGCCTATCTCGCCGAGATCCTGATATCGAAGGGTTACGTCGTCCATGGCATCAAGCGCCGCTCGTCGTCCTTCAACACCGGCCGCATCGAGCATCTCTACGAGGACCCGCATGTCGCCGACCCCAGGTTGATCCTGCATCACGGCGACCTCACCGACGCCACCAACCTGATCCGCATCGTGCAGGAGACCCAGCCCGACGAGATCTACAATCTCGGCGCCCAGTCACACGTCCAGGTCAGCTTCGAAACCCCTGAGTACACGGCCAATTCCGACGCGCTCGGCCCGCTCAGGCTGCTCGAGGCGATCCGCCTGCTCGGCCTCGTCGGCAAGACGCGCTTCTACCAGGCCTCGACGTCCGAACTCTATGGCAACATTCCAGCGCCGCAGCACGAGACTTCGGGCTTCGCCCCGCGCTCGCCTTATGCGGCCGCAAAACTCTACGCCTACTGGATCGTCGCCAACTACCGCGAGGCCTATGGCATCCACGCCTCCAACGGCATCCTGTTCAACCATGAAAGCCCGCTGCGCGGCGAAACCTTCGTCACCCGCAAGATCAGCCGTGCCGTGGCGGCGATCGAGGCCGGCACCCAGGATCGCCTCTATCTCGGCAATCTCGACGCCCGCCGCGACTGGGGCCATGCCCGCGACTACGCGCTCGGCATGTGGATGATGCTGCAACAGGACAAGCCCGACGACTATGTGCTCGCCACCGGCGAGGCGCACAAGATCCGCACCTTTGTCGAAAAGGCCTTCGCTGAGATCGGCACCAGCATCGAATGGCGCGGCCAAGGCGTTGGCGAAACCGGTGTCGACAGCGCCACCGGCCGCGTTCTCGTTCAGATCGATCCGCGCTATTTCCGCCCCACCGAAGTTGATTACCTGCTCGGCGACGCCTCCAAGGCGAGGGTAGCGCTCGGCTGGCACCACAACACCAGCTTCGACCAATTGGTCGCCGAGATGGTGCGCGAAGACCGGCGCGCACTGGCAGAAACCGGCGGGCGGACGAATGGCTGATCTCCTCTACCCGCTCGCCGGCAAGCGCGTCTGGGTCGCCGGCCATCGCGGCATGGTGGGTGCTGCCCTTGTGCGCCGTCTGGCGCAGGAAGACTGCGAGGTCGTCACCGCCGGCCGCGACAGCGTCGACCTGACCCGGCAGGCCGAGGTCGAGGCCTGGCTCGCCGACACCCGCCCACAGGCCGTATTGCTGGCTGCGGCCAAGGTCGGCGGCATCCTTGCCAACGCCACCTATCCCGCCGCGTTTCTCTACGAGAACCTGGCGATCGAGACCAACATCATCCATGCGTCCCACAAGGTCGGCGTCGAAAAGCTGCTGTTTCTCGGATCGAGCTGCATCTACCCGAAATTCGCGCCCCAGCCGATCACGGAAGACGCGCTACTGACGGGCGCGCTTGAGCCGACCAACGAATGGTATGCCATCGCCAAGATCGCCGGGCTCAAGCTCGCTGAAGCCTATCGCAAGCAGCATGGCGTCGACTTCATCTCGGCGATGCCGACAAACCTCTACGGCCCGGGCGACAATTTCGACCTGACGTCGAGCCATGTCCTGCCGGCACTGATCCGCAAGGCGCATGAAGCCAGGCTTTCGGGTGCCACTGAGCTGACGATCTGGGGCAGCGGCACGCCGCGGCGCGAGTTCCTGCATGTCGACGACGCCGCCGACGCGCTGGTTTTCCTGCTCAAGTCCTATTCAGGCGACCAGCACGTCAATGTCGGGTCGGGCACCGACGTGACCATCCTCGAACTGGCCGAGACGGTGGCGCGTGTCGTCGGCTTTGCCGGCCGCATCGCCCTCGACACCTCAAAGCCAGACGGCACGCCGCGCAAGCTGATGAGCGGCGACAAGCTCGCCCGCCTTGGCTGGCAGCCGCGCATCGAACTCGAAAGCGGTATCCGCGCGACCTACGACTGGTTCATCGACAACAAGCTGTAGCCAGGACGGCCAGCGCCAACCCCGGCCGGCGCGCCTATTTGACGATCTGGATGCTGGTGTTGGACGGGCCGTAGGCCTGGACGAGCTGGTACAAGTCGGCCGCATTGTCGGGGTGCAGGCGCACGCAGCCATGCGAGGCCGGCCGGCCGAGACGGTTGATCTGGTTGGTCGCATGGACCGCATAGCCGCCATTGAAGAAGATCGAATGCGGCATCGGCGCGTTGTCGTATTTCTTCGAATACCACATCTCATGCATGCGCGTCGGCTTGTAGGAGCCCCTCGGCGTGACATAGCCGCGGCCCGCCGTCGACACCTTCCACACAAAGGCCGAGCGGCCGTCGATGATGACATGCATCCGCTGCTGGCTGATCGACACCCGCGCCACGATCTTGCTGGCTGCGAAAGCGCTGCCCTGGCCGGCGGCCAGCAGCAATGCCGCGCCTGATATGGCTATTGCGGTGATGTTGATCAGTCGCTTCTTCAGTTCGGAATTCATCACGTCCCCCTTGAGCCGGTCACACCGGCGTAAAAATGCATTTCGGAATAAACGTGTTTTTGCCAGCGTCGTGTTTCAGTCAGATTTCGTTTATCTATTCTTTCTGTTTCATATTCGTTTCCAGATTGTTGGATCTTGTTTCGAATCCGATCGCCCCTTGCAGCACTCAACCACCACGGCGCCGCGCCAAATTGACCTGAAACGCCCCCTCCAGGCATCAGCCCCCTTGTGAATCCTCGACCTGACGGCGCTTATGCCGCTGAAAGCGCAGCGCAAGCACCTGCCAGTCCCGCAACGTGGCTGAAACATTCGGAAGCACTAAAAGCCATCCGGCGGCATCTTCCCGATACAGCCGGCCGGCACATTCAGCCACGACGAAACGAACGTTGCGAAGGTTGGATGAGCGCGAAACGGTTGGCTGCGAGATGGTTCCTGCGGGTGGGCGTCGCTACGGCGATTCTGTCAGGAATCGGCTTTCTGGCCAATTCGGGCAACGCCATGGCAGCTGAATTGCCGCCGGTGCAGGACATGGCGCCGACGGCCTCCGCCGCCATCTTCTTCGCAACAGCCTTGTTCGTCGCAACTCTGCACATCGGCCGGGTCCATGGGCGTGGGTGCCTGGCCTGGGTGAGCAGAACCTCGCGCGTCACTCGCAGCGAGGACAGGATACCCGCGCCGTCCACGGCAGGTCAGGCGGCGCGGGTATCTCGATAGCCGGATTTGGCAAACTTTTTTGATTGAACCCCCTGAAACGGAAACGGGGCCACAGCAATGAAGAGACAATTCGCAGCATCGGTGCTTTCGGCACTGCTCTATGCCCAGGGCCTGCTCGGCTTCGCGGGCTTGGCCAGCGTGCTCCTCAAGGACAGGGCCCATGCCGAAGAGACGGCGATTGTCGAGATGGCCGCGCCAGCGGTCGTTACCCCGGCAAGCTGACATTTTGGTCAGTGCGGCGTCATCAGCTCGGGTTTTCGGTTGGAGTGGTTGTGCCGTCCTCCTGCCCGGCCGTCCTTGTCGGGGGATCGAAACGATAGCCCGAACCCCGGATGGTCGTGATGCTTTCAGTGTCGAGCTTTCGACGCAGGCGCACGATGCGCGAGTCGATCGAGCGGTCGAAGGCATCGGCACTTTCAGCCGGAGCCGCCGCCATGATGTCGTCGCGCGTCAGCACGCGCCTTGGTTGCGACAGGAACAGCTTGAGCAGCGCGATCTGGCCAGGCGACAGCTGCTCTTCCTCGCCGGTGCTGTGCATGACAAGTGCGGAGCGCAGGTCGACCGTCGAATTCTCCAGTACCACCAATTCCTGCGTGCCGCGTCCCCGGCGCGTGAGGAGGCCGCCGATGCGCGCGGCGAGCTCCCTCACGACGAGAGGGCTCTCCACGACATCGGCGGCGCCAAGTTCGAGCGCCAGCACCTTGTCGACGAGTTCGCCGGGGCGGCAGATCAGCACGAAGTCGGGACCGCCCTCGCCGCCGAAGCGGCGCAGCAGGTCGCGTCCTTCGGCCGGCGTCACGCCGTCGCCGACCACGACGACATCGATGCCCTTTGCCGACAGCAGCGGCTCGGCTTCCCACAGCCGCTTGGCGCAGCGCACGTCATGGCCGCGCCGTTCGAGATGATCGGTCAGGTCGGAGGCGATGACCTCCGCAATGGCGATAAGCGCTACGACCGATCTTCCAGCCACGTTTCACCCCGCATCGTCAGCCTCAGTGCGACCATTGCCTGCCGGCGCGGACTGCGCGGCGCCTGCCGTGGCAAGAAGATGCCCAGGGATGCGCTCGGCCGGGGATGGGTCCCCAGTCGCCTCATCCCTAGCCCCAAATCGCCCCTAACGAGGCAGGACGCCATTGGCAACTGCCCACCTGAAATGATCGCTGGACATCATGTTTATACCCAATCTACTTTCCGCCGGTAGCGGAGGCGAGACCAAACTGCGCGCTCGGATTGTCATCGTCGAAGATGAGCCCGACCTGAGGGATGCCGTCGCCGAATATCTCGGCGCGAACGGCTTCGACGTGACTGCAGTCGAGAGTGCCGCGGCCCTTCGCAGCCTCATCGAAACCGAACAATTCCAGCTTGCCATCCTTGATATCGCCATGCCCGGCGAAGATGGGCTGTCGCTCGGTCGCTGGCTGCGGGCGAAGATGCCGATCGGCATCATCTACGCCACCGCCGCTGGCACGGCGCTCGACCGCATCGTTGGCCTTGAGATCGGCGCCGACGACTACATGGTCAAGCCTTATGAACTGCGCGAACTGCTGGCCCGCGTGCGCTCCGTCATCCGACGCGTGCCGCAGCCCGAAAGCTACCGCCAGTCGCTGCTTGCCGCCCAGCCGCCGCGACGCACCATCGCCTTTGGCCCGTTCCAGGCCGACCTCGACGGCCGTCTTGTCACCGGCAGCAGCGGCGCCATCATCGACCTTGCCAAGAGCGAATTCGACATGCTCGAGGTCTTCCTGACGCGGCCCAACCGGCTGCTCAGCCGAACCACCATCTCAGAGGCGATCGGCTTTGCCGAAGACCCCGAATCCTCACGCGCCGTCGACATTCGCATCATGCGGCTCAGGAAGAAGATCGAAGACGATCCGGCGAACCCGAAATTTCTGCGCACCGTGCGTGGTGAAGGCTATATCTTCTCCTTGCCCGGCAGCGAAGGCTACTAGCGCATCGGGCCGAAAATCGGTGTCGATTTTCGGAAAGCACGATCGCAGAATCAGAAACTGGAGCGTCCCTTGTGCGTCCGATCGGACGCACGGCGCTCCAAAGCCTCCGGCCTTCGCCAGGAACCGCGATGACATTGTTGACCGTCTCACGCACCGACAACCCGTCGGGCACGCCGAGCCCCACCATCGTGGCCGGGCAGATCGTGCGCCGGCTACGCGCAGCCCAGGATTGGCAGATCGAGATCGATACCATCCTGCGCAGCCTCGCCGGCGGCTTCGGCGGCCATCGCACCATCCTGTTCCGGCTGCGCGACGTGCCCGGCCAAGGTTTCGCGCAGTCGATCGCCGCCTTTTGGGTCGACCCGAAGATCGACGCCATCGCAGCGCCGCCGACGACCATCAACCAGACGCTTGTCGATTCCGACCCGCTGCTCGAGCGCCTTGCCGAGGAAGGCCGCCAGGGCAAGATCTTCACCGGATTGACCCGCGACCTCAGCGGTTTCCTGCGCAACGACTTCGAAAAGCAGCATATCAAGTCGTTCCTGTCGGTGTCGGTGTCGGCGCATGGTCATCTCTGGGGCACGCTCGCCGTCAATGATTGCCTCGTCGAGCGCCACTGGGACGACGACGAGATCGCCGCGCTCGAAATCATCGCCGCAGCCCTCGGCGATGCCATCGAGCGCTCGCTGTCGGAATATCATGTCAGCGAGATCATCCGCCGCACCATGCTGCAGGCCTCGCTCGACGCCATCATGGTGGTCGACGAGACCGGCTCGATCATCGAGTTCAACCCAGCCGCCGAAAAGATGTTCGGGTGGACGCGCGACGAGATCCTGGGCAAGGACCTGCTCGATACGGTGATCCCCACCTACTACCGCAAGGGCTATAATAACGGCGCCGAATACCTGGCCGGGCGGGGCTCGCCGATGGTCGGCCATAGGCTCGAGACAGTGACCCAGAATGCGACCGGTGAGATCATCCCGATCGAGCTCACCGCCAACGAGATGCGGCTCGCCGACCGGCGCCTCGTCCTCGGCTCGATCCGCGACCTCAGGGAAAAGCACCGCGCCGAAGAAGAGATCAACCGCCAGCGCGAAAAGCTGCACCAGAACGAGAAGATGGCGGCAATGGGCTCGCTGCTCGCCGGCGTTTCGCACGAGCTCAACAATCCGCTTGCCGTGGTGGTGGCCCAATCGACGCTGCTGCATGAATTCGCCCCCGACCCGCAGACCAAGATCCGCGCCGAGAAGGTGCGGGCCGCCGCCGAACGCTGTGGCCGCATCGTCAAGAGCTTCCTCGGCATGGTCCGCCTGCACCCGACGTCGCGCGCCGAGACCGACCTCAACCAGGTCATCCGTGCCGCCCTCGAGGTCACCGCCTATGGCGCCCGCTCCAGCGGCATCAGCATTACCACCGAACTTGCGGCAGGCACGCTGAGCGTCATGGCCGATGCCGATCATATGACCCAGGTCGCGGCAAACTTCCTGGTCAACAGCCAGCATGCGCTGGCCGCGGCACCAGGCGACCGCGTCATTCGCGTCAGGACCTTCCGCAATGCCGACGGCAGCGCCGGCTTCTCGGTCGAAGACTCCGGCCCCGGCATCGCCGAGGCGATCCGCGACCGCATCTTCGAGTCCTATTTCACCACAAAGCCGGTCGGCGTCGGCACCGGCATTGGTCTCTCGATCTCGAAAGCCATCGTCGACCGGCACAATGGCAAGGTCTGGTTCGAGCCGGTGGCGCCGACGGGCGCGCGCTTCATTGTCGAACTGCCGCCGATGGGCGACGGCCACGGCACCATGCTGGAGGCGACGCCGAAGTCGAGTGGGCTGCGCCACGCCGTCATCATCGACGATGAGCCCGACGTTGCCGCCTCACTGGCCGATATTCTCGAACTGATGGGCGTCAAGTCGCGCATCGTCTCGACCTGGGATTCGGTCTCGGAAGCTCTGGCCGATCAGCCCGACATCATCTTTTCCGACCTGCGCATGCCTGATCGCAGCGGCATCACCATCTTCCGCGAGATCGTCGCGACACAGCCGGAGATGGCACCACGCTTCGTACTCGTCACCGGCGACCTGATCGGCGCCAAGGCCGAGCTCGAGCAACTGCCGCCCAACCTCAAGCCGCACATACTCGAAAAGCCGTTCAGCACCTTCGACGTCCGCAGCGCACTCAGCGCGGTCAGCGAGCAGGTCGCCGACGGCGCATGACTCACTGGGCCGTATAGCCGCCATCGATTACGAGTTCGGTACCGGTCACGAAGCCCGACTCGTCGGAGGCGAGATAGAGCACGCCATAAGCAACGTCTTCGGGTTCGCCGACCCGGCCGAGCGGTGTCAGTTCGACGGCCTTGTTGCCCGCGCCGCTTACGGCCAGCTTGTCGAGTGCTGCCGACGACATCGGTGTGCGGATCCAACCCGGATGGATGGAGTTGACGCGTATACCGTAGCGCTCCTTGGCGCAATGCAGCGCCGCTGACTTGCTGAACAGCCTGACCCCGCCCTTGCTCGCGACATAGGCTGCTGTCGACGGGCTGCCGACGAGGCCCATCGTCGACGAAAAGTTGACGATCGACCCGCCCTTGCCAGACTTGCGCATGGCCTCGATGCCGTATTTGGTGCCGAGGAACACGCCCTCCATGTTGACCGCCATGACCTTGCGCCAGTCGTCGAGGCTGAGATCCTCGACGCTGCCGAAGGGTGCGCCGACGCCGGCATTGTTGACCAGAATGTGGAGCCCTCCGAAGGCTTCAAGCGTCTTCGACATAACGTCTTGCCAGCCGGCTTCCGAAGTGACGTCATGTTCGGCATAGAGGCTGCGCCCACCGGCGATCCGGATGGATTCGGCGACCTGGCGACCCTTGTCGGCCTGCAGATCGCTGACGACGACGACCGCACCCTGGCGCGCCAGCAGCTTGGCGCTCGCTTCGCCCATGCCAGACGCGGCACCGGTGACGATGGCAACTTTTCCTTCGACGCGGCCCATCCCTGATCCTCTCGCTTGAGGGGCTTCATGGTCGCGCGGCGAAGATCGGCCCTGCATCGTCCTGAGGGACTAACAAGACGTTCGCATCAGAACAAAAAAAGCCCCCGCAGCCGAAGCCGCGGGGGAGGTACGCGCTGGAGGATCTGTGTGCAGGCGCGGGGATTGGAGGCGGCGCTCGGAGCGCCGAAACGCTAGAAGATGTTCGGCGTGGTGCGGACCGGCTCGGCGCTGGCGATCAGCCTAACCTTGCGGGCCTCGCCTATGCCGGTTTCCTTGGCAATGGTCTCGACGCAGATTTTGCTCTCTGCGCCCCAGGCCTGCCCACGGCAGGCGATATCGGTTTCCGACAGCGGCAGCCGGTCGGTCTTGGCGGTGGTGTGCGTACCCTGGATCGTGCCGAGCTTTGAGCCCATCGAGGCAAAGGCCGGGCCAGCGGTCGGCACCAGCGCCATCGACGACAGCGAGGCGATCACGAAAATCGAAAACATGGCCATCGGGTGCTCGTTGGCACGCTGACGGATGGCAAGGCGCGGACGGCGATAGATGTGCGAACGCGGCTGGAATTTTTGGTCGAACTCGGAAAGCTGGGCAGAAGCGGACATTGGGCAGCTCTTTTCGTTAAATTTCATTCCCCTGTTGATATGAATGTAACCGCGCTTTGTAACATACCGATGCTGATCAGCGACACCTAATGCAACAACCTATAAACATCATAAACAGTCAGCAATTCTGTCCAATCGGGCATAATCAGTCGCCATTTCAGTCATTTCCGTCCGCCTTCTGTACCATTTCGAGAAACAGCCAAAACTGCCTTTGTAACAGCCTGCCTGAAATGCAGGCACATACGAAAATAACGAAAGGCCGATGCAGTTGCCTGCACCGGCCTTTTACGATCTCGACACGTCCGCCGGTCTGCACCCGGCAAGGCTATGCGATGTCAACTGTTGAGGACGTCGGCCCATTCGGGGTGGCGGCGGAATTGAGCCGCGGCAAACGGACACAGCGGGATGATCTTCTTGCCCGCTGCGCGCGCATCCTCGACCGCCCGCGTCACCAGCCTCAAGCCGGCGCCCTGCCCACGAAACGCGTCGGGCACCTCGGTGTGGTCGATGATGAACAGCGTTTCGCTGACATTGCTGTAGGTCATCTCCGCTTCGGCGCCGCCGTCACCGCGTATGACGTAGCGTCCCTTGCTGCCATGGTCCTCACGCTCGATCGCCGCCAGTTCTTCAGTCATTGTTACAGCTCCTTTGTGACGCCGGCGAAAAGGCGTTTCACCGCTTCGGTTTCGTTTGGCCGTAGCTCGTGGCCGCCTTCATGCCATTCGACACTGACAGCGGCGCCCGCTTGCCGCAAATAGGCGTCGAGCCGGGCCGTCAGATCAGGTGGACAGATCGGATCGCGCCGCCCGGCGGTAACAAGCACCTGGCGACCACTGAGGCTGCCCTTAACCTCAGGTGCAAACGGGATCAGCGGATGCATCAGTGCGACCGCGTCGAACAAATCGGGTTCGGCAAACAGCACCGAGGCCAGGATGTTGGCGCCATTGGAATAGCCGAGCGCCAGAACCTCCGACGGCTTTGCCACAGCGATGTGAGCCTTGACGAAGCCGGCCATCTTGGTGGTCGCCCGGGCGAGATCGTCCATGTCGTAGACGCCCTCGCCGGTGCGGCGGAAGAAGCGCGCAGCTCCCATTTCCGAGACGTCGCCGCGGGGCGACACGACGGTCGCCCCCGGCACCAGTTCCCGGGCTAAGCCCAGAAGCTGGTTCTCATCACCGCCGGTGCCGTGGAAAGCGAAGATCACAGGGCCATCAGGTTCCCCTGGCAGCACCTTGTGGATGTAACTATCCTTGCTCATCGGTCTCCCCTCAGTTGCCCAGCGGCTGCAGGTTGTTTTCCAGATAATCGCGCAGATGCGCATGCTGCGCCGGCAGCTTCAACGCCTCGCCAAGATGAGCGGTGTCCTCGTCGCGGTCGAAACCGGGCTCGTTGGTCGCGATCTCGAACAGCACGCCACCGGGGGTGCGGAAATAGATCGCCCAGAAGTAGTCGCGGTCGATGACAGGCGTCACCTGATAGCCCGTCTCCATCAGCGCCTTGCGCACTTCGAGCTGCTTCTCCCGGTTCTCCACCGCAAAGGCGATGTGATGCACCGAACCCGCGCCGAGGCCGGCGAAGGAAGCGCCCGGCAGCGTCTCGATGTCGATGAAGTCGGCGCCATTGCCGTCCCTCACCGCCAGCCGCTTGATGTTGCCTGACGTGTCGACCGGCTCATAGCCCATGAACTTCAAAAGCTCTTCGGTCGCCCCGCCATCGCGCAGCCTGAGCGAGGCTGAGTGGAAGCCTCGGATCGCCTCGTCATTGCCGACGCCGCCCTTGGTCCACGGCGCACGGCTGTCGCCCTTGGCTTCGACCAACGCGAAGCCATCGCCGTCGGGACCGGCAAAGCTCAGGCGCTTCTCGCCGAACTGCTCGTTGCGGGCGAGCCCGTTCACGCCCTGCTCGGCGAAGCGCTTTTCCCAGAAGGGCAGCGTGCCTTCGGGCACTGAGAACACGGTGGTGCCGACCTCGCCGACGCCGGGACGGCCCTTGCCGATATTGGGGAACGGGAAGTAGGTCATCACCGAACCGGGCGTGCCCAACTCATCGGCATAATAGAGGTGGTAGACGTCGGGGGCGTCGAAATTGACAGTTTTCTTGACCCGGCGCAGGCCGAGTTTGTGGGTGAAGAACTGGTTGTTTTCGGCCGCATCCCCGGCCATCGAGGTGACGTGGTGCAGGCCCTTGATCTGGTTGAGCATCGTCTTGCTCCTTTCGCTTGCCGCGGCCCCTGCCGCTCTGTTGGAGCGAATATGGGCGCATCGGCTGGTAGCGAATAGTGGCCGGTCACAGAATGGTCAGTATCCAAAAAGTGAACAATGAAAGTGAATTCGTTCACACTTTTTTGCATGACTGCTGCGGTGGCGAAGACGCTTGCGCATATCGGTGAATCCGGCTTCCTTGGCCCGCGATTTCAGTTCCAGGGGGCGAGCTTGGCAGGCACCGGCAGACGGCAGAACATTCTTCTCATCACTTGCGACCAGTGGCGTGGCGACAGCCTGTCGGCAGTCGGCCATCCCGTGGTGAAGACGCCAAATTCGGATGCGCTGGCGCGCGAGGGCGTGCTGTTTTCTCGCCACTATGCCGGAGCCGCGCCCTGCTCGCCGGCACGCGCCTGCCTTTACACCGGCCTCTACCAGATGAACAACCGCGTCTGCCGCAATGGCACGCCGCTCGACGACCGCCATGATAACATCGCACGCGCCGCGCGTCGCGTCGGCTACGACCCGACATTGTTCGGCTACACCGATGTTTCGCCCGACCCACGCAACCGCGCGCCGGGCGACCCGTTCCTGCGCACGTATGAAGGTGTTCTGCCCGGCTTCACCACGCGCCAGCTTTTGCCCGAACACCAGAAAGGCTGGCTGTCCTGGCTCGCCGCACGCGGCATCGATTCCAGCGCCGGCTTCCCCGATATCCACCGACCGGCGACCGCCGATGCTCCGGAAGTCAGCAACGCTATCCCCGTCTATTCGAAGGATGAAACACCTGCCGCCTTCCTCACCGGCGAATTCCTGCGCTGGCTCGGCGAGCAGGACAAGGGCGAGCCCTGGTTCGCCCATGTCTCGTTCCTCAGCCCGCATCCACCCTTCATCGTGCCCGCGCCGTTCAACACAATGTACGACCCGGCGGAAGGCCCGGCCTATGCCCGTGCGCCCAGCCTCGACGCAGAGAAGGCGAGCCACCCTTTCCTCACCTATCACCTCGAACATCATCAGGGTAAGTCGAGCTTCATCCCAGGTGCCGCGGGCAAGGTCGGCGACTGGAGCGAGGAGGAGTTCCGCAAGATCCGCGCGCTCTATTACGGCATGATCTCGGAGGTCGATTCCCAGCTCGGCCGCATCTGGCAAGGCATCCGCGACAAGGGTGACTGGGAAGACACCATCGTCATTCTGACCTCCGACCACGCCGAGATGATGGGTGACCACCACATGCTCGGCAAGGGCGGATGGTTTGATGGCAGCTACCACGTCCCGCTTATCGTCAAGGCGCCCGGCCACGAGCGGGCGGCTGGCAGCACCATCAATCGATTCACCGCAGCCGTCGACATCATGCCGACCCTGCTCGACCTGATCGGCGCCGCCGCGCAGCCGCATCTCGACGGCCAGTCACTGAAACCGTTCCTCGACGGCGAGGCGCCGGCCGGCTGGCGCGACGCCGCCCATTGGGAGTACGATTTCCGCTCGGTCGCCAACGGCGCCACCGAGGCCTATTTTGGCACCGGATCGCGGCAGCTCAACCTGTCGGTCGTCCGCACCGAGACGGTCAAATACGTCCATTTCGGCGGCGGCTTGCCGCCACTGCTCTACAATCTTGCCAACGATCCCGGTGAAATGCGCAACCTCGCAGACGATCCGGCGTGGCTGGGCGTGCGGCTCGAATTTGCGGAAAAACTGCTCGGCTGGCGCGCCAGGCATCTCGACCAGTCGCTGGCGCTGTCGGAGCTGGCCGAGGCCGGCCCAACCGGACATTTCCTGCGCCTGCCGTAGAGCAATTCCTGGAAAGGTGTGCAGCGGTTTCCGTCGGGAATTGCGCAAGCACTCTGTCACGCAAAGAAAAGGCCCGCGCCGAAGCGCGGGCCTCTCTCAAGTTCGCCACATCTACTGGATGCTACTGGACGATGATCAGACGCTGCTCGTCGCGCTTTTCGGCCCAGCTGCTCGCGTCGTAAGCGGGCTGACCTTCAAGCTGTTCCTTGGTGAAGGTCGTGTAGAGGTACTTCTTGCCATCGGCATCGACCATGAAGGCGAGATTGTCGCTGCCAACCGCAACCTTCTTCTCACCCATGCCGAGGAAGCCGCCGACGTCGATGACATAGGCATCGATCTTGCCATCGGCAGACATCAGGATATCGCCGATCTCGCCGATGTTGGCGTCATCAGCGCCATAGACGGTGGTACCCATCAGCTCTTCGGCACGCAGATCGGCAGCCGGCAGTTCCTTCAGCGTCGACTTGTCGATGGCCGCAGTCTTGGTGTCGTCTGCCGTTGCAGCATCGGGCGTAGCCGGAACCTGGGCGGTCTGGTCGGTGGCCGGCGGTGTCGCTGCGTCAGGCGTTGCCGGAGCAACGGGCGCCTGCGCCGTCTGGTCGGTCGCGGGAGCAGCCGGGTCGGTGGCCGCTGCCGTCGCCGGCGCCGGCTCATAGGCACGGCGGTCGAAATCAGGCAGCGCCTGGAGCTGCTCCTTGGTCGTCGACATCACCAGCCAGCGGTCGCCATTCTTCTCGGCCCAATCGAACTTGTCGAAGCTTACGGCGACGTTCTTTTCGCCGATGCCGAGGAAGCCGCCGACACCGATCACCAGTTGGTCGGCCTTGCCGTCTGCGGTGAGGACGATGTCGTTGACGTTGCCGATGTTCTCGGCGTCGTCGGCGGTACCGTTATAGACCTTCTCGCCAATGATGTTGGCGGCAAGGAAGCCATCGGCGTGCGGGATCACTTCAGGCGTTGCCGGAGCGACTTCCACAGGCGCTGCCGGAGCCGGTGCCGGCGCGGTGGTATCCTGCGCATAGGCGCCGGTCGCAAGCAGGGCTGTGATGGCGGTCGTGGCCAAAAGGTTGCGGATCATGGTAAAGTCTCCTCGTGCGTGTTGTTCATGCATGCCGCGCCTCGACCTGTCTTTTGCCGGAACGGTCAGGCGCGGCCTCCTACGGGGTCACAACGTCGTGACCCGGTCATGGTTCCGAATTTGTGCATTTCGGCAAGCATCTTAACTTCCTCATTCCTCAAGGGCACTTAGCCGGGGACTGTGGTGGTCTGGTTGGCGTTCTTGTCGATCATCTCGCCATAGAATTCCGCAGCACCCCATGCCGCCATTGCCAGCATCAGCGCCGCGATAAGTACCAGCAGGACGTGACGGCCACGCGTTCCCTGACGCGCATTTCGGGCTGGAATGATTCTCGTCATATTTGCTCTCCCAAATGGTCCAGGAGGGCTAACGACAGCGTCACGCCATGGTTCCCAAGTTACTCCCAAGGCTTTTCAAGCGTGCCGCGCCCGTCTAGTTTGCCCGGGCCAAGAGGGATGGCCAAGTGCAGGACGACAGAACCAATGCGGCAGGCAGTGCCAGCGACAGCGCCTACGGTGCGCACAGCCGCATGCCTTACGACGCTGACTTCGATCGGCTGGCAAAGCTCGCGTCGGCGCTGATGTCGGCACCCGCGGCACTGCTCACCCTCGCCAATGCGGAGGGGCGGCAGCTCGTCCACGCATCTGTTGGGACGTCTCCAGCCGAAGCCGCTGAAGCGCTCGCCTTGGCAGAGCGGTTCCTGGCAAGCGACCTGGTCGAAGGTCCCGGTCTCTTGTTCCACGCAGCAGCGCCGATCGTCGCTTCAGGCCGCGCTGTCGGAACCTTGCTGACCTTCGGCGGGAAAGAACGCCCCGCGCCGGCCAAGCTCGCGCAATTGCAGGACGTCGCAGCACTTGCCGGAAGTCTTGTTGAGCTGCTCGACCGCTCGCAGGCCGGGGCGCGCGCCGAAGCAGCACTGGTGCATGCCGAAACCCGCCGCGCCATCGCGCTTGAGGCCGCCGCCCTTGCAAGTTGGGTCTGGGATCCGCGTACCGGCGTCGTCGAATGCGACACGCTCCTGCCTGAGCTCTTCAACATGCCGCCGGCAACGCGGATGCGGGCGCGCGACATCGTCGTCGCTATCGATCGCCGCGACATCGGCAAGACGCGACAGATCTTCCAGGAAGCGCTTGAAGGCAGCGACGAATATTCCGGCGAATACCGCATCCGCGACATCGATCCGCCGCGCTGGCTCGCCGCTCGCGGCCGCGTCGTCGAGCGTGATGCCAATGGGCGCCCGACGCTGGTCTTCGGCGTGAATTACGACATCACCGAACGCCGCAGTGCCGAGGAGCGCCAGCGCCTATTGCTGCGCGAGATCAACCACCGGGTCAAGAACACGCTCGCCACCGTCCAGGCGCTCGCGACCCAGACGGTGCGCCACGCGCGTGAGCCGCGCGAGTTCCTCGACGCCTTCAGCCAGCGCCTGCGCGCGCTCGGCGTCGCGCACGGATTGTTGTCGGAATATGAATGGCGCGGCATCGGCATCCGCGATCTCGTCCAGTTGGAACTTTCGCCGTTCGACGACGACGACACCCCGCGCATTTCAGTCACCGGCCCCGATGCCCTGCTTACCCCTGATCAAACGCTGGGCATGGCACTGATCCTGCATGAACTGGCCAGCAACGCGCTCAAATATGGCGCCCTTTCGGTGCCGGGCGGCAAGGCAACCGTGTCGTGGACCGTCAGCGGCGACAACCGACTGGAGCTACATTGGATCGAAGGCGGCGGGCCGAAGGTCACCCCACCGACCCATCACGGTTTCGGCTCGATCCTCATCCGACGCAGCCTCGCCAAGGTTATCTCAAGCGAGGTGAAACACGATTTTCCGGCCGAGGGGGTGCGCGCCCACATCTCGATGCCGCTGGGCGAAACGGCCGAGAGCTGAACGGCTGCCGACTTATTCGCCTGCAGCGCTGTCGCTGCCGTCGGGCTTGCGGTTTTCGCGATAGATCGCATAGGCGGCCAGCGCCACCACCGGTCCCAACAGCGCGCCGATGCCGCCCTTGCTGCGCAGTAATGTCGGCAGCACGGCCATCGCAGCCGTGGTGCCGAGCGCCGCAATGTCGGCACGCCGACGCCGCTCGTCCTCGCGGGCGCGCGTGCTGGCCATCAGCCTGTGGACCAGCAGGATCAATCCCGCCACCAACAGGAAACCAAGGCCGAAGCCGATTGCCGCTTCGAGGTGACCATATTTTTCAGCCGTCCAGATAAAGCCGGCGCCGACCAGAAAGCCCACACCGCACAGGCCGGTAATAGCGGCGGCCAGATAGGCAGCCGCGGCACGGCGTGTCCGCTTCAGCGCCAGTGTCGTCTCGCCTGTGGCGAAACTCGCAATTAGAGATGCCAGCATGTGTCCCCCGGCCAGTGTCTGAAATTACGCATCGTATATACCGGAGATCGATTGTCTCTCTCTCTCCGGCTGACACGCTCTCTCCGGCTGACACGCTAGCGCCGCGCCAGCAGCGCGACCAGAAAACCGACGCCAGCGGCGATGGCAAGCGACGTCACCGGCTTCTCACGCACGGTGGCCATGAACTGCTCTTCGACATCGCGGACGTTTACACGCAGCGCTTCGACCGCCGCGTCGCTCTGTGCCTTCAGCTGCTCGGCACCTTGTGCCGCAGCGCGGCGCGCGGCGTCATAGCCATGTTCGCCGGTTGCTGCCAGCTGCTTGGCCAGCGCCTCGATGTCGGCCTTCAACTGCTTGATGTCAGCCTCGAGGTCCGGCGTTGTCTTGGTCCCATTGGTCGGCTTGCCCGTAGCTGTTGCCATGTCATTGCTCCTTGCATTCGATGGGGCCGAAACGCTTGATATCTCTGTCGGTTCCGTCGACGCAGGAACCATCGCCTGTCGCCGGACGTTTTGCCAGTCTGATCCAGCTGGAAAAATCGTCGATGTCGAACCGCACCATCAAAAAGGCACCGACGGTGCGCCTGCCGCCAAAATCCAACTTCGAGATACTCCTCACACGCGGCGCACAGGTATCGATCATTTTCATCGGCATCGTAGTTACCGTCTTTGCCCTCCATGCCGGCGAATTCATCCTCACGCCGATCGGTCTCGGCATCGTCATCGGCCTGATGCTCGGTCCGCTTGCCTCGCGGCTCGAGCGCTTCAATGTGCCGTCCGCACTGTCGGCGGCAATCGTCGTTTTACTGTTCATCGGCTCGGTCTGCGTCTTTGCGCTTCTGGTAAGCTCCCCGCTCAGCTTCTGGCTCCAGCGCCTGCCGCAGATATGGTCCCAGCTCGCCACGCAGTTGTCCGACCTCAAGGGTCCGCTCGAAACCTTCAAGAGCATGCGCGACCAGCTGCGACAGGTCACCGGCGGCGAAGGCGTGTCCGTCTCGGTTGATGAGGGCATGGGTGTCGAGACCATGGCGACGCTGGCGCCGGCCGTCATCGCCCAGGTGCTGTTGTTTTTCGCCAGCCTCTATTTCTTTGTCGCCACGCGCGACCAGACCCGGATTGCCATCCTCAGGATCTGCTTCAACCGTCGCCTACGCTGGCGCGTCGCCCATATCTTCCGCGACGTCGAACGGCTGGTCTCACAATATCTGCTGTCGATCACCGTCATCAATCTCGCCGAGGGCGTCACGGTCGGCGTCGGGCTTCACCTGCTAGGCGTTCCCTCGGCACCGCTGTGGGGCGCCCTCGCCATCGTCACCAACTTCGTGCCCTTCGTCGGCCCGCTGGTCATGGTGGCGATCCTGTTTGCGGTCGGACTGACCGAATTCGACACCTTGGCCACCAGCCTGCTGCCGGTGGCACTTTACCTCGGCGTCAACACCATCGAGGGCCAGTTCGTCACGCCACTGGTCATCGGCAGGACTATGACGCTCAATCCGTTCGTTGTGCTGCTCGCCCTCGCATTCTGGATCTGGCTGTGGGGTGCCATCGGCGGCTTCATCGCCATCCCGGCCTTGCTCGTCGGCTATGCCATCATCCGCAACGTGCTGCCCGGCGTGAACTGGGGCGTCGACGAGCTCGACCGGCAATATGAGCGCTAGCCGCGAAAGCAGAAAGATCGCAGTTCACAGCAATGGACGGACACCTTCGTCGAGGCCGCTCCAGTTGGCGAGCGCCATCAAACCCTTGATGTCGAGCACCTTGCAGCCGCCATCGCGCCACTGCACGAGCTTGCGGTCGATCAGCTTGCGGATCGTCTTGTTGGTGTGAACAAGCGACAGGCCGAGGGTGTCGGCAACGTGCTGCTGGGTGATCGGAATTTCCACTTTGCCTGTACCGTCCATTCCAACCTTCTGCGCCCTGCTGGCGATGAAGGCGAGAAGATAGGCAGCGCGCTCCAGTGCCGACCGGCGCCCGACGCTCAACAGGTTTTCATCGAGCATGCGTTCCTCGCGCGATGCGATCCAGGTGATGTCATAGGCCAACCCCGGATAGCCGCGATACAGCTCCATCAGCCGGTCGCGCTCGAACATGCACAGCAGCATCGGCGACAGCGCTTCCACTGAATGCTGCATCTCGCCCATCAGGCTGCCCTGCAGGCCGATCATGTCGCCTGGCAGAACGTAATTGAGGATCTGGCGGCGGCCATCCTCCAGCAGCTTGTAGCGAAACCCCCATCCCGCCAGGACGGTGTAGAGGTGTGCGCTGTTGCTGCCTTCGGAAAGCAGCGTCGCGCCCTTGTCGACAGACAGTTCGCCACGTTTGAAGCTGCTGACGAAAGCCAGTTCGTCATTTTCGAATGCCCTGAAGGTCGGCAACAGCCTGAGCGGACACTTCTCGCACGAAACCTGCCGCACGGTGTCCGTCGCAAAGCCCTGTTCGGTCATGAAATCCTCCAGAGATGTGATCGGCAACGCCCTCGACAAGGCGATGGTACCTCGCCCGCGTGCCAAAGGTTGCGACTATGACGCAGCATGTCTTTTTTAAATGACAGCAGGCACGACTGCCGTCATGTTCGGCTTCGATTCATGGAGTGCCCCGCGACGTGTCGAGCCCGCTTTCAGGACTGCGTATACTTGTGCTCGAAGACGAGGCGCTGATCGCGCTCGACGTCGAGCAGCTTTGCAGGGACCATGGCGCCGGAGAGGTCGCCATCGCCGGCAATCTTCGCGAAGCGCGCGCGGTCTCTGTGCCCTATGATGCCGCCATCATCGACGTGATGCTCGGCGGCGAGCCGACCTTCGATTTCGCGCGCTCCCTGGAGGCGGCCGGCGTGCCGTTCGTCTTCGCCTCAGGCTATGACGAGCTTGACGAGATTTTTGCCGGCTTCCCCGGGGTCGCCTTGGTGAGCAAGCCTTATGCCGGCGCCGACCTCATCGAGGCCGTTGCCGAAAGTATTCGCAAGCGCGCGCGCTCAGCCGACAGTTGATCCCATCACCTGAGCCGCGATCGCATCGGGGCCGTAATCGGCCTCGCCGGAGATATCGAGTATCTCCTGCAGCCTGTTGCGGGCGCGACTGACGCGGCTCTTGATGGTGCCGACCGCACAGCCGCAGATTTCCGCCGCTTCCTCATAGGAGAAACCCGACGCGCCGATCAGGATGATCGCCTCGCGTTGGTCTTCCGGCAATTGCTCCAGGGCCTTGCGGAAGTCATCAAGATCGAGTCGCCCATGCTGGCTCGGATGCACGGCGAGGCGCGCTGTCAAAAGGCCCTCGCTGTCCTGCACCTCGCGTCCACGCTTGCGCATCTGCGAATAAAACTCGTTGCGCAGGATGGTGAACAGCCAGGCCTTGAGGTTGGTACCGGGCTGGAAGCTCGATTGCTTGTCCCACGCTTTGACAAGCGTTTCCTGGACGAGGTCGTCGGCCCTGTCGGCGTTCTGCGACAGCGACATGGCGAAAGCGCGCAGGCCAGGAATGGTCGCGAGCAAGTCGCCCTTGAAACCGAGGGAAGCTGCCATGCCCGGTCAGTCCTTCTGCTGCTCAGGTTCGGCTTGCTCCAGCTGGCTGAGCAGCTGGGCAAACCGATCCGGCACCTCGTCGGACACCAGTTCATCGTAATATTGCTTGAGCTTGCGGCCGATTTCGGAGTTTGCCCCAAGAGGCTCACCGTCGCGAAGACCGTTCGGCCTGGCGCTGGCTGCGCCACCTGTCTGCCTTGTCATATGCTTGTCTTTGCCCTTTTGCCCCGTCGGACGTCCCGCCCCAAACGGCGCGCAACAACCTTTTCGGTTTATCGAATTTTGCACCAAACTCCTCAAATGCGGATAGGTTCCACAAAAGAGGAACTTTTGCACAGACCAAGCGTTGTGTGTCGCTTCACAACAACGTCACATGAGGGAGACGTCAATCATGACACTATCCACGAGAATCGCCCCCCACCTGCCTTATCTCCGCCGTTTCTCGCGCGCGGTGGCAGGATCCCAGGAGAGCGGCGATGCACTGGTGGCTGCGATGCTCGAAGCACTGATCGACGACATCGACGTGTTCCCGTCCGCTTCCAATGATCGTATTGCGCTCTACAAGATATTTGCCCGCCTTTTCACGTCAGTCTCCATCCGTGTGCCCCAGGATGGCCCAAGCCTTGCCTGGGAAAAGCGCGCCGCGGCCAATCTTTCCGCGCTTTCGCCGCGCCCACGCCAGGCCTTCCTCCTGGTTGCCGTCGAAGGTTTCAATGAAGCCGAGGCCGCCGAGGTGCTCGACGCCGACGAGGCAGAGTTCACCAAGCTCCTTCAGGAGGCGAGCGGGGAAATCTCGCGTCAGGTCGCGACCGACATCCTGATCATCGAAGACGAACCGCTGATCGCCATGGACATCGAAGAGATGGTTGAAAGCCTTGGCCATCGCGTTGTCGGCACCGCCCGCACACGTTCTGAAGCGATGGCCTTGTTCAAGCGGACACATCCCAAGATGATCCTGGCCGACATCCAGCTCGCCGATGGCAGCTCCGGCATCGACGCCGTCAACGAGATGTTGTCGTCGGCATCGCTGCCGGTGATCTTCATCACTGCCTTCCCGGAACGTCTGCTGACCGGAGAGCGCCCTGAGCCCGCTTTCCTCGTCACTAAGCCGTTCAATCCTGACATGGTCAAGGCGCTGATCAGTCAGGCCCTGTTCTTTGACAGACAGGCGAAAGCTGCGGCATAGGGCTTTTTAGCACCGCCTCAGGGAACCAACCTTGGGGCGGTACGTTTTTCGTTCGTCATTTGAAGGAGATAGATCATGCTGTATTGGGCGCTAGTATTCCTCGTCGTCGCGATTATTGCCGGCGCCCTCGGCTTCGGCGGTATCGCCGGAACATCTGCCGGCATCGCGCAAATCTTGTTCTTCATTTTCCTGGCGTTTCTTGTCATCTCCCTCATCGCTGGCTTGTTCAGGCGAGCATGATGACGCTGCCAATATGAAGAACCAACCCGAGACTGGAAGCCGGCCCCCTCAGTCGGAATCCAGCGCCGCCGGGTAGCGCATCACTTTTGAAGCGTTGCCCGGCGGTCCCATTTGGATCCTGCCGAAATCACTCGGCGGACCCTTAATGAGAAGCGCAAAGGCTCTCGTCGCATGGCCAATCCCTCATCATCCATGGGACAGACCTCACGACTGAACGCCGCCCTTCTCCACGTCTCCCGCAATGCGGGCATAGCCGTGCTCTACCAGGATCACACGCTGCACACTGTATGGTCGCACAACCTGCAGCCGCCTTGGGCCGAAGTGCTGGAAGAACAACCCGGCGCAGGCAACTCTTTGCCGCAACAGCAGGCCGACCGCCTCGTGGCCGCAAAGAAGAACGTCCTTGCCACCGGCAATTCGGATGGGCTTGAGGTCAGCATCGCCGACAACTCTGCCGGCATGCGCTGGTACGACGTCTGCATCGATGCCGACCATTCGCCCAGCGGCCAGGTCCAGGGTGTCGTGGTCACGGTCATCGAAACGACCGAGCAGAAGCGGCGCGAGCAAACGCTGAAAGCGCTGTTGCGCGAAGTCAGCCACCGCTCCAAGAACCTGCTCGCCATCATCCAGAGCATTGCCAGTCAGACCGGCCACTATTCCGGCTCCATCGACGTCTTCCTCGAGCGCTTTCGCGGCCGGCTGCAGTCGCTGGCCTCGTCGCAGGATCTCGTCACCTCGTCCAACTGGCGCGGCGCCGGTTTTCGCGAACTGGTCATCGGTCAGGTCAAACGCTACAACAGCGACACCGAGCACACGGTGCGCATCTTGGGCGAGGACCCGTACCTCACTCCCAATGCCGCGCTGCATATCGGCCTTGCGGTGCACGAGTTGGCAGTCAACTCGGTGAGCTTTGGCGCGCTATCCCGCGCCGACGGCCACGTCGAGGTGACAGCCAGCAAGACTTCAGGCCCCGACGGCGAGGAGCAAATGGCCCTCTATTGGTCGGAAGCAATCGACCCGATCGCCGATGCGTCGACGCGCAAGAAGCGCTTCGGCTCGGTAGCACTTGAACGCGTCGTCCCGGCGGCGTTGAACGGCAATGCTGAACTGCAAATCGGCGTCGACAGGGTGCAATACCGCCTCGTCATGCCCCGTGCGAACTTCGAAATCGACCAGGAATAGCCATCCGCAGCTGATACTCGAGATTCAAATGGTTTAGCTCGATTGGAGCACGGAACTTTTGCCGCCCACTCGCCGTTTCTTGGTCGAGGTGGTTTGTCATGGAACACATCGCAGCATTTCTGTTGGTCGTTTCCTGCTCGCAGGATTTTTCGGGATGCCGCGAGACTCCGGCGCCTGCGCCGCTGTTCGAGGCCTATGACGCTTGCCAGGCCGAATTGCCCAAGGTTCTGACCGCATTCACGTCGCGCGACAAGCGCACTTTTGCCAAGTGCCTGGAGGTCGACCCAGCACTCGAGGAGGATTACGACCAGTTGACCTGGAATGTGTTGCCCAACGGCACGCTCGAGGCGTCTCTGACCGTTTCCAGCGTCGTCGTGGCATCGGGTGACACCACCGGCAAGCCGGTCCTTCTCCATTGATGCGGCAGCGTATCCAGCCGCCGCCCCCAGGCCAAGGAGCCGACATCATGCGGATACGCTAAGCCGTTGAATTGACGCGGCGAGCGGAAAAACGATTCCGATTTTTAGACTGATACGCTAAGTATTCACCGGGCGATGTTAAAGTGAGAGGACTGACCACATGAAGAAGCTTATCCTTGTCGTTGCAGCCGTCGTTGCAATCTCAGGCTGCACGACGACCGAGCGCGACGTTGCGACCGGCACGGGCGTGGGTGCTGTGGCTGGCGCGCTGATCGGCGGCGGCCGCGGCGCTCTTATCGGCGGTGCCGTCGGCGCGGCCTCGGGCCTGCTGGTCCGTAACCTGCGCAATGGCTACTGCGAATACCGCAACAGCCGCGGCCAGATCTATACCGCACGCTGCCGCTGAACGGCTTTGCAGACAAAACCCGGCGATGGCTCTGGCCATCGCCGGGTTTTTCTTTGGCATTCTTGCCGCCGCTGATGCACTCAGCCGCCATAGGGTATGTCGATCTCCACCCGCAGTCCGTCCTTGGCGTAGCGACGCATGATCTTGCCATCGAGTTCGCGGGTAATGTTCATGTCTATAAGCTTGGTGCCAAAGCCGGTCCTCTCGGGCTCCGAAACGCCATTGCCATTGCGTTCGGCCCAGTTGAGCACCAGCCGCCGTTTTCTGCCCTGGCCGTTCAGGCGCCAGTTCACCTTCAGTCCACCAACCGAGTTGTCGCCGTCGCCATATTTCAGCGCGTTGGTGGCAAGCTCATGGAAAGTCAGACCAAGTGCCTGCGTCGTCGTCTCGTCCAGTTCGACCGTCGGACCATTCATCATGTCCTCCGGCAATTCCTTGCCGAACACTTGGCCCAACTCGATGCGCAGCAATTCCTCGAGATCGGCCTTTTGCCAGCGCGAGCGCGTCAGCATGTCCTGCGATGCCGCCATTGCCTGAAGTCGCGCCGAGAAGGACGACGAGAAATCATTGATGTTCTCGGAATGCGCCGCGGTCTGTCGCGCCATCGCCAGCACGCGGGCGATCGAGTTCTTGATGCGATGCTTCATCTCCTGAAGCATCAGGTCCTTTTCCAGCAGGCTCTTCTCGGTCGTTTCGTGCAACTGCGCCGCGGCCTCATAGGCGCGCTGCTGATAGCGCGCGACAAGCGCGATGGCACCCGCGAGCACCAGACCGAAAACCCCGAGCATCAGCGGCGCGGCACGCGGTGATGGCGGCGCGAACGCTGTGCTCGGCCTGAAATTGACGGTCCACTTGCGGCCAGCGACATTGGCCTCGCGCGTCACCGAGAACTCGTTGCCATAGCTGGGATCAGGCGGCACCTGTGACCGGAACAAAAGCGTGTCGTCGCCCATGGTCCCGTCGAAAACCTCCACCGCCACCGGCAGCAGCGGCGCCTTGCCGAGCGCTGCCTGGAACAGCTCCGACGTGCGGAAGGCGACATAGAGAAAACCGGCGGGCGCCGGACCTTCTGCCGCCGGGCGGTCGACGCGCGAAAATACCAGGATCCCGGGCTGCTTTTCGTTGTCGCCCTGGCCGAGCAGCACCCTGCCCGTCGCTTTGGGTTCACCCTGAGCCGTCATCGCCGATTCGATCGCGAGCCGGCGCAGCGGGTCGGTGGCCATATCATAGCCCATCGCATCGAGGCTGGCCTTGCTCATCGGTTCGAACAGCACGATGGGCGTCCGCCAATTCAGCGGCGTCTCAGGAAACAGCGCCCGCTCAATGCCGTAGCCGTCGTTCAGTTCGCGCGTGACCGTCTCGCTCTGACTGGTCTCGATCAGCCGGAGGAAGCCTATGCCGCGCAGGCTGGGGAAATTCTTCTCGGCATCGAGCGAAGCGAAATAGTCGCGGAACTGGTCGCGGGAAAGATGGCCCTTTTGAGCGACGAACATCGCTTGCGTCGCATGCAGCAGGGCAAGGTCGAATTCCAGCCTGCCCTCAATGCGGTTGAGCGCGTCGTCGGCGACCGACTGGAACTTGATCCGCGCCGCCTCCACGGTCGCCAGATAGACGAGACCGGCCATCGTCAGGCTGACGAGGGTCACGGCAATAAAGATCAGACTGGGGAAGTACTTTCTCAATTCCGGCTGGCTCGCGTCACCCACGCACCATTAAAGCACGATCGCGCAAAGGTGAAACTGCTTTTCGCGATCGTGCATTGAGCCAGACGTGCGGTCTGGCTGAGCCGGCAAAAGACCTGTTCAGGCGGCGATCTGCATCGCTCCCGGTCCCGGCGTAGCGCCAGGCGGGCACTTGCCGAGAATGATCATGCCCAACACCTCGTCCTTGGTCACGTCCTGAGTGCGGGCAGTGCCCACGACCTGGCCGTTCTTCATCACGCAGACGCGGTCGGCGAGATCGAACACGTCGTGGATGTCGTGGCTGATGAGGAAGATGCCTATGCCGTCAGCCTTGAGCTGCTTGACCAGTTCGCCGACCTGCGCCGTCTCCTGCGGCCCAAGGGCAGCCGTCGGCTCGTCCATGATCAGGATGCGGGCGTTGAACAGGATGGCGCGGGCGATCGCTACCGACTGGCGCTGGCCGCCCGACAGCTTGCTGACCGGCTCCTTGAAGCGCTGGAAGCGCGGGTTGAGCCGGCCCATCACCTTGCGCGCCTCGGCCTCCATGGCGACATCGTCCAGCGTGCCATAGGCGGTCATGATCTCGCGGCCGAGGAAGAGGTTGGCGGCGGCATCGACATTGTCGGCCAAAGCCAATGTCTGGTAGATCGTCTCGATGCCGTATTTCTTGGCGTCGCGCGGGTTGGAGATCGATGCCTCCTCCCCGCGGACCATGATCGTGCCGGTGTCGCGCTTGTAGGCGCCCGACAGGATCTTGATCAGCGTCGACTTGCCGGCACCATTGTGGCCGAGGAGCGCCACAACTTCGCCTGGGTAGAGATCGACCGAGGCGTCGTCGACGGCGCGGATGCCACCAAAGGCGATGGAGATGTTCTTGAGGTCGACGAGCGGGATACGGGTCTGTTCCATGATCTTGGCTCCCGGTTTTCGTTAGACGCGCTTGCGGTAGAGCGTGTCGAGCCAGACGGCCACGACCAGCACCAAGCCGACGACGATGTTCTGCAACGGCGTGTCGATGTTGAGCAGCACCATGCCCGACTGCAGCGACTGCATCAAAAGGGCACCCAGCATGGCACCAGCAACGGTGCCGGAGCCGCCTGCGAGCGAGGTGCCGCCGATGACGGCTGCCGCGATGACCAGCAGTTCGTCCAGCGTGCCTAGCGAATTGGTGGCGGAGTTCAGGCGCGCACTGGAGACAGCGGCGCTGATCGCTGCCAACACGCCCATGATCATGAACACCTTCATGGTGATCCAGCGCGTGTTGATGCCGGCCAGGTTGGCCGCCTCGGGATTGCCGCCGATGGCGAAGACATAACGACCGAAGCGGGTGCGGTTGGTGACGAAGGTCATGACGATGCCCACGGCCACAGCGATCAGCACGGGAATGGCAATGCCATGGGCGATGAACAGCCCACCTTCGGGAACGGTGATGCCGTTGGCCTCGGCATAGCGGCGCACGATGCCGATCGGCCACGGGTAGGAATTTGCAATCCAGATTGCACCGAGGATGACGCCGCAGGTAACAGTGCCGAGAAATGCCTCGGCCCAGAGCGGCCGCAGCGGGAACTTGAAGCGCTTGCGTTGCTGGCGGCCACGCAGCAGCAGCAACACCACTGCCAGGCATGCAACGAGACCAACGATCCAGCTCCATGTCGCACCGATGGCGCCCTGCGGACCACCGCCCATGAGCTGGAAGGTCGCATCGAGCGGCGCAATCGTCTGGCCTGAGGTCACCCACCAGGCTGCGCCGCGCCAGACCAGCAGTCCGCCCAGCGTCACGATGAAGGCAGGAACCTCCATATAGGCGATGACGAAACCCTGCAGCGCGCCGATCAGCAAGCCGAGTGTGATGCCGATGACGAGTGCCAATGCCCAGATCCACGGATTACCGAGTTCGAGACCGATGGCTTTGACAAGGAAGTGCACCTGGGCAAAGCCCATGACCATGCCGATCAGGCCTTCGGCCGAGCCGACCGACAGGTCGATGTTGCGCATCACGATGACCAGCACCATGCCGGTCGCCATGATCGCAACGGCCGACGCCTGCACCGACAGGTTCCACAGGTTGCGTGCGGTCAGAAAGGTGCGGCTGTCGAAATCGAACGGGTTGACGCCGAGGCGCAGGCTCGAAATCACCTGCAACCCTACCCAGATCAGCAACAGCGCGCCGATCATGCCGAGCATGCGCGTATCGATCTCGGTTGCCTTGAGGAAACGCCCGATCGGGCTGAGCTCCGTCGTTCGCGCGCGGTCCGCCGGCACGTTGGAAGTCGTGTCTGTCATAGTTACCTCCCGACCGAACAGCCGTCTTCGCGGCGGCCGGTGTGCGCATGATAGGGTCAATATGCCATGTCATGAAGCGGGCGTTTTGGGAAAACGCCGCGGTCATTGAACCGCGGCGCTTCTCCTGTCGGACTCGGCCGATGTTAGTTGCAGGCTGCGACCGAACCCGCTGCCACGCCCTGGCAGACGACGTCCTTGCCAACCCAACCGGCGTCGATGACGACGTTGAGATTGTCCTTGGTGATCGCAACCGGCGTCAGGAAGACCGAGTTGAGCTCGAGGCCACCAGGCGTCTTGAACTTGGTGACGTTGGCGATCTCTTCCATCTTCTTGCCATCGGCGAGCTGCGAGGCGATTTCGGCCGCGCTCTTGCCGAGTTCGCGCGCATCCTTCCAGACCGAAACGGTCTGGGTGCCGAGCGCGATGCGGTTCAGCGCGGCATGGTCGCCGTCCTGGCCGGAAACCGGCACCGAGCCGGCAAGGCCCTGTGCCTGGAGCGCTGCGATGGCGCCGCCGGCGGTACCGTCGTTAGAAGCCACGACCGCATCGATCTTGTTGTCGTTGGCGGTGAGGAACTGCTCCATGTTCTTCTGGGCGTTGGCCGGCAGCCAGCCGTCAGTATAAGCTTCGCCGACATTCTTGATCTTGCCGGCGTCGACGGCTTCCTTGAGCACTTCCATCTGGCCGGCGAACAGGAAGTCGGCGTTCGGATCTGCACCGCTGCCCTTGATGAAGACGTAGTTGCCTTCAGGCTTGGCGGCGAACACGCCCTTGGCCTGCATGCGTCCGACTTCCTTGTTGTCGAAGGTCAGGTAGAACGCGTCCTTGTTCTCGATCAGGCGGTCGTAGCCGACAACAGGAATGCCTTCGGCGACGGCCTTGTCGACGGCCGGTCCGATGGCCGAGGCGTCCTGAGCGAGGATGATCAGGGCGTTGGCGCCCTGCGAGATCAGGCTCTCGACGTCGGTCAGCTGCTTGGCCGGCGACGACTGCGCGTCAGCCGAAATGTACTTGTCGCCGGCGGCCTCGATGGCGGCCTTCATGGCGGCTTCATCGGTCTTCCAGCGCTCTTCCTGGAAGTTCGACCAGGAGACACCGATGACCTTGTCCTTTGCCGAAGCCCCTGCCGTAAGCGACAGAGTCATGGCAACACCCGCCAGGATGGCGGTGGTAAACTTTTTCATTATTTCCTCCCTGCGCCCAATGGGCGCGCCTACTTCGCGATAGCCCTTGGAGAAGCTCTTTTTTTCGAGCCTCGAAAAAATACTGACGCAATGGCCCGTCACTGTCAACATGGTTTCGCGTGGGATCTCTATTTTTTTCGAGGATCGAAATAAATAGAGACAATTGGCGTGGGCTCTGTCACAATCGCTTGGCGCGTAAGGGACTGCCGCTTAAGAAGGGCAGCGCTTCGCCGGGAGGAAGACGAGCACATGTCGGTCGGCATACGTCACGACGATCTGAGACGGCGCAACCGCGCCATGGTTATATCCGCTGTTCGCCGTGCCAGCCAGCCGTCGCGCACCGAAATCGCCGCCACCACCGGCCTCAGCCACTCGACGATCTCGACGATTTCCTCCGATCTCATATCGGAAGGCATCCTTGCTGAAGCCAAGGTCAGCGAGCCGGTTTCGATGAAGCGGGGCCGGCCGCAGGTTGGGCTGATGCTCGAACCCAATGCCGCGTCGATCGTTGCCATCGTGCTCTCGCTCAACAGCCTGTCGGCCGCCGTCATCGACTATGCCGGCAACACGACCGCAGAGGAAACGAAGCGGCTGGTGACCCAGAAGATGACCGCGGAGGCATTGCTCGACGAGTGCAGCGCCATGATCCGCCGCCTGATCGACGATGCTGCTGCTTCCGGCGGGCCGGTGCTGCGCATCGCCATGGCTGTCCAGGGCATCACCGATGCCGCTTCGCGCAAGCTGTTGTGGTCGCCGATCACCGAGCATGACGACCTGCCTTTCGCCGACCGGTTCGAGAAGGAATTCGGCGTACCGGTGTCGGTCGAAAACGATTGCAACATGATCGCCGAAGCGCTGCGTTGGCGCGACCCGGTGCGCTATCGCGACGATTTCATCGCCATCCTTCTGTCGCACGGCATCGGCATGGGCCTGGTCGTCAAGGGCGAGCTGTTTACCGGCACGCAATCGTCGGGCGCAGAGTTCGGCCACATGGTCCACCGACCGGACGGCGCGCTCTGCCGCTGCGGCCGCCGCGGCTGCATCGAGGCTTATGCCGGCAACTACGCCATCTGGCGCAACGCCAGAATTGGCGACGAGAATGCCGAGCCTCTGGCCGACCTGTCCGACGACGACATCAGAGCGATTGCCGACGCCGCCCGCGACCATGACGGTCCCGAGCGCGAGGCCTTCCGCAAGGCCGGTGAGGCGATCGGCTTCGGTTTAGGCTCGATGTTCGCCTTGTTCGACCCCGCCCCCCTCGCCTTCGTCGGCGTCGGCGCAACGGCCTTCGACATCATGGAGCCGCATGTACGCGCAGCCATCGCCAAGACGGCAGGCGGGCTGCACTCGAAAGCGATCTCGTTCGACACCGAACCCAACGAGGTTCCGCTCAAGCGGGAAGGCGCGATGATGCGCGCCCTGCTTGCCGTCGATCAGGAGATCTTTGCCGCAGGCACCGCCCCACGCCGCGCCGATACCGACGGCGCCTAGCCTGGGGCGAAACGGACAAGGCGTGGTCTCTAGTCTTCGCGGATCGCGTAGCCGGCACCGCGGATGGTGCGGATCACGTCGGGCATGCGGCCGTTGTTGACCGCCTTGCGCAGGCGTCCGACATGGACGTCGACGGTGCGCTCGTCGATGTAGATCGTCTCGCCCCAGACATTGTCGAGCAACTGGCTGCGTGAGAACACCCGGCCCGGATGCCGCATCATGAATTCGAGCAGGCGGAACTCGGTCGGGCCGAGCTTGATCTCGCTCTTCTTGCGGTAGACCCGATGCGACTCGCGGTCGAGCATGATGTCGCCGACCTTGAGCACCGACGACAGCACCTCGGGCTTGGCCCGGCGAAGCAGCGCCTTGACGCGCGCCATGAACTCCGGCGTCGAGAACGGTTTGACCAGATAGTCGTCGGCGCCGGTCGAAAGCCCGCGCACGCGGTCGCTCTCTTCGCCGCGCGCGGTCAGCATGATGATCGGCAGGCGTTCGGTGTCTGGCCGCATCCTGAGCCGGCGGCACAGTTCGATGCCTGACAGCGCCGGCACCATCCAGTCGAGCACCAGAAGATCGGGCACGTTTTCCTGGAGCCGGATCTCGGCCTCGTCGCCACGCGTGACGACCTCGACCTGGTAACCTTCGGATTCGAGATTGTAGCGAAGCAGCACGCCCAGCGGCTCTTCGTCTTCGACGACCATGACCTTGGGAGCGATCATCGGCTATACCTTGTCCTGGCGCATGGTCGCTTCCGGACCATACGCTGATTTAACCTATGCAGCGCCCCCGCGCCAAACGCATGCGGTTGCGGAAATGCTCAGGCCGGAACCGTCGTCGTGGTCTCGTCGACCTTGGGCCGGTTCAGCGGCAGCTGCGTACCTGTCACGACGAAATAGGCGTTCTCGGCGATGTTGGTGACATGGTCGCCGATACGCTCGAGATTCTTGGCGCAGAACAGCAGATGCGTGCAGGCCGTGATGTTGCGCGGATCTTCCATCATGTAGGTCAGGAGTTCGCGGAACACGGCGGTGTACTGGATGTCGATCTTCTGGTCGTCGGCGCGCAGATCCTTCAGGCCCTCGGCCTGGCGCGCGACATAGAGATCGACGACGCCGCGAACCTGGCCGAGCACCAGTTGCGCCATCGCGTCGATCGAATGCGAGAGGTTGCGCGGCGTCGGCGACTGGCCGACGGCGCCTACACGCTTGGCGATGTTCTTGGCAAGGTCGCCGATGCGCTCGAGATCGCCCGCCATGCGGATTGCGCCGACGACGGCGCGCAGGTCCTGCGCCATCGGCTGGCGCTTGGCGATCAGCGTGATCGCCGAATTGTCGAGATCGCGCTGCTTGGCATCCATGATCGTGTCATCGGCAACGACGTTCTGCGCCAGCGCCTGGTCGGACGACAGAAGCGCGCGGATGGCGCCTGCCACCATCGCGCCGGCGAGATCGCCCATGTCGCGGATGAGCTGGTCGACGTGCTGGAGTTCCTCGTCAAAGGACCGGACTGTATGTTCGCCCATGATTTCTTCCTCGTCTCGTGTGCGGCGGCGCAAACTCACTCAGCCGAAGCGGCCGGTAATGTAGTCCTGCGTCCGCTTGTCGTCGGGGTTGGTGAACATCTTGTCGGTCGGGCCTTCCTCGACGAGATAGCCGAGATGGAACATCGCCGTACGCTGCGACACGCGTGCCGCCTGCTGCATCGAGTGGGTGACGATGACGATCGTGTAGTTCTCGCGCAGTTCGTCGATCAGCTCTTCGACCTTCGCGGTAGCGATCGGATCGAGCGCCGAGCAGGGCTCGTCCATCAGGATCACCTCGGGGGAGACGGCGATGGCGCGCGCGATGCACAGCCGCTGCTGCTGGCCGCCCGACAGGCCAGTGCCTGGCTCGTTGAGGCGGTCCTTGGCCTCGTTCCACAGGGCGGCTTTCTGCAGGCTCTTCTCAACGATAATGTCGAGCTCGGCCTTGTTCTTGGCAAGGCCATGGATACGCGGGCCATAAGCGACATTTTCGTAGATCGACTTCGGGAACGGGTTCGGCTTCTGGAACACCATGCCGACACGGGCACGCAGTTCGACCACGTCGATCTTGGGATCGTAGATGTCTTCGTTGTCGAGAGTGATCTTGCCGCCGACGCTGGCGCTGTCGATGGTGTCGTTCATCCGGTTGAGGCAGCGCAGGAATGTCGACTTGCCACACCCCGACGGGCCGATCAGTGCCGTCACCTGGTTCTGGCGGACATCGAGGTCGACGCCGAACAGCGCTTGCTTGTCGCCATAGTGCACTGTCACCTTGTCGCCGCGCATCTTGATGATTTCGTTCGTTCTGGCGTTCATCTCAGCGTTCACCGCGTCGTCGAGGGATTTTTCGGTCATGATGTTCATAGCAGGATGCTCCTTGTCCATGCCCTACCAGCGGCGCTCAAAGCGGCGGCGCAGGACGATGGCGACGATGTTCATCGCCATGAGGAAGATCAGAAGGATGATGATGGCGCCCGACATGCGCTCGACAAAGGCGCGCTCGGCCTCGTTCGCCCACATATAGATCTGCACCGGCAGTGCCGTCGCCGGGTCGAAAGGCGTCTTGGGATAGTCGGCGACGAAGGCTACCATGCCGATCAACAGCAGCGGTGCGGTCTCGCCGAGCGCACGCGCCAGGCCGATGATCGTGCCGGTCAGGATGCCCGGGGCGGCCAGCGGCAGGATGTGCTGGAACACCATCTGCATCTTCGAGGCACCGAGGCCGAGTGCTGCCGAGCGGATCGACGGCGGCACGGCGGCAAGGGCTGCACGCGTCGCGATGATGATGGTCGGCAGCGTCATCAGCGTCAGCACCAGGCCGCCGACGAAGGACGCAGAGCGCGGCAGCCCGAGGAAGTTGATGAACACAGCCAGGCCCAGAAGACCGAAGACGATCGACGGCACGGCGGCGAGGTTGTTGATGTTGACCTCGATCAGGTCGGTGAAGCGGCTCTTCTTGGCGAATTCCTCGAGGTAGATCGAGGCGGCCACGCCGATCGGCAGTGCCAGAAGCAGCACGATCACCATCATGTAGAACGAACCGATGAGGGCGACGCCGACACCCGAGGTTTCAGGCCGGCTCGACGCGCCGTAGCTGAACAGGCCGGTGTTGAAGTGCTCGGCCATGACACCTTCGGCCTTGAGCTTGTTCATCCACTCGACCTGCTGGTCCGACACCTTGCGGCGGCTTTCCGGAACCTCGAGGTCGATCTGGCCCTTGAAGGCCGAGTCGAGATTTGCGGCGGCGAGGATGTCGACATTGCGCGTCGTGCCGATCACCGACGGGTCGGCGGCGACGATCGCCCTGAGCTGGACACGCGAGCTGTCGGACAGGAAGCCCTTGAGCTTGCGTATCTCGGCCTTGTCGTTGGCGTCGATGCCGAGCTTCTCGATCAGCGCAGTCTCGGCAAGCTTGGGATAGTTAGCCGTGATCAGCACGTTCGGGTCGGTCGCCCGCTTGTTGGACGGGTCGATGACCTTCTCGTCGAAGTTGATCGGCAGTGTCACCGTCGTCTGCCAGAAGGCGGTGTAGCCCTTTGAGACGATCGAGGTCAGCATCACAGCCAGGAAGGCCAGTCCTATGGCGATCGCCAGCACGCCATAGAGGCGAAAGCGGCGTTCGGCGGCGTAGCGTTTCTTGAGGCCAATGTCGCGGCGCGGACGGGCAGCCGAGGCGGTCAGCGTGTCGAGCGAAATATCGGTCATTCGTACTGCTCCCGGTACTTCCGGACGATGTAAAGGGCGACGATGTTCATCACCAGCGTCAGCGCGAACAGCGTGATGCCGAGCGCGAAGGCCACCAGTGTCTGCGGCGTATTGAACTCAAGGTCGCCGGTCAGCTGGTTGACGATCTTGACCGTGATGGTGGTCATCGCCTCGAAAGGATTGAGCGTAAGGTTCGCCGCGACGCCGGCCGCCAGCACCACGATCATCGTTTCGCCGATGGCGCGCGAGGCGGTGAGCAGGATGGCACCGACGATGCCTGGCAAGGCGGCTGGGAGGATGACGCGCTTGATCGTTTCCGAGCGCGTAGCGCCAAGGCCGAGCGAGCCGTCACGCATGGCGCGCGGCACGGCGGTAATGATGTCGTCGGAGAGCGACGAGACGACCGGGATCAGCATCACCCCCATCACCAGGCCGGCGGTCAGGATCGACTGCGCCTGGATGAACGGGGTGCCGCCGGTCAGGGCTGCGCTGATGTCGCGCAGGAAGGGTCCGAGCGTGACGAGCGCGAAAATACCGTAGACGATGGTCGGGATGCCGGCGAGCAACTCGAGTGCCGGCTTGACAACCGCGCGCACCTTGGGGGCTGCGTATTCCGACATATAGACCGCCGACATCAGGCCGATCGGCACAGCGACGAGCAGTGCCACAAAAGCGATGTAGAGCGTGCCGGCGAGCAGCGGGATCAGGCCGAACTGGCCTTCGCTGGCGCCTGCACCGGCGGCGGCGAAACGCGGGTCCCACACGGTGCCGAAGAAGAAGTTGCTCAGCGGCACCTTCTCGAAGAAGGCGATGGTCTGGAACAGCATCGACAGCACGATGCCGATCGTCGTCAGGATGGCGAGCGTCGAGGCGCCGAGCAGGCTCCACAGCATCACCTTCTCGACATTGTTGCGCGCCCTGGCGCGGGGGCTTATGCCCTTCAAGCCGTAACCGACACCGATCAGGGCGAGGCCGACCGAAACGACGGCGGAGATCATGCCGAGACGATCGGAGACGCGGTTGGCGTCCGTGGCGATCGGGATCATGTAGTCCTGCGTGTCGGGCGCCAGCGCCACGCCCTTTGCTGCGAGCATCGGCTGCAGCTCGGCGAAGCTCGAAGGCAGCGCGCCGAGCGTCTGGCCGTCGAGCTTGCGCAACCCGTTGGCGAGGCTCTTGACAAGGCCGGCGGCCAGATCTTCATGCGCGACGGTGCCCTCGGCGACATCGGCCGGCAGGGACGAATGGATATGGCTGTTGAGATAGGCACTCGCGCCGATATCCCAGGCGGCGAGAAACAAAACGGCCGGAACGACGCCAGTCAGGAACGCCCACCAGCCGTGATAGTGCGCACGCGAGTGCGGCTTGACCGTTCCATCATCCTGCGCACGCGCCCTTTGCCGGCCGGCCACGAAGGCCGCCAGTCCGATTGCGAGTACGATGGCGAAGACAAGCAGGAATGACATGGGCCGGCCTCGGTGAATTCGGTTCTCTGTGCCGAACGGGACAGTCGGCGGAATATTCCACGGGGCGGCGGATTTTTCCGCCGCCCCGTGGCAGTTCACTGATTACATGGTCTTGCCGGCGCCGAAGGCTTCGCGCTGTGCAGCGCGCTCTGCATCCGGAGCAGCAACCAAGCCGTAGTCGGCAAGGGGGCTTTCCGGGCCGACCATCTGGTCGTCGAGGAAGAACTCGACATATTCCTTCAGGCCGGGAACGACGCCGAGATGTGCCTTCTTGACGTAGAAGAACAGCGGACGCGACACCGGATATTCGCCCTTGGCGATGGTCTCGACCGAAGGCGTGATGCCGCCGACAGTGGCGACCTTCAGTTTGTCGGCGTTGTTTTCGTAGAAGGCCAGGCCGAACACGCCGACGCCGGTCTTGTTGCTATCGATGCGGGCGAGAGTCTCGGAGTAGTCGCCGTCGATGTCGACAGCCTTGCCGTCCTTGCGCACGGCCTTGCAGGCGGCTTCCGCAGCCTTGTCGTCGAGGCCCGAAGCCTTGCCGGCTTCAACGCCGCCGAGCTTCTTGCAGCCGGCGATCAGGAGCTTTTCTTCAAAGACTTCGCGGGTGCCGTGCTTTTCGCCTGGGATGTAGGCAGCGATGTCCCAATCGGGCAGGTTCGGGTTGACCTGGTTCCACTTGGTGTTCGGATTGTCCACCAGCTTGCCGTCAACAGCGATCTTGGCGGCAAGCGCCTTATAGATGTCCTCAGGCGTCAGCGCCCAGTCCGGGCCCTTGACGTCGGTCGCGAAGACGATGCCGTCATAGCCGATCTTCACTTCCTGGACTTCCTTGACGCCGGCGTCGACGCAGGACTGAAGTTCGTCCTTCTTGATCGGACGCGAGGAGTTGGCGATGTCGATGGTGTTCTCGCCGACGCCCTTGCAGAATTCCTTGATGCCCGCGCCCGAACCGCCCGATTCAACGACCGGGGTCTTGAAGTTGGTGAAGGTTTCACCGAACTGCTCGGCGACGATCTTTGCATAAGGCAGAACGGTCGAGGAACCGGCAACCTGGATCTGGTCGCGGGCCGAGGCATAGCCTACCGAGGCTGCGATCGCGAAGGCAGCAGCCGACGCAGTGAGAAGAGCTTTTTTCATTGGGGCCTGCTCCTGTTGGAGGTATCTCGTATGACGCCATTCCTCGGCGCCCGGTGAGCCAATAGCCCCCCTCTATTACAGTTGCATGACAGTTTCGTGTCACCCCTGTAACGGTTGCAGTGCTTGGCGCTGAAGGGGTCGTTTCCTCGGTCCTTTGCCGGCGCGAGGCAAACAACAGGCAGGAAACGAAATCAAGCCGCCTACCCAACGGCAGGGCAGTCTTTGCCACCACAGACTGTCACATTTCCACAGTCTTTGAGAGCCTACCGGAAGGCGTGTCCCGGCTTCGGATCAGACGGCGCCGCGGCGTTCCTCGTCCTGCCACGACCAGCGCTCGATCTTTTCCAAGAGCGCGCGTGGGCTGATCGGCTTGGGCAGGTAATCGTCCATGCCGGCTTCGAGGCAGCGCTCCTTGTCGCCCTTGAGGGCGTGGGCGGTGACGCCGATGATTGGCACGCGCATGCCGGTGCCGCGTTCGAGCTTGCGGATTTCACTCGTCGCTTCGAGCCCGTTCATCTCCGGCATCGACACGTCCATCAGGATCATCCTCGGACGGCGCTCGCCATAGGCGGCGACCGCCCGCCGGCCGTTGCCGACGATCTCGAAGCTGAGCTCGGTCTCGGCCAGAATCTGGCTGAACACCATCTGGTTCACCTCGTTGTCTTCGGCAACGAGAATGTCGAGCCCGCCATCGCCGCCCGGCCGCTGGCCGCCGCGCAGGCGGGTTGCTTGCGGCAAGGGGCCGCTCGGAAGCTTAGTTGGCACCTGCGCATCGGCCATCTGTGCCGGCGTAAGGGTGGGTGCCCGCTTGCGCTGGATTGCCGCGACGAGCGCCTCCAACAGCGCCGACGAGCGCGCCGGCTTGATCAGCTGGGCATCGATGGCAAGGTCACGGTGCGTTGGCCCCGAAAGCGATTGGTCGACCGAAGTCAGCATGACGATTGGCGTTTCGGACAGCGTCGGCGATTTCCTGACGATCCGCGCCATCTCGGCGCCGGTCATGCCGGGCATCTGGTAGTCGAGCACGATGCAGTCGACGTTGATGCCCATCGCCTGAGCTGCCTGGAGCACCTGCAGCCCCTCGGCACCGCTCTTGGCTGCACAGGAATCGAATCCCCACGACAGCATCTGCTCGGTCAGGATCGTGCGGTTGACCGCATTGTCGTCGACGATCAAAACGCGCGCCCCGGTGACGTCGATCAGTGCCGCCGGCCGCGTCTCCAGCCGTCCGGCATTGGGCAGCGTCAGCGTGAACCAGAAGGTCGAGCCGGCGCCCTCGCCGCTTTCCACACCGATCTCGCCGCCCATCATGTCGACGAGGCGCGAGGTGATGGCGAGGCCAAGACCGGTGCCCTCGTGCCGGCGCGTCGACGACGCATCGACCTGGCTGAACTTCTCGAACACCAGCTTGAGCTTGGCCTCAGGGATGCCGATGCCGGTATCGGTCACCGCGACATGCAGCTTGGTCTTATCGCCATCGCTACGTCCTGTGACGTCGACCAGCACATGGCCGGAATCGGTGAACTTCACCGCATTGCCGAGCAGGTTGGTGATGATCTGCCTGATACGGCCGACGTCGCCGACATAGAGGTGCCGGAGATCGGGCTGCATCCTGACGATCAGCTCGAGGTCCTTCTCCTTGGCCCGCGTCGACATCAGCGTGGCGACGTCCTCGATCGCCTCCGACAGGTTGAACGGGATCGGATCGAGAACCAGCTGTCCGGCATCGATCTTCGAGAAGTCGAGGATGTCGTTGATGATCGTCAGCAGCGCATTGCCCGATTTGACGATGATGTCGGTGAAGGTCTTCTGCTTGGGGTCGAGGTCGGATTTCGCCAGAAGCTCGGCCATGCCGAGCACGCCGTTCATCGGCGTGCGGATTTCATGGCTCATATTGGCCAGGAATTCTGACTTGGCACGGTCGGCCAGCACAGCCCGGCGTTGCGCTTCCTCCAGCTCCGCCTCGCGCTGCTTGAGCTCGGTGATGTTGGTCGTCGAGCCGATCAGGTAGAGCGAGCCGTCCGAGGCCACCATAGCGCTCTTGCGCGCGAACTGGTGGCGCACCATGCCGTCGGCGCATGTTGCCGTCTCTTCGATTTCGACAGTCGTGCCGCGGCGCATGACCTCGCGGTCGGCCTCCATGAAGGGTTCGCCTTCCGGGCCAAAGATCTCCAGGTCGGTCTTCCCGATCGCTTCCTCTTTGGAATAGCCGGTCAGCTCACACCAGCCCTGGTTGACATACATCAGCCTGAGATCGTCATGCTTGGCGTAGATCGACACCGGAACGTTGTCGATCAGGCTGCGGAACACTTCGTTCTCCCGCATCGAATCCTGCAACGCGCGTTCGCGCTGCTTGAGTTCGGTGATGTCGACGCGCACGCCGATGAATGTGCCGTCGGCCAGCCTCTGGTCGAAAATCTGGTACCAGCGCCCATCGGGATTGCGCCGTTCCCGTACCGCCTGGCTGGTGTGGTAGCGCTCGACCATGCCCTCTACCCAGGCATCGGGGTCGGCGTCATACAGCGCATCAAGATCGTCGTCGCTGGTGTCGCGGAAATAGCCCGAGCGCTGCGCTGCCACCATGCTGTCGCGCAGCGTGCGGCCTTCGGTGAGTACGTCATGGAGTGCCGGCAAGGCGCTCTTGAGCTTGCGGTTGGCAAGCACGAAACGGTCGTCGCGGTCGTAGATGATGACGCCCGCCGGCAGCGATTCGAGCACTTCGGCCAGCCGGTGCCGAGCCTCGACCGCCTCGACCTCTCGCCGCTTCATCTCGCTGACGTCGTAATATGAAACCAGCCGCTTGCCGCCGGATAGGGCGGTGACCGAATAGATCATGGTGCAGCCGTCAGCGCGGCGGAACTCACGCGGCGCGACATCGCCGGCCGAAATTTCCGACTGGCGCAATGCGACGTAGCTTTCCCAGTCACCGTCGGCGACGGCGTAGACGCCACTGTAGCGGTTGATGTCCATCAGCGCCCTGAACGGGCAACCCATGGCGACCTGACCGACGGTCAGTTTCCAGATGTCGTAAAAGGCCTGGTTGATGAACTGTACGTTGAGGCCGGCATCGACCAGCACCACGCCCATGTTCATCGAATCGATGGTGCGTTCGAGGTCGGCATAAGGCAGGCTGAGATCGTCCAGGGCCCGCGCATCGCCGGCCTCGGTCGTCAGCCCCCGCTCATTGGCCGGCTCGCCGGTCGGATCGATGACGTCCGAGCCCAGAATTTTCCGCATCCGTCAGCCCTGCATGCATGGAGCGATGCTGCTTCCCCCGCAGACCGCCGCGACAAACCTTGCCGCAGAAGCATTAACGACTGACTAACCTTAACGCCGCTGCGCCATACATGAGCAGATTGCAATGTAATCGAGGTGACAACCCACGAAGAACTATGCCGGAACTGAGCTTACTTTACGTTGGGTCACTGCAGAGCGACCGGAAACCGACCAACTGCAACCGCGAGACGGCCCTGACCTCTGCGCTAGTCGTCATTGGCGGCGTTGAGCTCTTCCGGCCGCATGCCGCCATTGGGATCGACGAGGCCGAGCGATCGCGCCAGGATCAGCCGGCGCGACTTGAGCAGGGGCGAAAGTGCCGCCTGCACGTCAGACATGCGCGGGTTACGCTCATGCGCGGCAACTGCTGAGTCGTCGGCATAAAGCTCGTTGACCATCACCTTGTTGGCGATCGGCGTGCCGTCACGCTCCACCGGCTTGATGACCTCGAAGCGCAGGCAGCCCGGCTCCTCCTGCAGCGTGGCGCGGGCATGTTCCGAGATCAGGTCCAGGAACTGCTCCTCCGCCCCGTCCACAGTCTCGAATTCGACGATGATGGTCATTTCAGCCAAGAGCGTATGCCTTTCCTTCGATCCCGCGGTCCGGCTGCCCGGACAGCGGCGGTGAGGTCAGGCTAAGTCATGACGGCAGCATTGGGAAGGCCATGGCGGGGGCCTTGAGGCGCACCGGCGGGCGAAGGGTTGTGCAGCCCGCCGGGCGTTGCCAAAGACGCGCACTCGATACATTGCGCAGGTGAATGGTGCGGAGTTGATGGTGAACAAATGGTGAAGCCAAACGATCACTGTAGATGTCCTGATGTAAGGTAAGCCCGCTTGGGGGGAACCAATTTCCGCCCCGGAGAGTTGCGTTCAGGCACACCGGGTGTGGTCTTTTCCTTTCAGCCACGCCCAGAAAGGGCCTGCCGTTCCCCTCCTGGCGGGCCCTTTCGCCTGTTTCCTGGCAGCTTTTCCTGCAACTCCGTTGCAACCCAGAGTGACTCGACATCACACAGGTTGTAGAGCAGAATTTCCGCCCTGAAATGACCCACGCCAGCATGCAACCTTTGCCTCAGGGAGGCATATTGATGCGATCGCCTGCGGCAGATGCTTCCACATACGTGACGATGCTGAACTCTATCTTCGTTCTATACCCACGGGCATGAACGGGGATTTAGTTATTGATCGCGATCAGCTTTGCTGACCGTGACAGCAAGCAGGCAAAAAATCAGCAGCAGAGCATAAGACAAAAAACAAGCACCATATGGGAGAAGACTATGGAGCACGTACTTTTCACCCAGCCTAACTCCCCGATTTATCCCAGGGATCTCGCGCTTCTTCAGCATGTGTTCGACCAGATTTGCCACGAACGCGGCGAAGATCCGAGCTCCGTATGGGCAAGCGAAATAGCGAGGACGCTCCTCAAGCTTTATCGTAGCGGCGTACGTGACAAGGATCTGCTGCTGGCAAGCATCCCCCGTTTCAGGACAAGAACCGCCGCTTGACGAAAAGGCGGACTGCAACCCCGAATTGATAGCCCGGAAGCATTCGGCTTTCGGGACTGTGTGACCTTGGCACCGGCTCGGAGGCGCGTGTCACCAGGCTTCGGCATCACCCTGAGGTCCCGGAGCATAGGGTGTTCGGGCCTTTCACCTCGATTCAAATTTCCCGATATTTTTTCCGTTCAATCCTGACCTTTGACGGTTCGTCTGCGGCTTTGGTCTCGCCATTGATCCCGCTACGGCAAGCGGCGACAATGAAGGCAACTGATTCTTTCCCGAAAAACCGGGAAACTGGTTTCTAGGCAAGGTCACGCTCCAACGAGAAATTGGCGCTCGTTCCGAACAGGGACAGGCTCTAAGGCCCGGGCACATGTCGCGACGCATCGCCACGCTGCTTGCCGCCATCGCTGCCGCTGCCATGGCAACGGCAGTTCAGGCTGGAGACAGCCGCGCCCGGCAGTTGCTGGTAGATCCACATCAGCATGGCGTTGGCATCCTTTATGCCCGCTGGCCTTCTATCGCCGCCGACTACACCACCGCGATGATGCGCTATCGCATGGCGACCGAATACGAAGACCTGCCGCCCAGGACCTATCCCTTCGTCATGTTCTCGCGGCCGCCTCTCGGCGGGCCGTGGACCTGGACCGCGATCAACGGTTCTCACGCACGGCGTCTCAAGGATGGCGCCTTGCGCATCAGCTTGACGGACCAGCTCGGCAACTGGTTCGTCGAAATCCTCTGCGCCGATAGCGGCTGGCCGGTATTTTCCTGCAGCGACGGCGTTCAACGCATCGCCGCCGCACCCGAACCCCGCCTGCTCGTTATCGACGGTGTCGAATTCGTCCGCAGCCTGCCAAACGAGTAGGTTCTGGCCGGAACTGCGAGCCTGTGAGTTGTCAAAGCCCGGCACGAGGTCGGGCTTTGACGTTCAGGCAGTGCGGTCAGAACTTGTAGCTGATGCCGGCCCGCAGGGTGTGCTGATTGAGATCGATCTTGATGTCCCCCGGAAACGTCTCGGAGCCAAAGTCGGCATAGCGGTATTCAAAGCGGCCGATCCAGTTGTCAGTGAACGCATGCTCGATGCCGGCGCCAACGGTCCAGCCGAGGAACGTCTTGCTTTCGTCATATGCCTGCATCTTCACATAGGTGTTGGCAAAGCCCACGCCGCCGGTCGCGAAGATCAGTGTGCGGTCCATCGCATAGCCGGCGCGCAGACGTGCGCTACCTTGCCAGTTGGTCCCGGCTTCGACGGGAACGTTCATTGGCGGGAAATCGGGCAGGCTGACACGGACGACCAGATCGCGCTTGGTCCAGGCGTGGGAGACGTCGGCCTCGACGCCGGCGACGAAGTTGCCATTCAGCTGCCAATTGTAGCCTGCGTGGACGCCGAGCAAACCGTTGTCGAAGCCATCGATATCAAAGGGCCGTGCGGCGGTAGCTACATCCACAGTACCATTGAGCCAGGCGTAGCCGCCATGCAGGCCGACATAACCGCCGTTCCAGACAAAACCAGCCGGCGCTGTAACAGGCGCCGGCTCGTGGACGACCACATCGGCAGCCAAGGCGCTGCCTGCAACGGCAAACAGAAAGGTCGAAGCAAGAAGAACTGTTTTCATGAAGAACCCCTGGATTGAAGGGGCACAACACGGCAACTTTTCGTTGCCCTGAAACCTGCCTGCTGCACGCCCTGCAGCGCGTGATAAGGGCTGGCTCCACATCCGGTAAACGACCAAATCTGGTCCTATCTGGTGAGCCTGCCTGCCGCCCGCAATGTCCGATTGCGTTTGGATCAGACTGCGACGGCGTGGCCGTCCCCGACGACGTTCTGGACCGCCCAGCAATAGGCCTCGTCTAGGGCTGCGAATTTCTGCGCCTGCCACAGCAAATAGTCGTTCAGAAAAGCTGCCGACAACCACAGTACCCGTTGGTCCGATGCCGCCGCCCAGCCCATCAGTCCGCTTGTCTCCGCCTTTTTGAACATCCTCCGCAAATTCGAGACGGAGATGAAGTAGCGCGTCGCGAGTTCGGCGAGGCTGGAGGGTCCAACGATCACCTTGCCGTCCCGCGGCGTGAAGTCGTCTATGCGCGAGATGATTTCGTGCAGGATCATCCCGCCCAGTTCCGACTGCAGGAACGAATTGATGCTGTCGGCTGGATAGCGCCACAACGGGTTCTCGATGAGCCGGCGCGCGGCGCGCGGCTGTGCCGCGCGGAATATCCTGCCGTCAGCCGCACAGCGGGCATGGCGGCCGCCATCGTCCAGTTCATCGAGGCAGCTCATCTGCCCCATGAACCAACCGGTCATCGCTTTCCGGCTGGCCTCGGTCGTGTCGAGCAGGCGCAGCCGCTTGTCGTGAGGAGTGGGTATCTCCGTCAGAAACTTGTAGGTCAGCAGTTCCTGCAGAAAGGCCCTTGCCGTGTTGTGGCTCACCGCACCGATGCTGGTGGCGATTTCGACCAGGCGAGACTGCGAAAGGCCGGAGTGAGGGTCGTCCTCGGTGCGCTCGAGCGTCAGCGCATAGAGCGACTGGGTCATCAGCCATTTGCGGTGCGAGGCCTTGAGCCGTGCCAGCCTTGGCGTCTGCTCGTGAATGGCGATCAGGTGGAGAGCCAGGCGCTGGTCAATGCGAGGAAAGAGCGGGTGCGCCGTCAATTGCGCGGGGCTCATTGGATCTGTCGGGCAGCGGGGCGAACTCTGGACGGGCATGTGCATGTGAAAGTCGCGATGCAATTGCATTGTGGCATTGAGCCCCCCCTCTCGGGCGGCTCCGTTTCCGGGCAGTAACCCAGCCTGCTGATACCAAGCAATCCTGGATCGAGCACTGCTCATGCCCATAGGAGCGTCGAGAGCACAAGATGATTTCGTGCCGGCAGGACAAGTTCAGTGCTGCCGATCGGCGCCTTCTCCTGAGTGCGCCATCGTCGACCTCGCCTCGACATGGTTCTGTGCGACACAACGCCGGCGCACGACACCTGCGGCGGCTCGGCCCTTTCTCGCTCCCGCGGCAACTTCATCCCATTCTGCGTCTTTTCTCGCATCCTTTCCGCCGACGACCGCTATGCCGACAAAGTCCGCGGTTCAGGTGGCGCCTACACCCATCTCGGCGGCAACGACGTGAGCGCGTGGCTAAGAGATGGAGGTGCAAGGACGACGAGCCGAATTGCGGGGACCGAGAGTTGCGCCAGAGATGTGCCGGAAAGCCGCGGCGCGCAAAGACACCTGATGCAACTCTCCGTCCTCAGCCGCGTTTTGGTGGATGGATTTTACACCGAACGTCTGGGTCAGGGATGGAGAGTTTTCGTTGCGCGAGGTCGTCTCGGTGCCGGATGCCGTCGAGTTTCTTGACGGCTGGCCGCAAGACAAGCGCAACCCGTTCTTCTATCTCGCAGAAAACGCCATGCAGGCTGCAATCAACGGCTCTATCCCTGTCGATGAGGCAAGGGAAGCTTTCGAAAGCTTCTGCAACGAGGCCGGAATATTGGCGGCGTCGCCCGATGTGGCTTGAAACCAATTCTTGACGGGAAAGGCTGCCGTCGCCATTTTCCTGGTCTGCTTGTCGCGCCCATTGCCGGCAAGTTCGCTTGCTCGAACGACGGTCCATGACCCAGGAGGAAGTGATGACAGCCAGAAGCTTTTCCAGTCCGATCTTCGTCAAGGACGCCGATCAGGCAATCCTGCAGATCGCAACCGTAGCCGACGCGCTCGGCTTCCTCGCAAGGTGGCCCGAACAGCGGCGCGGACCGATCTACAACACGGCGATGCGGGCCTGCCATGCGGCACGCGAGGACCGACTGTCGGTCGACGGCGCCCGCAATGCCTTCGCCGGCTTCGCCCGCTCAGTCGGCATCCGCGAAGCGGATCCGGTTTCGATCGAGCCGTGGATTGTCCCGCCGACGCGCGGCCGCATGCCGCTATAGCTAGGGACGTTTCCCGATGGCTTTCCGTCAAAGCGGAGAGGAGCCCTGTCATGGAAAATCGCACCGGCGAAACCATTCGATTCGGCAGCTGCTATTGCCGCGCCGTTAGCTTCCGGGTGACTGGTCAGCCGCTGCGCGTAGGGCTTTGCCACTGCGCCGACTGCCGAAAGACCAGTGGTTCGGCATTCTCCGCCTATGCGGTGTGGCCGGTATCGGCGCTCGAACAGACGGGCCAGGTTGGCACCTATGGCAACAGGAGCTTTTGCGTCACCTGCGGCAGCCGCGTGACCTATGTGAGAGACGATGAGGCCGAGGTCATGCTCGGCAATCTCGACGTCGTGCCCTCCGATCTCACGCCTCAATATGAACTCTGGACCGGCCGCCGCGAGAGCTGGCTGCACCCTTTGCGTGAAGCACGGCAGTTCGACCACGATCGCGACCTGACTGCCGCGTCCGAACTTCCCGAAACCGGACAGCCGAAGCGGATCGAAACCCTCGACGCGGAAGTCCCACCTTCGAGCGAGCTCGTTCGACCGGTTTGAAACGGGGCGGACAACAATCTCGCAGGCAGACAATCTCAGTGCGTGGTCGCGGTAGCAGTTTTGGCGCTCGGCTTGGCAGGCGGCTTGCGCCGACGCTTGGGCGTGGGCGAGGCAGCAGGGACGGGATCGAAATCCGAAGGCACGCTGGCGATGAACTCCCGGCCGACCCTGTAAGCGGCATAACCGACGACAATCAGTGCTAGCATTCGAAGCATGACGGCGTTCTCCTTTGACACCCGCAACGCCCGTAACCAGGCAAGGTTCCGCAATGCGCGGGCGCCAGGCGGACGAGCGTATGGCCCAGGCACGTTCGCTCGAATTGTTCGCCCTGGCGCAGTCATCTTCACCGCACATTCACATCGGCTCAAATATGCATGTCTTCTCAGCTCAATGGGGGGCTGGGATAAAATCCCAGGGATGGTACTTTGACACGACATCTTTCGGTTCTACTGGCTGCAGGCGCCATTCTCGCCAGCGCAGGCATGGCGAGCGCCCAGACGAAGGGCGATTGGGTTCTGGGCAATTACAAGGGGTCCGGCTACTGGTTCGCTGGCGTCATCGAAAAGATCGAGGGCGACACGATCACCGTCCGCTATGACGACAATGAGCGCGAAACGACCAGCCTCGGCAAGGTCCGTCCCTACGACTGGATGATCGGCACCAAGGTCGAATGCAACTTCAAGAACGCAGGCGAGTGGTACAAGGGCACGATCACCTCGCTGGCCGGCGAAAAGGTCGGCATCGCCTATGACGACGGCGACAAGGAAACCACCAAGACCGGCCTTTGCCGCTCGAAATGATTGTGCCGGGCAGGCAAGCGCCTGCCCGCTCACCTGCCAGCTCATCTGCCGCTACTCCGATGAATGGAGCGCCGAAGACCACCGAGGTGAGCATCGCTTCTCGCTAAATTCACGCCATCGGGAGCCCGAGCGAAGCATCAAGCGATTGACGTTGGGCCGACAGCGTTTCGCATGCCGTCGCGCAGCAGCTGTACCTTGCGGTTCAGTTCGATCATGTCGGGCACGGTGAAGCCCGAATTGAGCAGCAATGCCGATGTCAGGCAACCTGTCCTGGCGTGAAGGTCCGCACCCTTCTTGCTCAGCTGAACCTGCACCTGCCGTTCATCTGTCGTGCTGCGCTGACGGGCCACGAAGCCCGCAGCCTCGAGCCGTTTGACCGCCGGCGTGATCGTGCTTGGCTCCAGCGCCAGCCTTTCTGCGATGGCGCCGATCGTCAGCCCGTCGCGCTCCCCAGGCGCACGCAGGGATGGACAAGTTGTTCAAGAAGGTCGGATGAGAACGCCCGTAAAACGAAAATTGGCTAGCGCAGACACCGGTTAGCCACTTTTGCCAGCAAAGGGCTTGGAATTGCCGGGTTACTTGGAAAACTTGGTACGCCCAAGGGGAATCGAACCCCTGTTCCCGCCGTGAGAGGGCGGTGTCCTGACCGCTAGACGATGGGCGCAGCCGAGATCGGCGATATAGGCTGGCGTTTTCGAAAAAGCAACAGCCCGGCATGCGTTATTTGCGCTCGTCCACGCTGCCGCAAGGGTATCAACGCTTCGGCTCGATAAGATCCCACAGATTGCCGTGCAGGTCGGCGAACACCGCAACCGTGCCATAGGCCTCGTGGCGCGGCTCTTCACGGAATTCGACACCGTTGGCCAGCATCGTCGCATGGTCGCGGGCAAAATCGTCGGTCTCCAGAAACAGGAATACGCGACCTCCGGTCTGGTTGCCGATTGCCGCCACTTGGTTCTCGCCATCCGCTTTGGCGAGCAGCAACCTTGCGCCCTGCCCGCTGCCCGGCTCGACAGTCACCCAGCGCTTGCCGCCGCCGAGTTCGACATCCTCGACAAGGGAAAAACCGAGCTTGCCGACATACCAGGCGATCGCCTGGTCATAGTCGGCGACGACCACCGAAACGGTGGCAACGCGGCGCCCGACAAAGCCGCTCACTTGTTGCGGACCTGGAACTGGCCGATCAGGCGGCGCTCGGCGATGTCGTAAAGGAAGATCGTCCGGCTTCCGTCGACGAGCTCGGCGTCGATCGAGATGCGGTTGCCCGACAGCGCCTGCGACATCACCTTGGCGCCCACCGGCAACACGATCTCGCCGCTGATCTGGCCGCCCGCCGGCACCTGGATGTCGCCGCCCGCCACAGGTGCAACGGCCACCGGCGTTCGCGATTTGTAGACAACGCCGCCGAGGACGGCCATAAGGGCGATGAACAACAGCCCTATATTGATGATGAAGAAGCGGACCAGTTTCCTGCGGACGCGCTCAACCGATGGGTCGAGCGGCTTGTCTTCTTCTTCGATGGCAGGCCGAGACATGGCAAAACTTCCGGAACAATTGTTATGAGCGCATCAGATAGCGAAGCGACAGGCACTTTGATAGTGCTCGAAGCCGACGCCGATGCCGCAGGTCTGCGGCTCGACCAGTGGCTGGCCGGTCGCCTCGCGCCCGATGTGTCGCGCAGCCGCGTCCAGGCGTTGATCAAGCAGGGCGCCGTCAGCATCGGCGGCAAGATGGTCGCGGAGGCCAAGCGCAAGCTTGTTTCAGGCGACGAAGTGGTCATCGACATGCCTGAGGCCGAACCGGCCGAACCCGAAGGCGAGGCGATCCCGCTCGACATTCTTTACGAGGATGACGAACTGATCGTCATCAACAAGCCGGCCGGCCTCGTTGTCCATCCCGGCGCCGGCAACTGGACCGGCACGCTGGTCAATGCGCTGATCCACCACTGCGGCGACAGCCTGTCGGGCATCGGCGGCGTGAAGCGGCCCGGTATCGTCCACCGCCTCGACAAGGAAACCTCAGGCGTCATGGTCGTCGCCAAGACCGACCGCGCCCACAAGTCGCTGTCCGAGGCCTTCGCCGACCACGGCCGCACCGGCGACCTCGAACGCGCCTATGACGCGCTCGTCTGGGGCTTCCCGCAGCGCATGACCGGCACAATCGATGCCCCGCTCGGCCGCCATGCCGACCGTGTCCGCCGCGCCGTGGTGCCGGAACACCGCGACGACGCCCGCCACGCCATCACCCATTTCACAGTGCTGGAGCGCTTCGGCTCGGAGCAAGGCGAATTCGCTGCCGCCAGCCTGGTCGAGTGCCGGCTCGAGACCGGCCGCACCCACCAGATCCGCGTCCACATGGCCCATATCGGCCACCCGGTTCTCGGCGACCCCGACTATGGCCAGGCCTTCCGCACCAAGTCGAACCGGCTTCCCGAACCACTGAGGTCCGCGGTCAAGGCATTCCCACGCCAGGCTTTGCACGCCCGCCTCCTTGCATTTCGCCACCCGGCTTCCCATCTGATCATGCGGTTCGAGGCGCCCTTGCCTCGCGACATGGGGGAGTTGGTCGAAGGCTTTCGCAATCTCTGAACCTTCGATCAGAAAACCTGACTCGTATTGTTCACTTAGGCGTGACAGTCTGTTTCGCGTTGAACAAATCGTGTCTTTTCTGGTTTTGTTCCTGTATTAAGATCCCATGGCGCGACAGGCATTCGGCAGCCGCGCCACATGCTCGCCTGGATCAGGGGGCATATCTCGCAAAGAGGGAGGGCGCTTTATGGCCCAGTCACTACCAAGTATCGTTTCCGGCGAAGGCGGTCTCAGCCGCTACCTGGAAGAAATCCGCCGCTTTCCGATGCTCCAGCCGCAGGAAGAGTACATGCTCGCCAAGCGGTACAACGAGCATGAGGACACCTCTGCCGCCCACAAGCTGGTCACCAGCCACCTGCGTCTCGTGGCCAAGATCGCCATGGGCTATCGCGGTTATGGCCTGCCCATCGGCGAGGTCATCTCGGAAGGCAATGTCGGCCTGATGCAGGCTGTCAAGAAATTCGAACCGGAGCGTGGTTTCCGTCTCGCCACCTACGCCATGTGGTGGATCAAGGCCTCGATCCAGGAGTACATCCTGCGCTCGTGGTCGCTGGTCAAGATGGGCACCACCGCCAACCAGAAGCGCCTGTTCTTCAACCTACGCAAGGTCAAGGGCAAGATCCAGGCGCTCGACGACGGCGACCTGAAGCCCGAGCACATCACTGAGATCGCCACCCGCCTCAACGTCTCCGAGGCCGAAGTGGTGTCGATGAACCGCCGCCTGTCGGGCGACGCTTCGCTCAATGCGCCGATCCGCGCCAGCGAAGGCGAGTCGGGCGAGTGGCAGGACTGGCTTGTCGACGACCATGACAGCCAGGAAACCATGCTCATCGAGCAGGACGAACTCGACAACCGCCGCGGCATGCTGGCGAGCGCCATGTCGGTGCTCAACGACCGCGAAAAGCGCATTTTCGAGGCGCGCCGTCTTTCCGACGAGCCGCTGACGCTGGAAGAGCTTTCGGCCGAGTTCGACATCAGCCGCGAGCGCGTCCGCCAGATCGAGGTTCGCGCTTTCGAAAAGGTCCAGGATGCGGTCAAGGCCGCTGCCAAGAAGCAGGCCCAGGCGCTTCGCACCATCGACGCCTGAAGCTGACAGCTTCACCAAACAAAAAAACGCGCCGGCAAACCGGCGCGTTTTTCGTTTGGTCTCCATCCTCCGATGAAGGCCCGTCCCTAAACCTTCTTCGTCAGGCTGACCGCCAGTTGTTCCATGCGCTCGGCCAGCGAGCCCAGCGCACCGGTCAGCGCCGCATCGTTCTTGTCAGCCTTGGTCAGCGCGTCGTCGCGCGTCTTGCGCAGCGTCAGGACCTCGGTCTCCATGCCCTTGACGCGTTTCTGCAACTCCGACAGCTCGTCCATAACCATGATGCCGGCCATGACGGTCAGACGCTGGTCGCCGATCTCGCCGAACGAATCCTTGAGATGCAGAACGTAGCGGTCGAAACGGCTGGCGAGATCGATGAGGTGCTCTTCCTGCCCCTCGTCGCAGGCCATGCGGTACTGCTTGCCATCGATGGTAACGGTGACTTGCGCCATCTCCATCCTACCTGTCCAGCACGGCGCGGATCGTCTCCATCGCCGTCACGAGCCGCCGCGAGACTTCCTTGTTGGCTTCTTCCAGCCGTTCGGCGCGGGCTTCGGAATTGTCGAGTTCCTGCGCCAGCCGCGCACGGTCGGCATTCATGCGCTGGACCTCGGCCTCGGCTTCGCCGTAATCCTGCTCATGTTCCAGCCGTGCAGCGACCGCGCCCTCAAGCGTATCGATCGCCTTGCCTAGCCGGCCAATGACTTCCCTGAGTGTCGTATCCCCGGTCATGGCTCCCGTAGACCCTCGCCCATCACCGAATCGCGCACGTTTCTGAACGCGTTAAGTCTGAAACATTAGGCACCGGTTGAAGGAGGCGTCAACAAAGCTGTTTTGTCTTTCCCCCATTATGCGTGTCCAGCCCGACACAGGAAAGTGGCTGAGGCGTGACTTGGCGCCGCAATGCGGCTGCGAAAACGCACCGATTTATTGACTCAAGCCCTGTGCCTGCTATGTGTCGCGCACTTTTCCGGGGCTCCCATCGCCCCAGTTTCCACGGCTTATGGGAGGGACGATGTCCTCGCGCGAAAAACACGACCGGATGGCCAATGCGATCCGCTTTCTGTCCATGGATGCGGTCGAGAAGGCCAACTCCGGCCATCCCGGCCTGCCGATGGGCGCCGCCGACATCGCCACCGTGCTCTACACCCGCTTCCTCAAGCATGACCCGGCCAACCCGAACTGGCACGACCGCGACCGCTTCGTGCTTTCCGCCGGCCATGGCTCGATGCTGCTCTACTCGCTGCTCTATTTGTCGGGCTACGAGGACATGACCATCGAGCAGATCAAGAATTTCCGGCAGCTCGGCTCCAAGACCGCCGGCCACCCGGAATACGGCCACGCCGCCGGCATCGAGACGACCACCGGCCCGCTCGGCCAGGGCCTCGCCAACGCGGTTGGCATGGCGCTCGCCGAACGCATCATGAATGCCCAGTTCGGCGACAAGCTCGTCGACCATTACACCTACGTGCTCGCCGGCGACGGTTGCCTGATGGAAGGCATCTCGCAGGAAGCGTTGTCCTTTGCCGGTCACCTCAAGCTCAACAAGCTGATCGTCTTCTGGGACCACAACAACATCTCCATCGACGGCCCGATCTCGCTTGCCGACTCGACCGACCAGCTTGCCCGTTTCGCCGCTTCCGGCTGGAACACGCTGGCCATCGACGGCCATGATCCGGAAGCCATCGCCGGTGCCATCGAGGCCGCCAAGCGCTCCGACCGCCCGACGCTGATCGCTGCCAAGACCACCATCGGCTTCGGCTCGCCGACCAAGGCCGGCACCAACAAGGTCCACGGCTCGCCGCTCGGTGCTGCCGAAATCGAAGCCACCCGCAAGGCGCTCGGCTGGGAATATCCGGCCTTCGAAATCCCCTCCGACATCCTCGACGAATGGCGCCTCGCCGGACTCAACTCGGCCAAGAAGCGCAACGACTGGGAAAAACGCCTCGCCGAGGCCGATACCGAGGTTCGTGGCGAGTTCGAGCGCCGCATGCGCGGCGACCTGCCGGCCGGCTTCGACGCCGCGATTGCCGAGTACAAGAAGAAGCTCGCCACCGACAAGCCGAAGGTCGCGACCCGCAAGTCGTCGGAAATGGCGCTCGAGGTCATCAACGGCGTCGTGCCCGAGACCATCGGCGGCTCGGCTGACCTGACCGGTTCCAACAACACCAAGACCAGCCAGACCAAGCCGATCTCGGCCGAAGACTACGGCCAGCGCTTCGTTCACTACGGCATCCGCGAACTCGGCATGTGCGCTGCCATGAACGGCATGGCGCTGCATGGCGGCGTCATCCCCTACTCCGGCACCTTCCTGTGCTTCTCCGACTATGCCCGCCCGGCCATGCGCCTGGCGTCCCTGATGGGCATCCGCGTCGGCTTCGTCATGACCCACGATTCGATCGGTCTCGGCGAAGACGGCCCGACCCACCAGCCTGTCGAGCACCTCGCTGCACTGCGCGCCATCCCCAACCACATCGTCTTCCGTCCGGCGGACGCCACCGAGGCCGCCGAGTGCTGGCAGCTGACGCTTGAGAACCATAAGACCCCGTCGACGCTGGCGCTTACCCGCCAGAACCTGCCGGCAGTGCGCACCGAATATGTCGAGGAAAACCTCTGCGGCTACGGCGCCTATGAACTTGCCACCGCCGACGGCGATGCAGAAGTCACCATCTTCGCCACCGGCTCCGAGGTCGAGATCGCACTCGACGCCCGCAAGCTGCTGCAGGCCGCCGGCCACCCGACCCGCGTCGTGTCGGTTCCTGCCTTCGAACTGTTCGAACAGCAGAGCCCCGAATATCGCAAGGCGATGATCGGCAATGCCAAGGTCAAGGTTGCCATCGAAGCCGGCATCCGCATGGGCTGGGACAGCTTCATCGGCACCGACGGTATCTTCATCGGCATGCACGGCTTCGGCGCCAGCGCCCCGATCGAAGAGCTCTACAAGCATTTCGGCATCACCGCCGAGGCTGCCGCCAAGGCTGCCGCGGCTCGGCTTCAGGCTTAAGACGTTCCCCCAGGAGGATCAGACATGACCGTTAGAGTTGCCATCAATGGTTTCGGCCGCATCGGCCGCAACATCGTGCGTGCCATCTATGAGTCGGGCCGCAAGGACATCGACGTCGTCGCCGTCAACGACCTCGGCCCGGTCGAGACCAACGCCCACCTGCTGCGCTACGACAGCGTCCATGGCCGCTTCCCGCACGAAGTGAAGGTCGAGGGCGACAGCATCAACATCGGCACCGACAAGTTCAAGGTCACCGCGATCAAGGATCCGTCGCAGTTGCCGTGGAAGGAGCTCGGCGTCGACATCGCGCTCGAATGCACCGGCATCTTCACCTCCAAGGACAAGGCCTCGGCCCACCTGACCGCCGGTGCCAAGCGCGTCATCGTCTCGGCGCCTGCCGACGGTGCCGACCTGACCGTGGTCTACGGCGTCAACCACGACAAGATTACCAAGGACCACATCGTCATCTCGAATGCGTCCTGCACCACCAACTGCCTGGCTCCCGTGGCCATGGTCCTCAACAATGCCTTCGGCATCGAAAAGGGCTTCATGACCACGATCCATGCCTACACCGGTGATCAGCCGACGCTCGACACCATGCACAAGGACCTCTACCGCGCCCGTGCAGCGGCGATGTCGATGATACCGACCTCGACCGGTGCGGCCAAGGCCGTCGGCTTGGTCCTGCCGGAACTCAAGGGCAAGCTCGACGGCGTCTCGATCCGCGTGCCGACCCCCAACGTCTCGTGCATCGACTTCAAGTTCCTGGCCAAGAAGAACGTCACGGTCGAAGAGGTCAACGCAGTGCTCATCGCTGCCGCCAACGGCCCGCTCAAGGGCGTCCTCGCCTACACCGACGAGCCGCTGGTCTCCATCGACATGAACCACAACCCGGCCTCGTCGACCTTCGCCCTCGACCAGACCAAGGTCATCGAAGGCAACCTCGTCCGCGTCATGTCCTGGTACGACAACGAGTGGGGCTTCTCCAACCGCATGGCCGACACGGCCGTCGTGATGGGCAAGACCATCGGCTGATCGGGCCTGCCTCATCCACTCTGCAACGCCCGGCTTCAGCCGGGCGTTTTCGTTTTTGCCGCAATGCAAAAAACTTTGGTCCAAGCCGGCAAAAATCCATTCTTGCTTGGACATGGCCTTTTCTTCGCCGCACTCTCAACCGACGCAGCTAAAAGGTGGTTCGCAGACGGGTCGGGGATGGAACAGGCGGTATATCTCATCACGCTGGTAGGCACCGCGCTGGTCGTGGCAGCGGCGTTTTCGAGCCTGATCGCCTTCCGCTTCGGCGCCCCCTTGCTGCTGCTTTTCCTCGGCATTGGCCTGGCCAGCGGCGTCGACGGCCTCGGCATCGTCTTCGACAATGCCCACATCGCCTACTTCGTCGGCGCCATAGCGCTTGCCGTCATCCTGTTCGACTCCGGCTTCGGCACGCCCGTCGGCGTGTTGCGCCAGGCCGGCCTGCCGGCACTGACGCTGGCAACCATCGGCGTCGGCATCACGACGATCATCTTCGGCATCGCCGCCTATTACCTCACCGGCTTCACCTGGCTCGAATCCTTCCTGCTAGGGGCCGCCGTTGCCTCGACCGATGCTGCGGCCGTGTTCTTCCTGCTGCGCGCCGGCAACATCAACCTGCGCGAGCGCGTCCGCTCGACGCTCGAAATCGAATCCGGCACCAACGACCCGATCGCCATCTTCCTGACCATCACCCTGGTCGAGATCATCGCGCTCGGCGCCAAGCCCGACGCCGACCTTTTGTTTGTCGACCTCGTCGTCGGCTTCTTCGTCCAGATGATCCTCGGTGCTGCCATCGGCCTGCTCGGCGGCTTCCTGATCGTCAAGCTGGTCGAACGGCTCAACCTCGACCGCGGCCTGTTGCCGATCTTCGTGCTGACGCTGTCGCTGTTGGTTTTCGCCGCGGCCGGTGCCGTCGGCGGCTCGGGCTTCCTCGCCGTTTATCTCGCCGGCCTCGTCGCAGGCAATTCCGACATCCGCGCCGTGTCGACGCTCAAGCGCTTCCAGGACGGTATGTCCTGGCTTGCCCAGATCATTATGTTCCTGGTGCTCGGTCTTTTCGCTACGCCGTCGCAATTTCCTGAGATCTTGCTCTCGGCTCTTCTGCTCGGCTTCTTCCTGATGTTCGTCGCCCGACCTATCGCGGTCTGGCTGTGCCTGATCCCGTTCAAGTTCCCGCGCCAGGAAACCGCCTTCATCTCCTGGGTCGGCCTGCGCGGCGCCGTCTCGATCCTGCTCGCCATCACGCCGCTTCTTGGCGGGCTCGAGAACGGCCGCACAATATTCAACATCGCCTTCATCATCGTGTTGTCATCGCTGGTGGTCCAGGGCTGGACCGTCGGCCCGCTCGCCCGCCGCCTTGGCCTTATCGTGCCGCAGCGTTTCGGCCCGCTCGACAAGGTCGAGCTCGAGCTGCCCGGCTCGGCCCACCACGAGCTGCTCGCCTATCGTGTCGTGACAGGCAGCCCGGTGGCCAAGGGCCAACGCATTCCGCGCTGGGCTCGGCCCTCGCTCGTCGTTCGCGACGGCCGCTCGATGCGCTTCCAGGACATGGGCCGCCTGCAGGCCGGCGACAACGTCTACATCTTCGTGCCCGACCGCTACCCGCGTCTGCTGGACCGACTGTTCGCCAGCCGGGCCGAGGTCGATGCCGAGGACGAAGACTTCTTCGGTGCCTTCACCGTCGACCAGACCCACCTTGCCGGCGAACTCGTCGCCATCTACGGCGCCTCGGTGAAGGACGAGGAACTCAAGCTGACCATCGCCGACCTGATCAAGCAACGGCTGCGCGGCCATGTCGAATATGCCGACCGCGTCTCCCTCGGCCTGATCGACCTGATCGTCCGCGACGTCGACGAAAAGGGCCGCATCGTCGCCGTTGGCCTGTCGATCGAGCCCGCCCCGCCACCGCCGCCGGTGCCAGTCTTCCTCAGCGCCGGCGAAATCGGCGACCGCATCTCGGCGTTCTTCGCCAAGCGCAAGCAGAAGCCGGCCAACAGGACGGAAGCCGCAACGACTTCCGAAGGATTGTCCGAGGACGCGTAAGCACATCGAAACCCTCCGTCGTGGAGGTCTAGAAGTGCGTATCGTTACGCTCGGCAGCCTCACCCCTCCCCCGCAAGGGGATGGAAGGCATCGACACCGCACCCTTTGCGATCTCACCCGTTGTAAACCACCGAGACCTTGTTGCCCGGATCGCGGACATATGCGGAATACCAGTCCGACCCATAATGAGGGCGCGGGTTCGGCCCGCCTTCATCTGTACCGCCATGGCTCATGACTTTTGCATGAAAGGCATCCACTCGGCCGTAGACTTGACGATGAAGCCAACCATCGAGTCGTTGCCGGCGCTGGCGAGTTCCCCATCGCTGCAGACGACGCAGAGAGCCGCGCCTGTCTCACCCGGCCACGAGGTTCGCAAGTCGCACCAGCCGCTCCGCCCGCGTCCCGCGCAGCTCGAGAAAGCCGGGACCGCCTTCAAGCAGTCCGAGCTCGTCGTTGCGGATGATCGACTTCAGCCGCGTATCCACCTTGCTGCGCAGCCGGGGAAACTCGATCGTCACGTCGATCTCGTCTGGCCGCGACAGCGGCAGGAAAACCACGAGCCCGAGGGACGCGAGCGCCTTCTCGATCCTGCCGAGCAGCTTGCCGCTCGGCGTCCACTCGAAACCCTCTTGTGCTGCGACCACCTCCAGATAGGCGATGAAATCGAGCGGGCAGCGGTCGTAGACGATGTCGGGCGAAGCAACTGACCCCAGGATCATCGTGCAGCTCTGCTGCAATTGCTCCTCGAGATCAGCAGACGTGGCGCCATCAGCGAACGGCGTGCCTTGCTGCGCCAGCGCCCAATAAGGCTCCTGCTCGTGTTCATAGCCGGGATATGCCGCGACGAAGTCGTCGATGAGCGTCGTCTTGCCGCTGCCGTGCGTGCCGGTGACCGCGATGCGCATGTTCCCCCCCCGTTTCTCCGGCGATAGCCGCTCCTGGCCGCAACCGGAAGAGTCGTCAGCATCAAAATTTCGCCCGTGCTGCCGCGCAAACCTTGCATCCGCGCCGGCGATTTGTATGGTCCGCGCGATCTCTCCATGGGAAAGGGAACCTTATGGCCGCCTTCAAGACTCTCGACACCATCGGCAACATCAGCGGCAAGCGGGTTCTCGTCCGCGTCGACCTCAACGTACCCGTCGCCGACGGCAAGGTGACGGACGCAACTCGCATCGAGCGCGTAGCACCCACCATCACCGAGCTTTCCGACAAGGGTGCCAAGGTCATCCTGCTCGCCCATTTCGGCCGCCCGAAGGAAGGCCCCGATCCGGCCCTTTCGCTGGCGCCTATTGCCAAAGCCACCGCTGAGGTCATCGGCCGCCCAGTCGGCTTTGCCGCCGACTGCATCGGCGACAAGGCGGCGGCCGCCGTCGGCGCCATGAAGGACGGCGACATCCTGCTTCTTGAAAACACCCGCTTCTACAAGGCCGAGGAAAAGAACGACCCGGCCTTTGTCGAGCAACTCGCCGCCAATGGCGACATCTTCGTCAACGACGCGTTCTCGGCCGCCCACCGCGCGCATGCCTCGACCGAAGGCCTCGCCCACAAGTTGCCAGCCTATGCCGGCCGCACCATGCAGGCCGAGCTTGAGGCGCTGGAAAAGGGTCTCGGCAACCCGGTCAAGCCGGTCGTCGCCATCGTCGGAGGCGCCAAGGTGTCGAGCAAGATCGACCTGCTCATGAATCTGGTAAAGAAGGTCGACGCACTCGTCATCGGCGGCGGCATGGCCAACACCTTCCTCGCCGCGCGCGGCACCGATGTCGGCAAGTCGCTGTGCGAGCACGACCTTGCCGCCACTGCCAAGCAGATCATGATCGAAGCAGCGAGCGCGGGCTGCGCCATCATCCTGCCCTCGGACGGCGTGATCGCTCGTGAGTTCAAGGCGGGTGCCGCCAACGAGGTCGTCGCCATCGATGCCGTACCCGCCGATGCGATGATCCTCGACGTCGGCCCGAAGACCGTCGCCTCGATCAACGACTGGATCGACCGTGCGTCGACGCTGGTCTGGAACGGTCCGCTCGGCGCCTTCGAGATCACCCCCTTCGACAAGGCGACCGTCTCCGCCGCCCAGCACGCAGCAGCCCGCACCAAGGCCGGCAAGCTCGTTTCGGTCGCCGGCGGCGGCGACACGGTCGCCGCCCTCAACCATGCCGGCGTGGCCGACGACTTCTCCTACGTCTCCACCGCCGGCGGCGCCTTCCTTGAATGGATGGAAGGCAAGGAACTACCTGGCGTGGAAGTACTCAAGGCCTGACGCGCAGCGGTTTTCCTCCCTCGCACCGCGAGGGAGGAACGCCTTTCATTCCACAATCGGCGTTGCTCGCGCCAGGCGCACCTCTCAGCCTCGCTTCGCTCGGCACCTCTCAAAAGGGGGGGAGGAAATCGGCCCTGCACTGGCAACTCACCGGCAGTCCAACCCGGGGCTCGCCAAGTGCGGCTACGGCTAGGTTGAGATACAGGGCGCGAAGCTTCTCCAGCCTATTCCTCGCCCCTCTGGGGAGAGGTGGCCCGAAGGGCCGGAGAGGGGTCTTCAGCCTCGACCTGCCCAGGCTAGCTCCACGCCCTTACGCCGGCTTGGCGTATTGCTCGGCGCTCATCACCTCGATGCAGACGAAACGTTCATTGCCTTCGACCCAGGCATCGTGGCCTGGCGGAATGGTGTAGGACGCGCCTTGCTTGAGCGTCTTTTCGGTGCCGTCATTCAGCCTAACCGTGAGGGTGCCCGAGACGACGTAGCCGACATGCGAGACCTGGCAGCTGTCCGTCTTGACCACCGGCTTGACGCATTCCGACCACCGCCATCCCGGCTCCATGTTGAGGCGGCCAAGCGTGAAACCTGTCAGCCGGACCACCTCGACGCGGGTCTTGTCGGGCGCACGCACCTCGTCCGGTTCGTTGTGAGACTTGAACTCGAATTTCGTCACGTTCATTCCGCCATCGGCCATGGCTTCCTCCCATCATCGTCATGCGCACAGGCGCATGTGGAGGGCATTTATTTTATAGGCGAAGGCCTGCTGCTTGCGGACGTCCGAAATGGCCTTGGTCCTGCCGAGTCGAAGTGGCCAAGCCCGCGGCCAGTCAATGTACTTTTATCTATTCAGAAGTATATAAGTTCATATACTCGACAACTGCGCGTTGTTCTTGCCCACGAGCTAAAACGATTGAAATAATTTCAATCGGTTATAGGCTCGTTGCCGGCATTCCGTTCAGGAAAACCATCTGCTATGCGCGCCGCATCTGACCAGGAGGTAATTGTATGAGCGAACGTCTCGAAGACATCGCCGTCGCCATGGTGGCGAACGGCAAGGGCATTCTGGCTGCGGACGAAAGCTCCGGCACCATCAAGAAGCGTTTCGACGTCATCGGCGTCGAGTCGACGGCCGACAGCCGCCGCGACTATCGTGAAATGATGTTCCGCACCAAGGAGGCGATGACCAAGTACATCTCCGGCGTCATCCTCTACGACGAGACCATTCGCCAGAGCGCCGCCGACGGCACGCCGCTGGTCGAGCTCATCAAGGCATCCGGCGCCATCCCCGGCATCAAGGTCGACGCCGGCGCCAAGGCCATCGTCAATTTCCCCGGCGACACCATCACCGAAGGCCTCGACGGCCTGCGCGAGCGCATGGCCGAGTACTACAAACTCGGTGCCCGCTTCGCCAAATGGCGCGCCGTGATCGACATCGACACGACCCGCAACGTGCCTTCGGCCTATTCGCTCTCGGCCAACACCCAGGCGCTCGCCCGCTACGCGGCGCTGTGCCAGGAAGCCGGCATCGTGCCGATCGTCGAGCCGGAAGTGCTGATGGACGGCGCCCACGACATCGACACCTGCTACGACGTCACCAAGGCGACGCTGGTCAAGCTCTATGACGAGCTCTACGCCGCCCGCGTCAACCTCGAAGGCACGATCCTGAAGCCGAACATGGTCATCTCCGGCAAGAAGGCCGCAAGGCAGGCGAGCGCCGAAGAGATCGCCGAAAAGACCATCAAGCTGTTCCGCGAGACGGTTCCGGCGGCGGTCCCAGGCATCGCCTTCCTGTCGGGCGGCCAGTCCGACGAGGAGGCAACCGCCAACCTCAACGCCATCAACGCCATCGGTCCGCACCCGTGGAAGCTGACCTTCTCCTACGGCCGGGCGCTGCAGGCAGCGCCGCAGAAGGCATGGTCGGGCAAGGTCGAGAACCTCGGTGCCGGCCAGGCCGCCTTCACCCACCGCGCCCACATGAACCACCTGGCCGCACTCGGCCAGTGGAAGTCAGCGCTGGAAAAGGCCGCGTAAGGCAAGTCGCCAGGCAGAAATGCAAAAAGCCCCGGAGCGATCCGGGGCTTTTGTCTGTCGCCATGCAAACCAGCGAGCGCCGTGCGACCAGAGCTGGCCCGCTCAATCCTGATACGTATACGAAGCACACAGGTCGGCGCTGCTCTCCGGCGGCTCGTCGCCGGTGAACACCGCAACCACCGTCAGGCCCTCGCCGCCGGACCAGCTTGCGAGATGGGTCACATCGCCGGCGCCGCACAGCCGATTGCCGTTTTCCAGCTCGGGGTCCGATGGGTCCTCGACGCTGTAGAGGGAGGCGTTGACCCGCTCTCCGTCGACGACAAAATGGTCGCCCAGCAAGGCCGCAAACTTCAGGGATTGGCCATTGGCAAAGGTGATGGAGAAATCGTCCATCGAGATATCGCCGGTGATGCTCTCTGCGGTGGCGCTGAAGGCCCGGTAGCGATCGCCTTCGGCAAGTGCCGCTGCTGTCGTGGCAACCAGCAGGCCAAGAATGGCAGGCAGTATCCGTTTGGTGATCATTCGTCCCCCTTTGTGGCGTGTCCGGCGCGACGATGGCACCCGATAGCGTGGCCTGCTCTGTCACGGCAGGCAAGCGCCGACAAGCCCCCGCGGGAAGTGCCGCGCGCCTTTCGAGCCGTCGCACGCCCAAGCCAATTCCGGCTCTTCAACAACGAGGCGTTATGCGGCTCGCTTCCCTCGGCGGTTTGGCGTATGAGCGGCCATGGAAAACGTCAGGTTCGAAACTCCCGTCACCGTGAAGGCCGATCCGGCCGGCACCCCGCTGCTTCTTCGCACCGCAAAAGAAGCGTCCGCCTTCCTGCTCAACAGCTGGCCCGGCAAGCGCAGCCCCAAGCATCGCGCAGCGCTTCAGGCCTGCTCCGACGCCATGTCGGGCGAAAAGCCAGTGATGTCCGCACGGCGCGCCTTCATTGCCGCGGCGCGCGAGGTCAACGTCTTCATCAACGACAAGGACTGAGCCGGCCCTGGCAGCAAGGGCCGGATACGCTGTCGGCAACAAATGCGCCCTGCCCGGCGCCGGCAGCATCTGGAACACGATCCCGACAAGCGGGCCGGCTTTAAGAAACGATCAGGCCCGGGCAAGGATAGTCAGCGCCATTCCAATCTGATCGGAATGGAACAGGCTCTAATCCTGCGCTTCGGTTTCGCCTTCCGGTTCCGATTGCATCTCCGAGTCGGACTTGCCGCGCTGCTTGGCCTCAGCCTTGGCGGCCAGCTTGTCGGCCTTTTTCGCCGCCTTGGCGCGATCGCGGTCGCGGCGTTCCTGATTGTAGTTCGTCGGTCTGGGCATCTTTGTCCTCTTTTTCTGGCTTGTGCCTGCCTAGGGCGATACGCCCTCGAATACAACCAGCCATGTCGGCCATACCAGACAACAGGGACAAAGTCGGCCGCGCCTCAGCAGCCGATGGTAACGAAGAAATTGTCGTTGATGAGGCGCGCAGTCTTGCGGAATGCCGGCAAATGCGGCGCAACCGTCTGTGCCAGCCGCCCGGCCTCGTCAGCCCCCAGCGCCTGCTCGAGGCTCGCGGCATATTCCGATATCTGCGACCATTCGCCGACGGTGCGTTCGGTGATCTCCATGTGATACTGGAAACCATACGCATTCTGGCCGACACGCATCGCTTGGATCGGGCAAGCCGCGTTTGCAGCGAGGACTTCGCCACCCTCCGGCAACATTGAAACCTCGGCGCTATGCCATTGCAGCGTTTCGATCGCCGGAGCGACGCCGTCGAACAGCCGATCGGCACGGCCGGCCTTCGTCAACTCGACGGTCGCTAAGCCAACCTCCGGAGCCTTCATCAGCCCCACCTTGCCGCCAAGCGCATCGGCGAGAAGCTGGTGCCCGAGGCAAATGCCGAGATAGGGCCGCTCGAGCTCGCGCACCCAGCGCCGGATCGCCGCCTTATCCGGCTTGAGCCAGGGATGGGCATCTTCCTGCCAGACATCCATCGGCCCGCCCATGACAGCCAGCATGTCGAAGCTATCGAGATCGGGGATCGCCTCGCCCTCATTCAGCTCGACGATATGCTCGCTGTGCCCGGCTTCGCGCCAGAAGTCGGCGAAGATGCCGCTGTGCTCGACCCGGAGATGCTGGAAAACAAGGATTTTCATTCTGCCCTCGAAGCCGCCCCACTTCACCGCATCTGAAAACAATCACGGTTACCAGGCATGGGGCACGGCGGCGAAAGGATTGAGGCAGAGCTCACATCTGGTCGTTATACGGCTCCTTCATCTGGCCAACCATCCGGGCCAGTGCCGAGAACGACGGGATGTCGGCTTCCGGCTGGCACTGGTTGGCCAGCTGCAGCAACCGGATGGGGAAGTTGACTGCATCGCGATGGGACGATGACAGCGCTTCGGAACGCTCTTCCGCCGTCTCACTCGCCTCGGCCTTGCGCAAGGCGATGTCGATCTCTTCAGCGGATAAAACGCCCTTGCGAACAAGGATGTGATTGATCGTGGCGATGGCCATCAGCAGGCCTTCGAGTTGCAGGTTGGCGACGTTCACGGGGTTTACTCCTTCGGGAGATGCCGGCTTGCTTCAGGGGGTCCAGCCGTACGAGTGCCAGACCTTTTCGATTGGCCGACCGAGCCCGCCGCGTCGAAGCGATCATTCATTGCTTACGCTCGGAAATCTGTTCGTGGATCGCCTGGAAACACGCGTCGAGATCGCGGTGCAGGCGATCGCCGACGCTGCCGACAGCCGGCTCATCCGGCACCGCATCAGTGGCGTGCTCGGAGGGCTGGCCATACCAGGCCGCGACCAGAAGGTTCTGCATAAGCTCGTACATCGCGGGCTCCACCATTGTCTCGCCATGAGACAACCCCCGATGCGGCAGAGCGTTCCATCTAAGCCATTGAAAACGGCAAGCCAGCCGTCGAGAAGGGGTTATTCTTCCTCGTCGTATCCGAGCAGGGTCAGGAGCTGATCGACCAGCAGTTCGGCCATCGTGCGGTTGATTGCAAGCTCGACGGCACCGTCATCGGTCTCAAGGTTGAGCAGCGCCAGCAGTGGCTCCTCGTTCACCATCATCGTATCGACGGCCAACACCCGGTTCGGAGCCGTATTCGTCAATCTCGCCATGACCCATCATTCCATCAAGCCGGGAGCGCAGCAATGGACATCTCGTCTGCGTCGGACCGCCAGTCATACAGCCGCACAGGCTTTCCGCGGCAGGAACCTTTATGCCGCCCACCGCTTACTCTCCCACTGAAACCCAGAGGAAAGACATGATGAAGACCCTTGCCGAATTGTTCGAACACACGCTGCACGACATCTATTACGCCGAAAATGCCATCGCCAAGGCACTGCCCAGCGTGTCCAAGGCGGTGACCGACAGCAAGCTCAAGCAGGCGTTCGACGACCATCTGGAGGAGACCAGGGGTCACGTTCAGATCCTGAAGAAGGTGTTTTCGTCGGTGGGCCTCAAGCCCGAAGGCGAAAAGTGTGACGCCATCGAGGGTCTTCTGAAAGAAAGCGCCGGCCTGATCGAAGAGACCTCGGGAACGGCCCTGAACGCCGGCCTGCTGGCGGCGGCCCAGGCCGTCGAGCATTACGAGATCGCCCGTTATGGCTCTCTACGGGAATGGGCCAAGGTTCTCGGCCACGACGAAGCGCATAAGCTCCTGAGCGAAATCCTGGACGAGGAAAAGGCAGCCAACAGCAAGCTGACCAACCTCGCAGTGGCTGGTGTCAACAAGAAGTAGCCAGCGACACGCGTTGGTTACTTCTCCTGGACCGAAATGCCGGTTTCGTCGATGCGCAATTCGACGCCCTTGGGCTTTGACTCTTCGCGATAGACATAGATGCCGAGAGCGATGACGGCCGCAACCAGGGCGCCGATGATGAGGTAGAGGTTGTTCTGCTTCATCACGAACAGGTAGCTGCCGGCAGCCGGCAAGTCCAGCAGCTCAATCGACGATGGCACAGCCTTGCACAGGCCGTGCCATCGATCAGTCGGGACCGACGATCCCCTTGCCGATGGCAACAGGCGAGCGTTCCGGCCAGAACCAGATGAAGGCAGCAACAAGTGTCGCGGCCACCTGCGCCAGCACCACGGCACTTTCCGCCAGCGATCCCGCCTGCCACAATTTGGCGAGCCCTGCCGCAGCCAGCACGGTCAGGGCATAAAACACCGCGCGCGGCAGGTAGGCAGCGAAGGCGAAGTCGCAGACCACCCGCGCCACCCAGACGCCTGCAAACCCGCCCGCGGCAGCTCCGATCATCGCGGCAAATATCTTGACATAGCGCGACTGCCGGAACGTGCCTGCGATCAGGTCGTCAGGCAGCCACCCGACAGCTACGGTCAAGGCAGCGATCACGAAGTAAGCGACAAGCGTGCAGATCATCAGCGAAAGAACGATAGCGGCAGCCGTCGTCGGCCCGAACGGGACTTTGGCAACACCCTGGGAACTCATCCCCACTCCCGATCCTGGACGTATCAAAATGCCAAAAGACGCGGCTGCCGTTTCCTACAGGAATATAGCTCAATTCGGCCAGAGCATTCCGGCAGGACCGCTAAGACAATCAAAATGCCCATGGCGGCGGCAAGTCGCGCCAGCGGCAGGGTTTCGCAACCTGTCCCATCCCGGCACAGAAATCGCTGGCACGCATCGTGCTTGGTAGTCCTTGCCGGCGATGGCCGGAGCCTGACCTCTGTGGTCAGGTAAGGTCCGCCAGGGTTGGGATGGGGTTTTGCCCTGGCGGACCCCCCATCGCATGGCACTTGCCTGCGCGGCAGCTCGCGTTGCATCTTCGCCGCCATGTCGGAACTGCTCGTCATCGTCATCGCCGCCGTCTTCGTCCTTGCCGGGTTGGTCAAGGGTGCGGTCGGGCTCGGCCTGCCGACGGTCGCCATGGGGCTGCTCGGTCTCGTCATGCTGCCGGCGGAGGCAGCCGCCATCCTGCTGCTGCCCTCCTTCGTCACCAACATCTGGCAGCTGCTGGCCGGTCCCGACGTCACAGCCCTCGTGCGGCGCCTGTGGCCGACGATGCTTGCCGTGTTTGCCGCCACGCTCGCCTCCACCGGCCTGATCACCAGCAGCTACACATCAATCGTCACCGCGGGGCTCGGCGTGGTGCTGCTCGTCTATGCCGCGCTCGGCCTGCTCAGGCTCAGAATGTCGGTGCCGTCGGCAGCCGAGCCCTGGGCCGGCCCGGTCGTCGGCGCGCTCACCGGCATCATGACCGGCGCCACCGGTGTCTTCGTCATTCCGGCGGTGCCTTATCTCGGCGGACTGGGCTTTGGCCGCGACGATCTCGTCCAGGCGCTGGGCCTGTCCTTCACCGTCTCGACGGTCGCACTCGGCATCGGGCTGTGGGCCAACGGCGCGGTCCCGCTGCATCAGCTCGGCATCTCGGCCTTCGCTATCGTTCCGGCGCTGGCCGGCATGTGGCTGGGCGGCTGGCTGCGCGGCCGCATCGAAGCGGAAACCTTCAGGCGCTGGTTCTTTACCGGCCTGGCACTGCTCGGCACACATATCTCTTGGCAGGGTCTCGCCCCCGCCTTCTAGAACATCCTCTAGTGCCCCAGCAGCGCCGTCACCGAAATCGCCGCCAGCGCCAGCACCGCCAGTTTCCAGAAATCGCGGCGTTGCCTGAGCCCCGGCAGGCCAAGCGGCTTGATCAGCTGGATCGCCATGATGGCGAGGATGATGAGCGACAGCGCCTTCGACATGCTGCCTTTGATCAACTTCACGCGCCCCTGTCAAAGCCCATGGCCCGATCTGCTACAGTGGGTATGCAGCACTACGATTTGAGAAAAGCGGCAGTGCAGCGAAACGCGTCGAAAACGGCATTTGCGGACAGTCTCTTAAACCAAGGTCAAATGGACGCCCCGGCGGCCCAGCGGCTACAAGCTGAGCAACAATGACGGCCTCAAGGGCCACTGTCCTGGGAAGGAAACGCCATGCCATCTCGCTATCACGAGGTCTATGACGGTTGGGTCAGCGATCCCGAGCGATTCTGGGCCGAGGCGGCACGGGCGATCGACTGGTTCAAGCCCTGGGACACGGTCTTCGACGCCGAAGCCGGCGTCTATGGCCGGTGGTTCGCAGGGGCTGAATGCAACACCTGCTACAACGCGCTCGACCGCCATGTGCTGGGCGGTCGCGCCGAACAGGTAGCCCTCATCCACGACAGCCCGATCACCGGCACGCAGCAGAAATTCACCTATGCCGGGCTGCTCGCCGAAGTGAATGCGCTCGCCAGCGTACTCCAGGACCAGGGCGTGCAAAAGGGCGACCGCGTCATCATCTATATGCCGATGGTCGCCGAAGCGGCCTTCGCCATGCTCGCTTGTGCGCGCCTCGGCGCCATTCATTCGGTGGTGTTCGGCGGCTTTGCCGCTAAGGAGCTTGCCACCCGCATCGACGATGCCACGCCCAGGCTGATCATCTCGGCCTCCTGCGGCATCGAGCCCGGCCGCGTCGTCGCCTACAAGCCACTGCTCGACGGCGCCATCGAGCTCGCCAGCCATAAGCCGGAACGCTGCATCGTCCTGCAGCGGCCGCAGCTGACCTGCGATCTCGTCGCCGGCCGTGACCTCGATTATGCCGAGACTGTCGGCGCCGCCAAGGCCGCCGGACGGACGGTCGAATGCGTCTCCGTCGCCGCCACCGATCCTCTCTATGTGCTCTACACCTCGGGCACGACAGGCCAGCCCAAGGGCGTTGTGCGCGACAATGGCGGCCACATGGTCGCGCTCAAATGGTCGATGGAAAACGAATTCGGCGTCAAGCCGGGCGAGGTATTCTGGGCAGCGTCCGATGTCGGCTGGGTCGTCGGACACTCCTACATCGTTTATGGCCCGCTGCTACACGGCGCCACCACCATCCTGTTCGAGGGCAAGCCAGTTGGCACGCCCGATGCTGGCACATTCTGGCGTGTCATTTCGGAACACGGTGTCGTCGCGCTGTTCACCGCCCCCACCGCCTTCCGCGCCATCAAGAAGGAGGACCCTCAGGGCCTCTTCGTGCCGCAATATGACCTCTCGAGTTTCCGCACCCTGTTCCTCGCTGGCGAGCGTGCCGACCCCGAAACCATCAAATGGGCTGAGAACAAGCTGAAGGTCCCGGTCATCGACCATTGGTGGCAGACCGAAACCGGCCACCCGATCAGCCAGAACCCTGTCGGCCTTGGCCTGTTGCCGGTCAAATACGGCTCGCCCTGCGTGCCGATGCCGGGCTACGACGTGCGCGTGCTCGACGATGCCGGCCATGAGGTCGGGCGTAGCACGCTCGGCAATGTCGTGGTCAAGCTGCCGCTGCCGCCCGGCTGCCTGCCGACGCTGTGGCACGCCGACGAGCGCTTCTTCAACGCCTACCTCGCCGAATTCCCCGGCTACTACAAGACTGCCGATGCCGGCTATATCGACGACGAGGGCTATCTCTTCATCATGGCCCGCACCGACGACATCATCAACGTCGCCGGCCATCGCCTGTCGACGGGCGGCATGGAGGAGGTCGTTGCCGAGCACCCCGACGTCGCCGAATGCGCCGTCATCGGCATCGCCGATGCGATGAAAGGCCAGATCCCTTGCGGCTTCATCGTGCTCAACTCAGGCGTCGACCGCGACACCGGCGCGATCGAGAAAGAGGTCGTCGGCCTTGTCCGCGACCGCATCGGCCCGGTTGCCGCATTCAAGATGGTGGTCACCATCAAGCGCCTGCCCAAGACACGATCGGGAAAGATCCTGCGCGGCACCATGCAGAAGATCGCCGACCGCGAGGAGTGGAAGATGCCGGCGACAATCGACGATCCCGTCATCCTCGACGAAATATCTGAAGCGCTTAAGGCGCGCGGCATTGGCGTTGCCTGACGCCCTCGCGGTCGCACCTGGTTCGGCTCACCATGAGGATTGCGGTACGCCAAATTGCGGAATGTTGCGGCATGACCCTTCAGTCCTGGTGGTCGTGAACACGTCCCGCCAGCCCCATGGTGAGCCTGTCGAACCACCAAGGCGTCTGGCGCGGCAGTCGGCACGCCATGAGCCAGTTGAACGGCTTTGTCTTTCCCCACTGAGCTTTGTCTTTCCCCACTGATTTGGACGCTGTGCCATTGTCTGCGCGCCGGGCACGCGGCAAGTTGGCCGATAGGATTGGGGAAACCGACATGCTGCGCAACTGGGCTGTCCGCTACTGGTATTCGTTCTCGACCACTGGCCTGCTTCTCGGCACGCTTTTCTTCGCGGCATCGCTGACGCCAACGCTGATCCCGCGCAACTACCTGACCCAAGGTGTGCTCTCGGGCTTTTCCGCCGCCGTGGGCTATGGTTGCGGCTTCTTCCTGCACTGGCTGTGGCACTATCTCGAACTGCCCGAGCTCAAGGCGCGCACGCTGCTTGTCGGCAAGCTGGTCGCCGCCGTCGTCTGCGGCATCGTCGGCCTGGTGTTCCTGTGGCGCGCTTCCGAGTGGCAGAATTCGATCCGCAGCCTGATGAAGCTCGACCCGGTCGACACCGCCCATCCGCTTGAGGTCGGCGCCATCGCGCTGGTCACCTTCGTCGTGCTCGTGGCGTTCAGCCGCCTGTTCAAGCGTACGCTGGTCTTCGTCTCCGAGCGGCTACGCCGCTTCGTGCCGACGCGCGTGTCCTACGTCATCGGCACCACCATCGCCGTGCTGCTGTTCTGGTCGGCCGCAGACGGCATCATTTTCCGCTACGGCCTGCGCGTGATGGACAGCTCGTTCCAGCGCCTCGACGAACTGATGCCGGCAGAAACCCGCCAGCCCTCCGAGCCTGCCAGGACCGGCAGCGCCGCATCGCTGGTGCGCTGGCAGGATCTCGGCCGCATGGGGCGCTCCTACATCGCCTCCGGCCCGACCGCCGCCGACATCGGCAAGCTCACCGGCAAACCGACCAGGGAGCCGGTGCGCGTCTATGTCGGGCTGCAGTCCGGCGACACGCCGCAGCAGCGCGCCAAGCTGGCACTGGAGGAGCTGAAGCGCGCCGGCGGCTTCGAGCGTTCGACGCTGGTCATCGTCACGCCCACCGGCACCGGCTGGGTCGACGAACAGGCCATCGATCCGATCGAGTTCCTGCACAATGGCGATGTCGCCAGCGTCGCTGCCCAATATTCCTATCTCGCCAGTTGGCTGTCGCTGCTGGTCGAGCCTGGTTATGGCGCCGATCAGTCGCGAGCCCTGTTCAGCGAGATCTACGGCTACTGGCGCACCTTGCCCAAGGAAACACGCCCAAAGCTTTATCTGTTTGGCCTCAGCCTCGGCGCGCTCAGCACAGAGCTGTCCAATGAGCTGTTCGAGGTCCTCGGCGATCCCTATCAGGGCGCGTTGCTCAGCGGCCCGCCCTTTGCCAGCCGCATCTGGCGTTCGATCACCGACGACCGCAATGCCGGCACACCGGAGTGGCTGCCCGCGTTCCGCGACGGCTCCTATGTCCGCTTCACCGCACAGAAGAACGCGCTCGACATTCCGGGCGCTGCGTGGGGGCCGCTCCGCCTCGTCTACCTGCAATACGCCTCGGACCCGATCACCTTCTACGAAACGCATGCGCTCTACCGCGAGCCCGATTGGATGAAGACGCCACGCGGGCCCGACGTCTCGCCCGAACTGCGCTGGTATCCTGTCGTCACCTTCCTGCAGCTGACGCTCGATATCGCCATGGCCACCACCGCACCGATGGGCTACGGCCACGTCTACGCCGCCGAGCACTATATCGACGCCTGGATGCAGGTTGCCGATATCAAGGGGTGGTCGCCAAACGACGTCGCCAGGCTGAAGCAGCATTTCATCGACAAGCGGAAGTAGCGTGTTTCTTTGAACCGTCCCGGCCACGGCGAACACGGCACTTACGGACCAGGACAGCCGAGGCCGCGTCGGACCAGCACGGCTGCAATCGGACCGGCGCAGTTGGAACCGCCTTGCCAGGCAAGGATCGCGGAGTTGCCCCACGGTCCTGTCGAAGCCGCTGCCTAGGGCATGAGGGACGGTCGCAAGCTTCTTCCTGGCGACGCGATTTCAGGGAGACAGCGGCCTGCCCACCTTGAGCGAAGGCAGCAACTGCACCAGAACGTCAGCGGATGAGGTCGGCCGCCTTCGCGCCAAGCGCCTCCAGCAGGTCGTCGGGACGCATGCGGATCTGCAGGCCTCTCTGGCCGCCATTGAGAAAGACCTCGTCCTCCAGCGTCGCCATCTCTTCGACCGCCGTCGGCACCTGCTTGCGCTGGCCGAAGGGCGAGATGCCGCCGACCTTGTAGCCGGTCAGCCGCTCGGCATTGTCAGGCTTCATCATCTGCGCTGCCTTGCCGCCGAAGACCGCCGCCACCTTCTTCATGTTGACCTCCTGGTCGGAGGGCACCACCACGCAGGCCGGCTTGCCGTCGACCTCGACCATCAGGGTCTTGAGCACGATGCCGGGCGAAACCCCCATCGCCTCCGCCGCCTGCAGCCCGACCCGCTCCGCGCCGGCGTCATAGTCATAGGTCGCGAGTGCGAACGGAATGCCCGACTTGGTCAGCGCGAGCGTGGCGGGGGTGGTCTTCGACATGCCCTGTTGTGCAACAGCGCCCCAGCATTTCGCAAGGGCGGCTGAGACAGGCGGATCCTATGTCCCGCCGGCCAAGAGGCGCCATCGAAGATGGCTGGAATACCGTACGAGAAATCGCTCAAGCAGAGCGCCCCGATCGAGCCCGAGCGTAAGATCGCCGAGCGATCGGCCTTCGGCCGCCGCCAGCAAGGCCAGGCCCGCATCAACTGCGAGCGCGCCATGACGGCGCGTCATCGAAGCGTTCTCCACATACAGCTGACGACTGTAACAACGGCTGGCCATCCTCATTGACAACCCATACCCATCCAGCTATGTGTCATCGCATAGCCATTTGGGTATGACTTATGACTGAGCCTCAGGATGCGATCTTTCGCGCGCTTTCCGATCCGACACGCCGCGGCCTGTTCGAGCGTCTCTGCCGCAATGGCGACACCACGGTCGTCGGTCTCCTGGGCGAGGCCGGCGTCTCGCAACCCGTGGTCTCCAAGCATCTGAAAATCCTGAAGACGGCCGGCCTGGTGCGCGACCGGCAGCAGGGCCGCTACACCTATTACAGCGTCGAGCGTGATGCGTTGCGGACGCTGATCGACTGGACGACAGAGATGTCCGGTTTCTGGAACGACCGCTTCGACGATCTCGACAATTTACTCAAGAGGATGGACCAATGACCGAAACAATGGAAACCACGCGCTCGGTCGTGGTCGAACGCGATTTTCCCTATCCGCCCGAAAAGCTCTGGCGCGCTTTGACTCAGCCGCATCTCATCGCCGAATGGCTGATGAACAACGACTTCATCCCGATGGCCGGCCGCCGCTTCACGCTCTCCGCCGACTGGGGCCAGGTCGATTGCGAGGTCGAGACGGTCGAGGAAAACCGCGCCTTGTCCTATCGTTGGGATACTAAGGATCTCAAGAGCATCGTCAGCTGGACGCTCGCGCCCACCGCGTCAGGCACAAGCCTGCGCATGGAGCAGCGCGGCTTCACGACTGCCCAGAAGGCCTACTTCCAGGGTGCGTCGGTAGGCTGGCCGCGCTTCTTCGACCAATTGGGCAACGTCGTCGCCAAGCTCGACTGATCGCCGCGACACCATCGATTTCAGGGAATATTGCAATGAACCAGGTGATCCGCTTTATCCATCGCTGGACCTCACTCCTGTTCAGCCTGATCGTCGCATCGGTCTTTGCCGGCATGGCCATCACAACCCTGCCCGAGTGGTACTACTACCTGCCCCTGCCGCCGCTTTTCGTGCTGATCCCGACCGGCATCTACATGTTCTTCGCGCCCTATTTCAGCAGCCGGCAGGACGCCCTGCCGGCTACCGAGCGCCGCGCCTGATGGCCAGGGACGAAAGCCCCAAGCTGCTGTCGGGCGGCAATCCGCAGATTGCCAAGGGCTATGGCGACGCCATCGTCCAATCCTATATCGACGCCATGCCCGGCTGGAAACAGGACGTCGGCCGCCGCATCGACACCCTCGTCACCGAGGCCGTCCCCAGCGTGGTCAAGGCGGTGAAGTGGAATTCGCCCTTCTACGGCATGGAAAAGGACCTCTGGTTCCTCGGCTTCCACTGCCTGACCAAATACGTCAAGGTCGCGTTCTTCAAGGGTGCGCAGCTCACGCCGCTGCCGCCCGGAACCTCGAAGCAGGCCGAGGTGCGTTATCTCGACATCCATGAAGGCCGCACGTTCGACGAAGCGCAGTTCTCCAACTGGGTCCGGCAGGCAAGCGCCCTGCCCGGCGAGAAAATGTGAGGGCATCAGGGCCTTGCGCAAGGGTCGCCGTGTGATAGCAATCGGACGGCTGGGCAGGTTGAAAGGCCGCTTGCGTGAAGAGCAATTACACCATCGACGGCACGCGCATCCATTCGCTGGAAACCTTCTACGACGAGATCAGCCGCGTGCTGATCCCCAACCAGCGCTGGGGCCGCAATCTCGACGCGTTCAACGACATTCTGAGGGGTGGCTTCGGCACAACCGAGGGCTTCACCCTGACATGGTCCAACGCTGCGGAGTCCAGGACCAGGCTGGGATATCAGGAGACAGCCAGGCAGTTGGAACTACGCCTCGCGCAATGCCATCCCGATAACCGTGACAAGGTCAGGCAACAGCTTGCCGATGCGCGTGCCGGCATATGTCCGACGGTTTTCGACTGGCTCGTCGGCACCATTCGCAGTCACGGCCCCGGCGGCGACGAGGCCGAAGACGACATCCGGTTGATGCTCGACTGATCGCATCAGTCGTGCCTGCCAAGGAGATGCGACGGCAGGCGGCCACGAGCACGCCGCTTGGTCGCGAAGCTGCTCACAAGGAGATTGCAATGACCGTTGGCATTCGAGCGGCTCGCGCCGATGAGAGGGAAACCCTCGGCGCCCTCAAGCTGCGGTCTTCGCTGGCCTGGGGAGATCATGTCGAGGCATTGCAGGCGCTGCCGGAGGCGAGAGAGGTTCCGGCCGCGCACGTGCGGCATGTCGTGGTCGCCGAGATCGCCGGGCAGATCGTGGGCTTCGTGACGGTCCTCCCCGGCGACGTCACCGCTCAAGCCGAGCTGGAAGATCTCTTTGTCGCGCCGGAAGCATGGCGAATGGGGATAGGCAGCCTGCTGCTTGCCGAAGCCGAACGCCGCGCCGCAGCGCTCGGCGCACGATCGCTAGAGGTCGTGGCCAGCGAACGGGCTCGCCCTTTCTACCAAGCCTCCGGCTTTCGCTTTGCCGGCATCGTCGCGACACTTCTGGCACCCGCCGTCCGGTTGCGAAAGGACCTTCCCTAGATCGACTATCGGGCCGGCAGGCATGCCCTGCCGGCGGACCCGCCAGCACCTCAGCCGCGCCGGGCCGCCTCGATCTTGGCGACGTCGATCTTCCGCATATCCATCATCGCGGCGAACGCGCGCTTGGCTTCGCCACCGCCGGCTGCCATGGCCTCGGTCAGCACGCGCGGCGTGATCTGCCAATTGATGCCCCACTTGTCCTTGCACCAGCCGCAGGCGCTTTCCTGCCCGCCATTGCCGACAATGGCGTTCCAGTAGCGGTCGGTCTCCTCCTGGTCGTCGGTGGCGATCTGGAACGAGAATGCCTCGTCATGCTTGAAGGCCGGCCCGCCATTGAGGCCAATGCAGGGAATGCCTGCGACAGTGAAATCGACCGTCAGCACATCGCCCTCCTTGCCTGAGGGATAGTCGCCAGGAGCGCGATGCACGTCATGCACCGCACTGTCGGGAAATACCGTGGCATAGAAGCGGGCCGCAGCCTCCGCATCCTTGTCGTACCACAGGCAGATCGTGTTCTTGGCAGTCGGCATTGTGCGCTCCTCTCGCTTGAAGCCAGTTCGATATTCAGCCGCCCGCCCTTCCGACATAGAGGCGCGACGGCCATTGTCTAGTCCGCAGCAGTTGCGCAACTGGCAGTTGCTGATTGAAATGTGGCCCATGACAAAAGAACCATGACTTCCCTTCCGCTAAGTCAGCTGAAAAAGGGCTTTAGATCCCGTGGCGGTGCCAATTTGCGAGTAAGCTCTCCTATCACTAGGCCCGCCAACCTGCGCGCAGACGCCAGCAGCACTTCATGTAGGCTTTCGCCATCGGCCGTTGAACCATCGAATTCCAAGCTTGGCGCGGCCTCTTCAAGAGACCAACTTGCGCGCAGGCGGCCATCGACCAACTCGATCTTGTGTCGAAAAATTACTACGGGGTCGGCCTGCCCTTTTCTGGAAACCACACAGTAGAATTCGTTTGTTGCGCCGCCAGACTTGAACGTCGGGTGCTGCCCCCCCTGCTGCAAGCCAACATCGGTCCAGATGCGATTCAATTCGCCGTAAAGAGCTTGGCTAGCCTGCTCCATGGCTTGGGCAGCATCGGCTCGCTCCCTTGCAACAGCCGAGCCAATCATTTCATTGAATTGAGCGATTTCCGCATCGAGATCGTCATGTGACAAGCTATTGTCTCCATCCAGCTGAATCAAACGAGCAGAAAATTCGTGAGCACTTTGGAAGCGGGACTCCGTTCGCTGTTGAAAAGCAATCCGTAGCAGTAGGTCTATCTTAGGCCATCGTGAGTCTTCCAATACTGAAGGTCGTATTGGGGAAGGTGTGACTTCGTGAGGATGACGGCCATCGGCGTTGACAAGCGTGCGCGGTGCCCGACCAGACAACATGAAAAACAGCAAGCCAGCAGCCATTGCGACGTCAGATCGCAAGTCATGATGCTCCCCGCCAGGGGCAAATTCCGGAAGTCTTAAGAACCGATTTCCAAGCTCGCTGCCATCAGGTGTTTTGAAATCTATGTCAGGATTTTCACGATACCACGCAATGCCGAAATCTACCAAAAAAGGGGCGTCCCATTTGGCATGTCGCATTATCACATTGTCAGGCTTTAAGTCGCGGTGAAGAAGTGGGAGTTGATGACCGGTCTCCAATATTTCAAGGACCCGCAGAGTGGCTGCTAGTGCTTGATCTAGAGTTGGTGGTGATTTTTGAACCAACTCCTGCATTGTTGGGCCGTCTATGAAGTCCATGACAAGGTACAATGTGGCACCAGGGTTTTCCCACTCTCCCTCATTTGCCTCCAACACTGCGGGAACGCCATTTGCATCCATCGCGCGAAGACCGGCGACTTCCGCAAGAAACCGATAGCGCCTTTCAGTCTGTTTGGTTTCGTGCAGCCGCTTGAGCGCACCAGTACGCCTATCGACCCGATGCTGCACCCTTGCAACAGTACCTTGTCCTCCCTCCCGCTTTCCCTCTTCAATGGCTATCCAGTCTTCAAGACTCATTCGCCTCTCCCAACAACGATCTTTATGCTTGGACTGTACGCGATGATCAGTACCTCATATGAATCTGTTGTTCATAGCATGTAGATCGCAACCCCATTTGCCCACTCGTCCGGCAGAGCAGAATTTTAAACCCACTGATTGGCGACAAACAGCTAGGATGATTCATAGACTGTAAGCATCTCAAGAATTTTTTGAGCCGGCTATGGTGATCATTGTCAATCTTTGTAGAGCAGACCATGACTGCCGCGTGGCGACACGCCTAAATACAAGACGAGACGACAAAAAGCATGGGCCAACATGTCGGTAAGCACAGGCGCCATTCGTCCTCTGGAGGCAAGATGCAAGGATACGCACCAACCCGGAGCCGCCCAATGACGCCCACTATCACCGCTTTTGAGGCTTCGCCTGACGAAGGCCAGGGACTGGCGCGTGACATGCGCGTGCGCTGGGCGCTCGAGGAAGTGGGCCTGCCTTACGATGTCCGTCTTGTTTCGTTCAAGGCGATGAAGCAGCCGGCGCATCTGGCGCGTCATCCGTTCGGGCAGATCCCGACCTATGAGGAGGGCGACCTCGTGCTGTTCGAGTCGGGCGCCATCATCTTGCATATCGCCGAACGCCACGCCGGGCTGCTGCCCAAACAAGCCAATGCCCGGGCACGCGCCATCGCCTGGATGTTTGCCGCGCTCAATACGGTCGAACCACCGATCGTCGAGCTCGAACAGGCGCCTTTTGTGGAGGGCGACAAGCCCTGGCTCGCGGAGCGGATCCCGATGCTCAAGGATCGCATCCGCGTCCGGATGGACCAGCTGTCCAATAGGCTTGGCGACGCCGAATGGCTCGATGGCGCCTTCAGCGCCGGTGACCTCACGATGGTGATGGTGCTGCGCCGGCTGGAGGGCGATGGCATAGTGGAGGATTATCCAAACCTCGCCGCCTATGTCGCGCGCGGCCAGGCGCGTCCCGCCTACAAGCGTTCGTACGAGGCCCAACTGGCGGTTTTCACCGCCGCATCGGGCGGCTGAGCAAGACGGCGGTCGCGACACCCTCCCCGTTGACCGCTCTCGCCCTTCCCGCCACTGTCCGCGACTGGATTCGCCTTTACGGCGACAAGGGCAGGAGCGGAAAATGAAGCTCGACGGCAAGACCGCGATCATCACCGGCGGCGCCAGGGGCATCGGCTATGCCATCGCCGAGCGCTTCCTGCGCGAGGGCGCACGTGTCGTCATCGCTGACATCGACAATGAGCAGGGCAATGCCGCCGAGCGCGATCTGGAAAAGCTCGGCCAGGCGCGTTTCGTTCGCGCCGATGTCGGCAAGCGCCTTGACGTCCACAATCTCGTCGCCTCGACGATCGACGCCTTCGGCGACGTCGACGTGCTGGTCAACAATGCCGGCATCGACCATCAGGCCGATTTCCTCGACCTCGCCGAGGACGATTTCGACCGCGTGCTCCGGATCAACCTCAAGGGCTCCTTCCTTGTCGGCCAGGCGGTCGCCCGCATCATGGTCGAACGGGTCAAGGCGGGCGGCAACCCGGGCACCATCATCAACATGTCGTCGATCAATTCGGTCGTCGCCAACCCCGACCAGGTGCCTTATGCCGTGTCGAAGGGCGGCGTCGGCCAGTTGACGACGGTCATGGCGCTTGGTCTCGCGCCCTATGGCATCCGCGTCAACGCCATCGGTCCCGGTTCGATCTCGACCGAAATGCTGGCTCGCGCCAAGGCCGATCCGGCGGCCAAGGCCCGCATGCTGTCGCGCACCCCGCTCGGCCGTATCGGCGAGCCGCAGGAGATCGCAGGGATCGCAGCTTTCCTCGCTTCCGATGATGCTTCCTACATCACCGGACAGACGATTTTTGCCGATGGCGGGCGTCTCGCGCTCAACACCACGGTTGCTGCCAAGGGCTGACGAAAACATAATCGAAGACGGTCGTTTGCTCCTGACAGACTGCTGTCAGGAGGGGTGTGCGATACTCCTCTCATTCAAGATAAGGAGGATCCTCCATGAACACGTTTACGCCTGTCATCTTTCGCACCATCAGGCATTATGCCGGCAAGGTCAGGACCATGCACAATGAGATCCGCACCGAGCGCCTCATGAATTCTTTGCCGACAAGCATCCGCAAGGATATCGGCTGGCCCGATCGTTTCGACGCCCGCCGAGCCGACCGCAACTGACATATCGCCCGACGGAGGGGACACGCTCATGACCGCACCCAAGACAATCGGCGTCCTGTTCATCGAAGGCTATGCCGACTGGGAATACGGCCTTCTGGCTGCCTCGGCTGTCGAGTGGTTCGGCGCGCGCGCGGTAGCGATTTCGCCGCACGAGGCGCCTCTGACCTCGATCGCCGGTTTCAGCCTGTCGCCGACGCGCGGCGTGGATCCCGTGGAAAACATGGATCTCGACGCGGTTGCCGTCATCGGCTCGGATGGCTGGGCGGCGAAGGACGCACCTGACATTGCGCCGCTGCTCAAGGCAGTCGCTATGCGTGGCGGCGTCGTCGGCGGCATCTGCGCCGGTACGCTGGCACTGGCCCGGGCCGGCCTGTTCGAAGGTGTCTCCCACACCTCCAACGGCCGCGACTGGATTCTCGGACATGAGCCAGCATATGCAGGCGCCGCAAGCTACCAGGACGTGCCGCATGCCGTCGCCGACAACAACATCGTCTCCGCCCCTGGTTCGGCACCCGGCACCTTCGCCGCGGCCTTCCTCGAGACGCTCTATCCCGAACTGGTTGGCCAGATCGGCGAGATGCGTGCCATGTTCGCCCGCGAGCATGCCATGGCCGAACGTGGCCATGGTGACGGCTCCTGACAATACGCTGTCAGGAGCCCTGTGCGATGATAGGATGAAGAAGATCGCATTCCGATGTCTTCGGTGCCACCCAGCGCCAGATGCGATGCGGTATGCCGGACCGACTTTTTGACGACGCGCATTGTCATCGACGCCAGGCGCCCCCACTTGGCCAAGAACAGCGCGAGACTTTGAGGGGTAATCGATGAGACGCGCCGACAGGCTGTTCCAGATCGTACAGCATCTCCGAGGTGGCCGCCTGGTCACCGCGCACAAGCTGGGCGCGTGGCTCGAGGTTTCCGAGCGCACGATCTATCGCGACATCGCCGACCTGCAATCGACGGGTGTGCCGATCGATGGCGAGGCCGGGGTGGGCTATATGATGAGGGAGGGTTTCGACCTTCCGCCGCTGATGTTCACACGAGACGAAATCGTCGCATTGGTTGCCGGCGCCCGCATGGTCCGCGCCTTTGGCGGTGCCGCCATGGCACGCGCCGCCGACGAGGCGCTGGTCAAGATCGGCGCCGTCCTTCCCGATTCCGAAAAGGACCGCATCGCCCGCACCGAGATCCACACACCGATGTGGGTGGTCTCCGACGCCGACCGCGAGGCGATCGACCTGATCGAGCGCGCTGTCGAAAAGCGCCAGGTGCTCAAGCTCGACTACAATGACGAGGCTGGGCGCGGCTCGGCCCGCGAGGTGCGTCCGCTCGGCCTGTGGTTCTGGGGCAAGGTCTGGACGCTGATCGCCTGGTGCGAGATGCGCAACGACTTCCGCGCCTTCCGCATCGACCGCATTTCGTCGGTCGCCGCGGCCAGCCGCAGCTTCAAGCCCGAGCGCGGCAAGCTGCTCGTCGACTATTACCGCAGCGTCGAACGCAGCGAATCCTACGGGGCGCCCGACCGCAACTCGCACGGCTGACGCCGCAACGCGTTTCCTCCCCCCGCTCCCAAATTGTCCCGGTGACAAGCCGGGACTTTCCTTTGGCAGTTGCAGGCAATACCCAACCGTCCTGCATGCCGCTAGGCTTGGAAGCGGAAGGAGAGACTGCCCAATGGACATGGACATCCACGAGATTGACGGCGCCTGCCATTGCGGCACGGTGCGCCTGCGCGTCAGGCTGGCGGACGGCCTGCGCAGCGCGCGGCGCTGCACCTGCTCCTATTGCCGGATGAAAGGCGCTGTCGCCCTGTCGGCCGACCTTGGCGGCATCGATGTCGTATCGGGTGAAGAAACCCTCACCCTCTACCAGTTCAACACCATGGCCGCGAAGCACTATTTCTGCTCGAAATGCGGCATCTACACCCATCACCAACGCCGCTCTAACCCCAACCAGTTTGGCGTCAACGCCGCCATCCTCGAAGGCATCAGCCCGTTCGACTTCACCGAGATCCCTGTCATGGACGGCGTCAACCATCCCTCGGACCGCAAGGGCGGCGCATCAGGATCGGGCATCGCCGGTGTCCTGAAATTCATCGCCAGCGAATAGGCTCGCATCGGCAGCGGCAGGGCTTTTTCGCGCCGCTCAGCCTGGCGTTTTCGCCTTGACCATCCAGGCACGCGCCACGAGGTCGATCGGCCCCGTCGATCCAAGCCGCTCAGCCAGGCGCGCCTTGAGTTTGGCGCGCTGATAGTCGTTCAGGCTCATGCAATAGCCAGGGGCCGGTCCCGCGCCCAGCGTGAAAGGCTGCCAGAACGCCTCGAAATCCGCGAAGCGGGTTTCGATCTCCATCGACGCGATGGCGATGTCGCGCAGGCCGGCGTCCCGGCACAGCGCCATAAGCCCTTCCCTGGTGCAGAACGGAAACCGCTTGCCTTCCCCCAACTCCGCCGCAGCCGGATCGATGGTGATCGCGGCCTGCCAGAACTGGCGGATGAAGCCGATGCCGCCGCCGGGATAGTCCCAGACATAAAACGACAGCAGCCCGCCCGGCTTCAGCACGCGTTGCATTTCGGCAAGGGCTGCCGGCCTGTCGGGAACAAAGTTAAGCACCAGTCCGGAGGTGACGACGTCGATGCTGACCGGCTCCGCCGGCAACTTCAGCGCATCGGCGACCTCGAACCGGGCCCGGCCGTCGCCGATCGCTTTGCGGACATGCGCGATGAAATCGACTGAGGGATCGATCGACACGATCGAGCGCGGTGACGCACCTGAAAGCACCGCTGCCGTCAATGCGCCGGTGCCGCAGCCGATCTCCAGCCACGCCGCCTGCGCGGGCGGCGCAAGCCAGGCGACGAACTTGGTCGCCACCAGCCGGCTCCACCGGCCCATGTAATGCTCATAGCTGTTGCCGGCACTCCAGGCGTCGAACGCGGCGGACCCGCTCATCTCGCACCTCGGGGGCATCTCGAGTTCGCTGAAGCCCGATCATGCGCCTGCCCCAGCGAACCGGCAAGTCGAACCGGCAAGTTGGCCGAACGCCGATTGCAGCCCATTTGACCGGGCGTTTCAGCGCAATGCTGTTGCAATCTCAAGCTGTCAGATGAGCGATGCTCCCAAGCCAAACGCCTGTTCGAGAGACAGCAACAACATGACGACACCGAGAAAACCAACAGCGCTTTCAGGCGCCTTGACTGCCGCCGCCGCAATCTGCACCGTGGCTGCTTTCTCCGGCGGCCTGCTCTATCTTGACCAACTGATCGAGAGACCTTTCACGGTGACGACAGCTTCCGCCAACAGCGCTACCAATACATTCCCGGCCGATTCGGAAATCGCCAAGATCCTTGCCGAACGCGTCGACCTCAGGGCCGAAAGCGTCGGCATCGTCGTCGGCACGATCGGGCCGCATGGCCGCAGCGTCGTTGCCCATGGCAAGTTCGGCGCCAATGATCCGCGCCCGGTCGACGGCAACACGCTTTTCGAGATCGGTTCGATCACCAAGGTCTTCACCGGCCTGCTGCTCGCCGAAATGGTGGCCGACGGCGAAGTCGGGCTAAACGACCCGCTCGCCAAATACATGCCCGAAGGCGTCACCGTGCCCCAGCGCGGCGGCAAGGCGATCACCCTCGTCGACCTGGCCACGCATCGCGCCAGCCTGCCGAGCCTGCCTGACGACCTGGAGCCGTCGGACACGCTCAATCCTTATGCAACCTACACCACCGAGCAGCTCTACCGCTTCCTGTCACGCTACCAGTTGCCGCGCGATATCGGCGCCGATTTCGAATATTCCAACACCGGCTTCGGCCTGCTCGGCCATGCACTCGCCCGCCGCGCCGGCGTCGACTACGAGGCGCTGGTCAGCCAGCGGATCACCACGCCACTCGGCATGTCGAGCACCGCAATCACGCTCTCGCCTGAACTCGCCGGGCGCATGGCCACCGGCCACAATAGCGATCTGCAGCCCGTCCCCAACTGGGACCTTCCGGCCTTCGCCGGCGCCGGTGCGCTGCGTTCGTCAACGAACGACCTGCTGGATTTCCTGGCAATGGCGCTCGGTACCGAAAAGTCCCCGCTCACCGATGCCGTTGCCGCGGCGAGCATCAAGCGCAAGCCGGTCAACGCCGACACCCAGATCGGACTTGCCTGGATGATCACCGAAAGCTCGTCGGGCGACATCGTCTGGCACAGCGGCGGCACCGGCGGATTCACCACCTTCATCGGCTTCCACCCTACGTCCAGCACCGGAATCGTCGTGCTCTCCAACTCCGACGCCGGGGTCAACGATATCGGCATGCACCTGCTCAACCGGGACATCCCACTTGCCGAGCCGAAGCCGAAGCCGGTCGAGGCCGTCATCGACCCCAAGCTGCTCGACGGCTATACCGGCCGCTACCAGCTGGCACCCGAGATGGTCTTCGACATCACGCGCGACGGCGACAAGCTGTTTGCCCAGCTGACCGGCCAGCCGAAGTTTCGCCTGTTCCCCGAGGGCGGGCATCGCTACTTCTACAAGGATGTCGAGGGCGCGATCACCTTCGTGCCCGCCGACACTGGCCCATCGCCAAGCCTGACATTGCACCAGTTCGGCAACGACGTGTCGGCGCCGCGACTGGCCGACTGATCTACCCAGCCCACATGCAAAGGAAAGGCCCCGTCGATGCGGGGCCTTTTTGCTTTGAGGCGGAAGGCCGGGTGTTCGCCCGGAAGCAGAAATTCGAAGGTCGCACGAGGGTGGTCAGCTGTGATTTGGCAGTTCGTCACTCCGACAAAGCGGCGTGCGGCCCAACCTCACTTTTGCGCAATGTCGCCTCAAGCTATTCTGAGTCCCTGCGGCGGAGATTGTGCAGCATGGCGAAGCTCGTCTTTGGAATGAACCAGTCCCTGGATGGCTACGTCGACCCACCAGGAATTTGCGCCTGACCCCGTGCTCTTTCGTCACTGGATAGAACACGTGCGCGACCTGGCGGGCAGTGTGTACGGTCGCCGCATGTACGAGATCATGCCCTATTGGGACGAAGACCGTCCTGAATGGAGTGCGGAGCAACGCGAATTCGCGGCGGCGTGGCGGCGCCAACCGAAATGGGTCGTGTCGCGCTCGTTGAAGTCAGTCGGCCCCAACGCCACGCTTGTCGAGGATGACCTCGAGGCGGTGATAGGCGAGCTGAAGGCTCGGCTCGTTGGGGAGATCGCAGTTTCCGGACCAGACCTGGCGCGAAGCCTGACCGACCTCGGCCTTATCGATGAGTATCGACTCTACTTCCACCCCGTCGTGCTTGGTCGCGGCAAGCCGTTCTTCGCCGGCCCCCGGCCGCCACTCCGCCTTGTTTTCACCGATCGCATTGGCGAGGACGTGATCAGGCTGACATACGTTCCTGCTTGATCGGACGTCTCGCCAGACGGACTGCGTCGACGCGTCAGACCCGCTTTGGCTCGCGTTTTCCCCTTTTTGGCCGGCGACCGGACAGCCGGCGCTGCACTGACATTGCCAAAGGCAGTCGGCCCCAAAGGCAGTCGGCCGAAGTCAGTACTTGGCGGCAACGACCGAGGCCTCGTCTCCGAGCGCCACTGACGTCTGCAAAAATCTGTCAGCCCGCGCGCGGTCAGCCGCAATGCTCTTGCAATCTGTCGGGACCAGACAGTGCGGTTTGATGTGCACGTCGTGCCGGAACACGCGCTCAGAGACAGCATCCAAATGAAACGCTTCAGGACACCCTCGGCACTTTCAGCTGCGCTGACCGCAACCGCCGTGATTTTCACGGTTGCCGCCGTGGCCGGCGGCCTGCTCTATCTCGATCGCAAGCAGGACCGGCCGATCGTCGTGGCGGCAGCCGCCAGCGCTTCGCCGGACCAGCTCGCCACGGCTGCGGAAATCCGCCATATCCTCGCCGACCGGATCGACGTTCAGAGGCAAAGCGTCGGCATCGTCGTCGGCACCATCGGACCGCACGGACGCAGCATCATAGCCCATGGCGACTTCGGCGGCCTCGACCCGCGTCCGGTCGACGGCGACACCATTTTCGAGATCGGCTCGGTGACCAAGGTGTTCACCGGACTTTTGCTCGCCGACATGGCGGCGCGCGGCGAGGTCGCCCTGAACGACCCGGTGGCCGAATATTTGCCGATGAACGTCGCCCTGCCCGAACGGGGCGGCAAGGCGATCACGCTCGTCGACCTCGCGACACAGACCTCTGGCCTGCCGCGCATGCCAGACAATATCGGGCCGACCGACGAGACCAACCCTTATGCAGATTACACGATCGACGAGATGTATGCCTTCGTGTCGGGCTACGAGCTGCCGCGCGACATCGGCGCCGAATATGAGTATTCGAACCTCGGCTCGGCCCTGTTGGGCCAGGCCCTCGCCCACCGCGCCGGAAAGAGCTACGAAGCCCTCGTCCAGGAGCGAATCGTTGGCCCGCTGGCCATGCGCAGCACCGCAATCGAACTTGCGCCGCGTCTCGGCAAACGCATGGCAACCGGCCATAACGAGACGCTGGAGATCGTTCCCAACTGGGACCTGCCGGCCTTTGCGGGGGCCGGTGCCCTGCGCTCGAGCGCCAACGACCTGCTCGAGCTGCTGCAGGTGACGGTCAACAAGAACAGGACGCCGCTGACCACCGCCCTTGCCGCCACGCTGGCGACACGGCGGGCAATCGGCGAACAGGAAACCTCAGCCGCCCTTGGCTGGTTCATCACCCAAAGCAGCAATGGCGAGATCGCCTGGCATGATGGTGGTACCGGCGGCTACAGCGCCTTCATCGGTTTCCATCCCGCTTCGCGCACCGGTGTCGTCGTCCTGTCCAACGCCAATACAGGCGTCAGCGACATCGGCCTGCATCTGCTCAATCGCGAGATTCCGCTGACAAGGGCCAAGCCGCGGCACAGCGAGGTCGCCACCGATGCCAGCCTGTTCGATACCTATACCGGCCGCTACCAGCTCGCGCCCGACGTGGTTCTCACGGTCCTGCGCGAGGACGACGCACTCTACGCCCAGTTCAGCGGCCAGCCGAAAATGCAGCTATTCGCCGAAGGCGGGCACCGCTTCTTCTACAAGGAAGTCGAGGCGGCCATCACCTTCGCAGCCCCGGCATCGAACCGGTCACCAAGTCTTGTCCTGCACCGCTTCGGCCGCGACATGCCCGCGGCCCGGCTGTCGGACTAGGCTGCCGGCCAGGCTGCCCCTCGCAAGGCATCAGCGGCCCGGACACGAAAAAGGCCCCGTCGATGCGGGGCCTTTTTGTCGATGCGAGGAGCAATCCTCAGAACTTATCGTCTTCGTCCTCATCGGGCGTCTTCGAGCGCAGGGCCGAGAGCTTGGCGAACACGGCGTTGGCGTCGAGTTCCTTGTCCTCGTCCTTGGGTGCGGCCTGCTCGGGCGTCAGGCGCTCGGTCAGCGAGGCCGGCAGCAAGGTGTCGCCGGTCGGTGCCGGGGCTTCGCGGCCGCGCGAGGCGCGCTGCACTTCGATGTCGAGGTCGATCTGCGAGCACAGGCCGAGCGCCACCGGATCGAGCGGCGTCAGCGTCGCCATGTTCCAGTGCTTGCGTTCACGGATCTGCTCGATCGTCGCCTTGGTGGTGCCGACGAGGCGCGAGATCTGCGCGTCCTTGAGCTCGGGATGGTTCTTGACCAGCCAGTAGATGGCGTTCGGACGATCCTGGCGCTTCGACAGCGGCGTGTAGCGCGGGCCCTTGCGCTTGGTCTCCGGCACGCGGACCTTGGGGTCCGACAGCTTGAGGCGGTGGTTGATGTCGCCCTCGCCCTTGGCGATCTCGGCGCGCGTCAGCTGGCCGGTCATGATCGGATCCATGCCCTTGATGCCCTGGGCCGATTCGCCGTCGGCGATCGCCTTCACTTCGAGCGGGTGCAGCGAGCAGAACTGCGCGATCTGGTCGAACGAAAGCGCTGTGTTGTCGACCAGCCAGACGGCGGTCGCCTTGGGCATAAGCAGCGTATTGGCCATGCGATATATCCTCTTCGCTCGCCCGCGTCCCTCACGCGGGCGGTGGTCAGACCACCAGAAAATGGGAAATTCGGCCCGTATATAGACGCATTCGCCCGCCACCGCAACGATTTTGGAACCGCCGGCAAACGAGCCCGATCGCCGGCGCCGGCGCACGAAAAAGCCCCGCCTCCCCTAGCGGGAAACGGGGCTTCGTTCGTGCCGGCACGGATGCCGGACAGGCTTACTTCAGCTTGTCGGCGGCCTTCTCGATGGCTGCAACCGCACAAGCTTCGTCGAAGTTGCCGCCGGGTGCGCCGCCGACGCCGATGGCGCCGATGACAGCGTCACCAGCCTTGATCGGCATGCCGCCAGCAAGCACCAGGAAGCCGTCAATGTCGACGAGACCGGCAGCGCCCGGGTTCTTGGCAACGTTCTCGGCCATCTTGGAGGTAGGCGTCCGCGACGAGGCCGAGGTGAAGGCCTTGTCCTGGGCAGCCGAAACCGTGTGCGTGCCGGCATTGTCGGAGCGAACGAGGGCGCGCAGCACGCCTGCACGGTCAACCACGGCAGCGGTCACATTGTACTTGTCGGCAGCGCAGGCGGCGACCGCGTTCTGGGCGATCTCGACGGCGAGGCTCGACGAGATGTTCTTCTCGGTCAGCACCTGTGCGGAAGCAGCCCCATTGAGGGCGACGGTGGCAGCGGCGGCGAGGAAAATGCTCTTGATCATGACTGGGTTCCTGTCCTGATGTTGCTTAGGAGAAAGCGTCTTGCTTGTCCGAGGCCAGAACTACGCCGAACCGCCGCCACGCTGAATCCGCGATGCCACCACCTGCCCTAGGTAGGATTACCTACTGCTGCGACCGCTACGGCATGACCCCAAAAAGTGGAAACCGGGTTTTGGACAGGGTTATGCCTTTCTAAGCATGACCCAAAAAGTGGAAACCGGTTCTTGGGGTCATGCCCCTCCGGGTATGTTCCCAAAGCGGTGCCGGCTTTCAGCCAAGGTCATGCCCGCTCAGGAAATCAGCGCCAGCCGCACCTGTTCGGCCACCGAGCTTGTGCCCAGCTTCTCGGCGATCTTCGCCCGATGCGCGTCGATGGTGCGGGCCGAGACCTCGAGCGTGGTCGCGATCTCCTTGCTCGCCCAACCCCGCGCCACCATGTCGAGCACCTCGCGCTCGCGCTCGGTCAATTTCGCCAAAAGCGTCCGCGCCTCGCGCTTTTCCAGCCGGGCGTCGAGGCTCGAAAACCCCTGTTGCAGCGCTTCGACGAGCACCTCGCCATCGACAGGCTTGGTCAGGAAATCCTGGATGCCGGCCTTGAAGGCACGGCGACAGGCGGCGACGTCGCCATGGCCTGTTATCATGACCGTCGGCCAGTCGATGCCGCGCTCGCTGAGCTTCTGGTGCAGTTGCAGCCCCGACACCTCGGGCATGCGCAGGTCGACGACAATCACGCCGGGCTTGCCGTCGTCGACATGCGCCAGAAACGTCTTGGGGTCGCCGAAGGTCTCTACCGAAATTCCATAGGTGCCGAGCAGGAACGCCAGCGCCTCGCGCACCGCCTCGTCGTCGTCGATCAGATAGACCTGATACCTGCTCATGCCGTCACTCCCCGCACCGCAGCGGAAACATCAACAACGCTCCGGCACCTGTTCAGCCTAGCCATCGTGCTTGCCCGAAATCGCGTCGGATCGTCCGACCGATGCGCGCGGCAGCGTAATCACGAACCGCGCCCCGCCACCGGCCGCGTTGCCGGCCTCGATCCGGCCATCGACCCGCTCCACCAGCGTCTGGCACAAGGAAAGCCCCAGCCCCATGCCGTCGGCCTTGGTGGTGAAGAATGGCACAAACAGTTTCGGCAGCACGTCGGGAGCGATGCCCGGCCCGTTGTCCGACACCTCGATCTTCGCTTCCGCGCTAACGTCCTTGGTCGTGATGGAAATCCGCGCCCCGGCGGTCCCGGCACTGTCCAGCGCCTCCGCCGCGTTGCGGATCAGGTTGTGCAGGACCTGCTCAATCTCGATCGCATCGACCACCGCCTCCGGCGTTGGCTGTCCGAGTTCCAGCACCAAGGCCACCCCGCGCCGCTCGAGATCGGTGCGGGTCAGCGCCACCACTTCGGCCACGATGGCGTTCAGGTCCTGCCGCGCCCGTTCAGGCGCCTTGTTGGAGGCATAGTCGCGCATCCGCTTCAGCATCTCGCCGGCACGCTTGGCCTCGCGCACATTGACGTCGAGCGCCTGCGAGATCATCGCCATGTCGGGCTTGTCCGCCCGCGACAGGCGAAGTGCCGCCTGGCTGCGGCTCAGAAGTGCGGTCAGCGGCTGCGTCAATTCATGGGCGATACCGGATGCCAGCTCGCCCATGGCGTTGACGCGCGAGGCATGTGCCAACAGCGTCTCCCGCTCCTGCACGGCCAGCCGCTCCTCGGCCTCGCGCGCGGCAAGCTCGGAGCGCTTCACTGCCGCCCGCTGCCCGAGCCCGAAGCTCAAGGCCGCAGCCAACAGACCGGCCACCATGGCAAAGCCCAGCAACCGTCCCGGCGGCACCAGTGCCGCCAAAGGCAGTGACCTGTCGAGCGACAACAACAGCCGCTGCCCCTCGCCATCGATCACCTTCTCGAAATGCGGCGGCTTTAGCCACGAGACCCCAGGCCCGAACGACACATCGGCCGGCAGGGCCACCAGGTCGGCACCGTCAAGGCTGATCCTCAGATGGGCAAAGCCGGGCCGCTCCTCCGGCTCCAGAAGCCTGGCGGCATCGATCGTTAGCACGACGGCGTGGTCGGAAGGTTCCGGCGCGCGCTTGGCCAGAAGATAACGACCGTCGCCCGCGGCGTAGACGCTCGGCCTGCCGCGTAGCTGCGCCGCAATCTCCACCGCGCGTGGCGCCAGATCGACCCCACCGCCTGCGGGTACATCAACAACCTCGCGCACGGCCATAGTCGAAGTGGCAACGCCTGCCGACCGCGAAGTCGCAGAGTTGCCTGCCTCGGCTGATCCTCGACCTCCGTCCACGGCGTCGCTGGCAACTCCCTCCGGTTCGAGCGAGACCAGCGCCAGCCAGGCGATGCGGGGATAAAAGCGCGAGATGCTCTCCATCACCTGCCGCACGGCGCCATCGGGCGCCGGCTCAGCCCCGCTCGACAGCGCGATCAGCGTGGTCAGATGCGCATCATGCTGAGCCACCCGCTGCGAGATCAGCCGGTGCAGCGTCCGCCCCGTCACCTCCAGCTCGTCCCCCATACGCGTCCGCGACGTCTCCACCGACACGACGACGAAAGCTATCAGTGCGGCGAGCCAAAGCGCGAGGCCGAGGAGGCGGGGATTGGAGAGGGGTTGGGACACGTGGGGTCAATACTGGCCAGAAATTGGTGCCACCATAGTCGCGGACCGGTCAGAAGGGAACGACGTGCCTGTTTGGCGAAGAATTACCCTAGTAGGGCGATGTAGCCATGTCCTGCTTGGGGCCGGAAGGAGACTGTCTGGATTCGAAGCGATGCCGTCAGAGAGCGATATGTGGCGGCCGGCCTCATGGCGGTCGCATGGCGTCATAACTTCAGCGACGGCCGCGCTTCGGCGCGCTGGCGGCAGTGTTTTCATCATGCAACTTACGCCAGCGCGAAAACCGCTTGGCATCGATGCTGCCACGCGCAAGGGCGGCGAGCACGGCGCAGGAAGGCTCATGGGAGTGCGTGCAATCATTGAACTTGCATTGGGTCGCCAGTTCGATGATTTCGGCGAACACCACATCCAGCCCCTCGGCCATCTCGCCCAGATGCAACGTGCGAATCCCGGGAGAATCGAGCACCCACCCGCCGCCTGCGACCGGATGGAGCGAGCGCGCCGTCGTCGTGTGCCGCCCAGTTGAATCATGGACTCGAATGGCGCCGGTGAGTTGGGCTGTGGCGCCGCCCGAGGCGGCTAGCGTGTTGACCAGCGTCGACTTGCCTACCCCCGACGACCCGGTCAGCGCCACCGTCTTGCCCACGCCAAACCAGGTCTGCAGCTTTGCCAATGCGTCGGGCGCTCGCGGATCGACGACCACCACCGGCAGGTCGCGCGCCAACTCGGCTGCTTGCGCGAGAAAGGGGGCGGCGTCATTGGCCGTGTCGGCCTTGGTCAGAACAAGGACTGGCGCGATTTCAGCCTGGCCTGCCATGGCGAGATAGCGCTCGAGCCGTGGCACGTTGAAATCGCCATTGCAGGAGGTGACAATGAAGAGCGTGTCGATATTGGCGCCGGACAGCTGTGTGCTGCCGTCCGCCATACGCCGGGTGAGAAGCGAAGCGCGCGCGAGCCGCCGTCGCACGAGGAAATCGCCTGGGTCGGCGAGCACGAAATCGCCCACCGCATAATCGCCGCTGATACTGTTGGCCGGCAGAATGAGATCGACCGCGCCATTGATGGATTGCCCGCTCATTCGCGCGCGATGGACATGGGCGATGCGAACGGGAACAAGGCTGGCCTCGTCTTCGCCGACCTGGTCACCAAAGAAGGAAGACCAACCCAACCCGATGAGCGCTGCCTTGTGTGTCGGTTCTGTCAATGCCATTTCCCTTGTCCAAGCCCGTGCATATGCCTGAGGCGGCAGAGACGCCGCCGACTTCAAACCGCGACCCTAGCACAACGACCCTAGCACGACGCCCCCTAGTACAACGCCCCCTAGGACAACGTAGGCAGCCCGTGCATACGGGAAACGGCTGTCGGTACAAGCCGCCCGCCCACGTGCCTCAAAGTCTTTGCTCGCATATGCGTCCGGCACATTGCCTTGGGCGGGTCCGAAGCGACGGCGCAGCAAGCCGCCTAAGCGGCGGCACCTGAGCGCTCACTAAGGAAACGCAAGCGGTTGGTCCGCTCTTTCGGCCGGTCAGGGGATAGCTGCCATGCGGCAACCGTCTTCGCAGAGATTGCAGCCTTTGATATTGCCTCTTGCGCTTATTTAAGTTCTTGGGCGAGCCCGATGAGCAGCCCTCCGGGCCCGCGGATGTAGCAGAGCCGATACGCGTCTTTATAGTCGACGACTTCGCCTACGAGCTGCGCCCCGCGATGGCGAAGCCTTTCAAGCGTCTCGTTGATGTCGTCCACGGTGAACATGACGCGGAGGTAGCCAAGCGCGTTGACCGGGGCGTTGCGGTGATCTCCGACGACTTCCGGCACCAGGAAGCGGGAGAGCTCGAGCCGGCTGTGGCCGTCCGGTGTGCGCATCATGGCGATCTCGACCCGTTGATCGCCCAGTCCAGTGACAAGTCCGGCCCATTCTCCTTCGATCATGGCCCGCCCTTCGAGCTCGAGGCCGAGCTCGCGAAAGAAATCAATCGCCCCTTCGAGGTCATCGACGACGATTCCTACATTGTCCATCCGTTTGAGCGCCATGTGTCCAATCTCCAAAATGTCGTCCAAATCGCAAACTCACAAAACAGCTTGCCAGGTGGAAAAAATTTCCAGATCCCAGCGAGAAACGCCCCCGATCGTCTCGATCGGGAACGGTGCCAGTCAGTCATTCCCGGGACGCTTGAAGGCAACAAAGGACCCTTAGAGTGCCTGGAAGCGCAAGGCATGGCGTCGGTCGGCCGAAGTGGCGTCACTTTTCAACATAACTGCGGAAATTGTTCAGGATCGCCTGCCAGCCGTCGCGCTGCATCTCGATGGAATTCTGCGTCTCGGCATCGAACATCGTGGTCACCTTCGTGCCATTTTCGGTGGCATCAAATATCGTCCGCGCCTTGCGCCCGTCGCCCATCGCTAATGTGATGGCCTTGTACGGTTCGATCTCGTCGTACACTGCCTCGAAGTCGAAACCGAAACTGCCGTCCTTGGCTTCCATGCGCGCCTTGTAGCGACCGCCGACCCTCAGGTCAGCTTCGGCGCTTGGGCAACACCAGTCGTCGGAAGCGAAATTCCACTGCGTGATGTCAGCGGGTGTCGTGTAGGCCTCCCAGACGCGCTCGATCGGCGCCGCAATCGTGGTGGCAATGGTGATCTGCTGGATGGTCACTTTTGGAATCCTTGTTGTCCCAGTTGGATGAGATTTCGCGGGCAGTTCATTGCGTGATTTCGGGTTCGACGAGTTTGGCAAGCTTGCGCAGGGACTCTTGCCAGCCGAGGTAGCATGCCTCGACGGGGATCAGATCGGGCACGTTCTCCTGAACCACCGTCATGTCAGTTCCGACGGAGACGGCCCTTAGCGTGACCGTCACTTTCATCTCGCCCGGAAGGTTCGGATCATCGAAGACATCGCTATAGACGAGCGTCTCGCCGGGAACGAGTTTCAGATAAGTGCCGCCGAAAGAATGGCTTTGCCCGGTGGCGAAGTTTCGGAAGGACATTCTGTGCTTGCCGCCTTCCCGCGCCTCGAGCTCATGGACCGTACAGGTAAAGCCGAAGGGCGGGAGCCAACTCGCAATCGCGTCGGGTTCCAGAAATGCGCGGTAGATCTTTTCGGGTTTCGTGGCAAAGACCCGGTGCAGCTTTAAAGTGTTGGGCATGGTCACCTCCATTCATTGAGCTCCCCTAGGACGAACAAACAGTGCGTCTGCCGACAATCGAACTCATTTTTTTGCCAGAGGCTCTCACGGGGCGCGCAATATGGCGGTGTGCTTGAAGCTGAAGCGCCGATAGAGTTCGGTACGGCCGACATGCGGCGCGCCGCCGAGTGGCAGGGGCGGGGCCGTGAGCTGCCGGTCAACCCGGTAGGCTGAAGTCACCCGCAAGCGGACGTTTCGCGAGCTCTCTACGTATCCAAACAGCACAAACAATCGCTGTTGGCGGATGGATCAAAGCCTATCAGTCCGGCATCTTGTTGCTCGACAAGAGTGCCTTTCCGATGTGTCCATCGAGTGCAAGCCGCTCGCAGCGCTCGCCGTCGGACTCATCAATGTAGCTTTCGATGTGTTTGAAGCCGAGCTTCGCCAAAATACGCAGCGACGCGAAATTGCGCACAACCGCCTCGGCCGTCACCTGTTGAATCGTCAGACTTTCAAAGGCGTAGCGGAGGACTTCGCGCGCCGCCTCGCTGCCCAGTCCCTGCCCCCAATGCGCACGCGCCAGCACAAATCCCAATGCGGCTGTCTTGGCGTCGGTTGCGCCGAAAGACAGGGTGATCGTCCCGATTGCGTCAGATACTCCCACTTGGTCTATGGACCACTTGATCGCCTTGCCGTCAGCGAACCGCTGACGCGAACGGGCGAACCATTGCGCGCCTGCGCTTATGTCTGCCGGATCGGGATCGCCGGCAAGGGAGGCGGACTCGACATCCGTCGCGCGCGCAAACCATGCTGGGATATCCCGTTCACTCGGCGCCCGGAGCACGAGCCTTGGCGTCGTGAGCTTAGGAAATCGGACTGATTCCATAAGGCATTTTCGACCTGAGGCGGTGCCAATGCAACAGCACTGGCGGGCCGCGTCAGCTAATGCGAGAGGTGGACAAGTTTCGCCGACGTACCCACGAGCTGTTTGGCCCGTCGGCTGACAGTCCGGTTTCGAGCCACTGATGTGCGACAACTGCCGGCAAAAAAGCGCGTCGATCCCAGAGACGGTTTCCGCCCCCAACAGACGGCAATAGCTGCCATTCCTCTCCCATTCTCGCCGAACCATGCATGGTTAAACGATCAGACAGCACCCATCTCATTCGGCCTGTACTGTAGCCGCAATTACGTACCGCAGAATGTCTGCAGGACGCGCTCTTCGTCTTTTGGTGGCTGCGCGTATTCCTCCATCTCGGGCTGCTCGTCGAACGGGCGCGCCAGCACAGTGAGCAAGCTCTGGAAAGGGCCAAAGTCGCCTTCATCGGTGGCGGCGGCGATGGCAGCTTCGACACGGTGATTGCGTGCTATGTACTTCGGGTTCACGGTGCGCATCCGAGCCGTGCGGTCGGCTGCATTCTCCGGCTCGCGAGCCAGCCGTTCACGCCAGCGCAAAGCCCAGCTGTCGAAGGCAGTAGGGTCGATGAAGTGGTTGCGGACTCGGCCGACGCCGTCGACCTCATGCGCGAGATCGCGAAATGTAAGGGTGAAATCCGCCCCGTTGCGCGCCATCAGGTCAAGCATTCCGGCCGCGAGCTCAAGGTCTTCAGGCTGTTCGGTAAACAGCCCGATCTTGTGGCGGATGCCTTCATTAAACGCAGCCTCGTAGCGTGCCTGGAACGACCCGATCACCGCTTTCGCCTGCTCAAGGCCCTCATCGTCTCCGCCTGCTTCGCCTCCCAGAATGGGCAGCAGCGCTTCGGCCAGTCGCGCCAGGTTCCAGACGGTGATGCGGGGCTGGTTTGCAAAGGCGTAGCGGCCTTGACGGTCGATGGAACTGAACACAGTCGCCGGATGATAGGCGTCCATGAACGCACATGGACCATAATCGATCGTCTCGCCAGAAATTGCGACGTTGTCGGTATTGAGGACGCCATGGATAAAGCCGACCAGCATCCACTGCGCCACCAGCTTCGCCTGTGCTGCTACGACGGCATTGAGGAACCCAAGGTAGCGACGGGGGACTTCGGCGAGATGCGGATAGTGCCGCGCAATTGCGTAATCCGCCAGCGCCCTCAGGCCGTCGATGTCTTCCCGTGCGGCAAGGTACTGGAACGTGCCGACGCGGATGTGGCTGGCGGCAACGCGCGCTATCAGCGCTCCGGGAAGCCTGGTCTCGCGGTAGACGTGCTCGCCAGTGGCAACCAGCGACAGGGTTCGCGTGGTTGGAATGGCGAGTGCGTGCATCGCCTCGCTGACGATGTACTCGCGCATCATCGGTCCGAGCGCTGCGCGCCCATCGCCATTGCGGGAAAACCGGGTCGGACCGGAGCCCTTCAATTGAACGTCGCGCAATTGGCCGCTGGTATCGAGCAACTCTCCGACGAGGACGGCGCGACCGTCGCCAAGCTGCGGCACGAAGTTGCCGAACTGGTGACCCGCATAGGCCTGGGCGATGGGGCGCACATCACCGGGGAAGCGGTTTCCGGCCAGCATTTCGATGCCGTCAGGACTGCGCAACCAGACGATGTCGAGGCCTAGTTGCGTCGCCAGTGTTTCATTCAGTTCAACCAGATGCGGTGTCGAAACCGAGGATGGATCAGGACGGGCGTAAAGCCGTTCGGGGAGGTCGGCGGCATAGGTGTGTTGGAACCGGGGACTGCGCATGACATCTCGGGCTTGTTCAGGTTACCAGCTAAATAGGCATGCCGCGGGTCGCGGGCCAGCAATTTGAGAGGGGCTGTTGGGTCGCAACCCAATCGCAGTTTCTGATATTGGACGTCCAGCCAGGAAGCTGCTGTCAGTTGTCGCCGTAGCGCCATTCCATATCCAGATGGAAGCGAGCGGCCGAGGGTCTGATGCGTACTCTTGACGCAGTCCTCGTTCTGGGTCCCTAAGCGCAGGACGCGGGCCGGTAAGCCAAGACAGTAATTCGGAGGCCGCTTCGAACACAACCACAACGGCGCCACGCCACCAGTTCATGAATTCCATGAAAGCAAATGTCGCATCGCCTCCGCGATTGCGAGGTCCATTGCTTTCGGTTTTCCGGGCCGGGGTCGGCACCCATCATGCCCATGGGGAATCTCAAGGCGGTATGAAGTGCTTGCACGGCCTTGGCGCCCACTGCGGGATATGTGTGGGTAAGAAGCGAGAAATCAGGGTCAGCACCCGTTCACGCAATTCACGAATTCCTGCCGGATGGATGAAGAAGGGGCAAAGATAACCTGCCTTCTATCGGACTCCGTCTCATGGCCTTCCGTGGCGAGCACGCCCGACAGAAAACCGAGCGGATCGGCGTGATGGGACAAAGTACCGTTCTCTTGGGCGAGCTGCAGGCCAAAATCGATCACACCCTCGACTTCTCTACTGCGTCGTTCGATGTGCCAGGCTTGCCGGCGGATTGACGTCTGCTTTTGGCGACTTGCAGCCGATGTCCGAACGGCCGAAATGGGGCGCAGATCGGCATCGCAGTTCGGTCGATGGACACCTTCCCATTCCCCCCGCCAAGGCCTACCCTGCCTCCAGGCATAGGAGGCTTCGATGACGTCAAGCTTCAACGTGCAGGATGCGGCCGGCTATGAGCAGTTGATGGGCCGCTGGAGCCAGAAACTCGCGGTGCCATTCATCAACTTTGCCGGTCTCGCCGATGGCGAGAAGGTGCTCGACGTCGGCTGTGGCACCGGCAGCCTGACCTTCGCACTGGCCAAGGCCGCAAATCTCAAGGAAATCGCGGCCATCGACTTCTCGCCGGTCTTTGTCGCGACAGCTCAGGCGCACAACACGGACCCACGCATAAAGATCAGTCAGGCCGATGCCTGCGCCCTGCCCTTCGAGGACAACAACTTCGACCGCACGCTGGCGCTGCTGGTGCTGCATTTCGTGCCCGAGGCGCCAAAGGCGATCGCGGAGATGGCCAGGGTGACACGGCCGGGCGGGGTGGTCGCGGCCACGGTGTGGGATCATTATGGCGGCATGCCCGGCATGCGCATGGCGGTCGACACGCTGGCTGCGCTCGGCGAAGCCGGCCGGCAACTACGCGCCCGCTATTGTTTCCAGCCGATGATGCAGCCGGGCGAGATGAAAGCCGCCTTCCTTGCACAAGGGCTGTCACGCGTCGAGGAAACCCAGCTTTTGCTGCGCATGGACTATGCTGACTTCGGCGATCTCTGGGCGCCCATCGGCGCGGGCGAAGGTCCGATCGGCAAATTTGTCGCCACGCTCGACCAGGCAGAGAAGGTGCGCGCCGAAGCTGCCGTGCGCGATGCCTACGAGGCCGGCCGCCCCGACGGTCAGCGCTCCTTTGCCAATATCGCCTGGGCCGTGCGCGGCATCGTTGCCTGAGGCCGCGCCCATGACGGGCGATGAGTTCCTGGGCTTGGCGCGGTAAAGGCTTCCTTGGAAGCGCCGGGGAGACGCGGCGAGGCCGAAGGCCCCTCAGCCCACGTCCAGCACGATCTTGCCGATATGCTCGCCCTCTTCCATGCGCTCATGCGCCCGCCAGGCTTCCTTGAGTGGGAAGATCATGTCCATGACGGGTGCGACGCGGCGGACAGCGAGCAACGGCCACACTTGGGCCTCGAGCGCTGCCGCGATCGCGCCCTTGAACTCGTTGGTGCGTGGCCTGAGCGTCGAGCCGGTATGGGTCAGCCTCTTGACCATCAGCTTAGAGAAGTCGGCACTCGCCACCGCCCCGCCTTGCGTTGCGATCTGGACGATGCGGCCGTCTACGGCGGCAGCATTGTAATTTCGGCCGACATAGTCGCCGCCGACCATGTCGAGGATGACGTCGGCGCCCTTGCCGCCGGTAGCGTCCTTTACCGCCTGGACGAAGTCTTCGTTCCGGTAGTTGATGGCGCGATCGGCCCCGAGCTTCAGGCAGGCAGCGCACTTGTCCTCGGAACCGGCGGTGACGATGACATAGGCGCCGAAGGCCGAGGCGAGTTGGATCGCCGTCGTGCCGATGCCCGACGAGCCGCCATGGATGAGCAGCGTCTCGCCTGGTTTGAGCGCGCCACGCTCGAAGACGTTATGCCAGACGGTGAAGAAGGTTTCGGGCACGGCGGCTGCTTCGGTGAAGGTGAAGCCCGTGGGCATGGGCAGCGCGTTGGTCTCGTGCACCTTGGCGTATTCGGCATAACCGCCGCCCGGCGTCAGCGCGCAGATCGCATCGCCGATGCGCCAGCGCGTGGCACTGTCGCCGACGGCTGCCACCTCGCCCGACACTTCGAGCCCGGGCAGTTCGGAGGCGCCCGGCGGCGCGGGATAGGCGCCCTTGCGCTGCAACACGTCGGGCCGGTTGACGCCGGCCGCATGCACGCGGATCAGGATCTCGCCCTGGCCGAGTTCAGGCAGGTCGCGCTTCTCGGCCTTGAGCACGCGCGGCCCGCCCGGCTGCGAAATCGCCACCGCGAGCATCTTGGCTGGAAGCTTGGCAACATTGGCCATGTCTTTTCGGTCTCCGCTGGTCCGGTGTGCCCCGGACTTTATATGCCCCGGACTTTACATGTGTTTGACCGCACTATGTATTCTGATTGGCAAATCAGGCAAACGCCTGCCCGAGATGGAGGAGAGCGAGATGGCGCTGTTCGACGACGAGCCGATCAAGAAGAAACCGGTCCACGAGATCGGCCAGGATCTGTCGCTGCTTTCGGTCGGTGAGCTCAACGAGCGCATCTCAGCCCTGCACGCCGAGATCGGCCGGCTCGAGGCAGAGCTTTCCGTCAAGGGCTCGACCAAATCGGCCGCCGAGGCGCTGTTCAAGCGCGGCTGAAACGCGCGCCGCCACCGATATGCCCCAAACGGGTTATCATCAGGTGCCAGTGCCTAATTGATTCGTGGTGGGACACCAGATGCTCGCAACCTACCGGCCGATCCTGTCGTTGCTCCGCGGCACAGCTTTCCTGCTCGCAGCATCGGGCCTGCATGGCCTGCTGCTTCCCCTCCGCGGCCAGGAAGAAGGCTTTTCGACCACCGCACTCGGCCTGATGGGCACGGCCTGGGCCGGCGGCTTCGTCGCCGGTTGCTACTTCGCCCCGCGGGTCGTCCGCCGCGCCGGCCATGTCCGCGCCTTCGGCACCTTCGCCGCATCGGCCGCGATCATCGCGCTGCTGACGGGTCTGATCGTCAACGAATATGTCTGGATCGCGCTGCGCGCCTTTACCGGCTTCGCCATGGCCGGCGCCTTCATGGTCATCGAAAGCTGGCTCAACGAGCGCGCCACCAACGAAAACCGCGGCACCGTCTTCGGCCTCTACATGATGGTCACCTACGCCTCGATCATGGCCGGCCAGATGATGGTCGCCGGCGGTGACGTCACCAGCGCCTCGCTGTTCATGGTGACAGGCATCCTGTTTTGCCTGTCGCTGATCCCGACTGCGGTTTCGAGTGCCGCCCACCCCAAGCCGCTGCAGGACGTCTCGCTCGACATCAAGGGCCTCTACGCAAACTCCCCGGTCGCCTCGGTCGCCTGCTTCCTCATCGGCGTCGCCAATGGCGACTGGGGCACGCTTGGCGCGGTCTATGGCGCGCGCGTCGGCATCTCGACGCCCGAGATCGCGCTGATGATGAGCCTCGTGGTCGTCGCCGGTGCCGCACTGCAGATCCCGATCGGCAAGGTCTCCGACCGCACCGACCGCCGCTATGTGCTGATCGGCGCCTCGCTCGCTTCGGCGGTCGCCGCCGTTCTGATCTTCCTGGTGGCGCCGCGCTCCGGCGTCTTCGTCATCGCCATGACCGCCTGCTACGGCGCCTTTGCCTACACGCTTTATTCGCTGGCGGTGGCGCATGCCAACGACCACGCCAAGCCTGAGGATTTCGTCAAGGTTTCGGGCGGGCTGCTGCTGCTCTACGGCTTCGGCACCATGGTCGGGCCACTGCTTGGCGCCGGCCTGATGGACTACATGCGGCCGGAAGCGCTGTTCCTCGCGACAGCTGCCGCGCATTTCACGCTGGCCGGCTACACCGCACTGCGCATCAAGCGGCGTGCGCCGGTGCCGATCAAGGATCGCGAGGCCTTCAAGACCCAGCCGGCGGACCGCAGCGCGACGCCGGAATCGCTGCGCCTCGACCCCAGGCACGAGGACGCCGCCTGACAGGCAAGGTGGTGCGACGAGACGCCGGCACGGCGATTGCGACCGGTAGTTGAGATTTCGCCGATGTTGCGGCACAAATGGGCCATGACAACTGACGCGCCGTTCCTCGCCATATCGGATGCCAACCGGCGCCATCTGCTGGAAGAATTGCGGCGTGGCCCCAAGACCGTCAGCGAACTTGCCGCAGGCCTGCCGGTTTCACGCCCGGCGGTGTCACAACACCTCAAGGTTTTGCTCGACGCCGGCCTTGTCAGCGCCCGCGCCGAAGGCACGCGCCGCGTCTATGCGGTCAGCGTTGCCGGCTTCCGCAAGCTCAACATCTGGCTGGATCAGTTCTGGGACGCCTGAGGCTTTGTCCGGTGCCGCCTCGGAGGCGGTCATGCCCAGGAGGATGGATGCGCCAGTCCTATGCCAGGCAATAACGCGACGTGCCAAGGATGTGGCTGATCACGGCAATGGCCTAGCGGAAGCGCCATATCGGCGGCTCAACCGCCAATATGCACGAGCATCGCGCTGCGGATGCGCTGTTCCGGTGCGATGATTTGGCTGATAAATATCACCCTGATCCGGCGGCGATGTTGCTTCGCCGCCGGCTGTCGGGCCCTTGCCGAAAATCAGGGCCTTGCTGGAGACCTCGTGCCTGAGCCTAGTGCTGCGTCGGGTCACCTTTCAGCTTTTCAATCTCGTCCTTGAGAGCCAGCTTGCGACGCTTCAGCGCTACGATTTGCAGGTCGTCCATGGATGGATGATTCATTGCTTCGCCGAGCTGGCGCTCGACGTCACCATGTTTGCGCTGAAGTTCTTCAAGATGGGAAGCAAGAGACATGATTGGTTCTCCCTTTCATGGTTTCCTCGATGCTCCGGGCACAGCCCTGCCCACCGCAGACAGTGCTCTGTGACGGAACCATGACAGTCTGCCATCCCCCGTCGGCGATGTCGAATAAAGTGTGGTAGCATTTCCTGACAGCGTGAAATGTGATAAGGGCTTCGCGCCGGTGACAAGGAGTCGCCGACCCCGCCTTAGGAGCGCCCCGGGTGCGCCAGTGAGTTTGCAGACGGTAGACATGTCGGAACAGGAACAAGCCGAGATTCGTCTCGAGTTTGCACGCTTGAAGCAGGACCATGCGGATTTCGATGCCGCAATCAACGCGATGATCGCGATGGGCTGCGATACGTTGCAGATCCAGCGGATGAAGAAGAAGAAGCTGGTCCTCAAGGACAAGATCAGCCAGATCGAAGACCGCATCATCCCCGACATCATCGCCTGAGAAACCGCCATTTTCGGCCGGCCTTTGGTTGCGATGGCAGCGCATTTCGGTTAACGCAGGCTGATCAAGCAGGGGTGCCGCGCGTGAGCAAAGACAGGGTCGACGTCGCCATCATCATGGGGAGCCAGTCTGACTGGGCGACCATGCGCCATGCCGCCGAATTGCTCGAAGTGCTTGGCATCGCCTTTGAGGCACGCATCGTCTCGGCCCACCGCACACCCGACCGTCTTTACGACTTCGCCAAGGGCGCCAAGGCAGCAGGCTTCCGCGTCATCATCGCCGGCGCCGGCGGTGCGGCCCATCTTCCCGGCATGACTGCAGCCATGACCTCTCTGCCGGTGTTCGGCGTGCCGGTCGAATCGAAGGCCTTGTCGGGCCAGGATTCGCTGCTTTCCATCGTCCAGATGCCGGCCGGCATCCCCGTCGGCACGCTTGCCATCGGCAAGGCCGGTGCCGCCAACGCTGCACTGCTTGCCGCGGCCGTGCTTGCCCTGTCCGACGACGCGCTCGCCGCAAGGCTCGACGAATGGCGCGCTGCCCAGACCGCACGGGTCGCTGAACAGCCGACGGACGACGCGTGAGCGCGCCCCTTCCCCTCGGCGCCACCATCGGCATCATCGGCGGCGGCCAGCTCGGCCGCATGCTGGCCATGGCAGCGGCTCGCCTCGGCTACCAGACGGTCGTTCTGGAGCCGCAGGCAGACTGCCCGGCAGCCCAGGTCGCCAACCGCCAGATCGTTGCTGCCTATGACGACCCCGCGGCCCTCGACGGGCTGGCGCGCGCCAGTGCCGTCGTCACCTATGAATTCGAAAACGTGCCGGTTGTCGCTGCCGAACGGCTGGGCCGCACGATCGCGGTCTACCCGCCGGCACGCGCCCTCGAGGTTGCCCAGGACCGCCTCGTCGAAAAGACCTTCCTCAACGGGATCGGGATATCCACAGCCGGCTTCCGGCCTGTAGACAACGATGCCGAGCTGGCGGAGGCGCTGAAGGCCTTCGACTGCAGCGGCGTGCTGAAGACCTGCCGTATGGGTTATGACGGCAAGGGCCAGATGGTCTTCCGCAACATGACGACAGGCGGCTTCGACGGCGCCTGCGCCTCGCTCGGCAATGTGCCGCTGGTGCTCGAATCCTTCGTCGCCTTCGAACGCGAAATCTCGATCATCGCGGCGCGCGGCACCGATGGCAGCATCGCCGTCTTCGATCCGGCTGAAAACGTGCACCGCAACGGTATTCTGGCGACCTCGACGGTGCCGGCCACGATCGGCAGCGAAACTGCCATGGCAGCACGCGACGCGGCACGCAAGATTCTCACGGCACTCGATTATGTCGGCGTCATCGGCGTCGAGTTCTTTGTCCTTGCCGACGGCTCGCTGCTGGTGAACGAGATAGCGCCGCGGGTACACAATTCAGGCCACTGGACCGAGGCGGCCTGTGTGGTCTCGCAGTTCGAGCAGCACATCCGCGCCGTCGCCGGCCTGCCGCTCGGCGACGCCAACCGCCACTCCGACTGTGTCATGGAAAACCTGATCGGCGACGATATCGACAAGGTCCCGGCGCTGCTCGGCGAGCCGGATGTCGCCGTGCATCTCTACGGCAAGGCCGAGGCCCGCCCCGGCCGCAAGATGGGCCATTTCACCCGGCTGTTGCCACGCCGCTAAAAGACAGCCGCCAGCAATGGGCTGACTGCACCTGTGGCTGCGCCGGCTCGCCTTGCTGCCAAACTCACGCAGCAGGCCTTTGCAGCGAACCGAAGAAGCCGATGATGCGCATTATGCGTTTCTGGTCGGCATCGACAAAGGCGATGTCGAGGCCCTCGGGCGGCAATGATCCATCGGGCATAACGAACTGCCACGCGAAGCGCGCGACGCCATGATGAACATCCACCTCGCTTGTGCGCAGTATACGGGCTCCGGGGTGCCTAGCCTGAGTTCCCGCGATATGCGCAAGCAGCTCTTCCACGCCTTCGGCATGGACCGAGGGGTCGGTGTAGGTTGCACCCTCGCTCCACACCGAAAGCAGCAGGGCTCGCCGCTGCCCGGCGTTCTCCGTGGACCAGGCAGCGCAATAGGTGTCGACGAGAAGCGTCAGAGACATTCCGTTTCCTTCATATCAAGCATTGGCATGAGGCTGGCCTACAAGGTGGCCAGCCTCCTCGTTGCCGCGGCTCTCAGGCGGCCTTGCCCATGAACTGCGATAACGCCGCGAAATCTCCATGCAACTGGCCGGCTGCAATCGCCCGCTGGAAGATGAAGCCGTAACCGTCAACCACCGAGCGGTCGATGCCACGCGCATCCATGAGTTCCAGGAGGTGCCGGAACGCACTGTGATGGATGGAAATCGACGAAAGGGTCTCCTCGTCGCTGGCAAAACGGCCGGCATCGGTACGCTTGATGAGGTCAGTGACGAGCCCCTCGACAACGGGCGCTGTCGCCGTCCACTGCCGACCCAGTTCGCCCAGATCGATCCCTTCGGCCTGGCTCACGGCAATGGCGTTGAGCGCTCCGAACAATGCGCCCCACATCAAGGCCAGCAAAGCGCTATCAAGCGCATTGGCACGTCCAGGGTCTTGTCCGACATGCTGGACATTACCGCCCAACGCGCGAAAGACGGCCTCGTTGTCCTGAAAGGCCTGTCCCTGCCCCGAGACCAGGATGGTGCCCGCATCGGTGCCGATGAAGTCAGGCGTTGCCATGATCGCACCATCGAGATAGCCGGCGCCGTGCCTGCCACACCACTCGGCGGCATCGCGCGCCCCCTGTGGCGTTCCCGACGTCAGCTCGATGATCAGCTTGCCGCGAATGGTGGAAGCGATGGCTTCGTCATGCAGGATGTCGGCAGTGGCAGCATAGTCGCTGACGTTGACGATGATCATCTCAGCTGAAGTCACGGCTTCCAGCGCCGAAGACGCAACCGTTGCGCCGAGCAAGGCGAGCGGCTCGGCCTTTTGCTTTGTCCGGTTCCAGACCGTCGTGCGATGGCCCTCGGCAAGCAGGGCGCGGGCAAGTGCGGAGCCCATGCGGCCGGTTCCTAAAACGGCGATTGAACGCTTCATTCCAACTCTCCATATCAACTGGCGGCGCCACGACGCGACGTCTGTCGCGACGTCGTGGAGGTATGGTGAGATGGGCGGCACACAATACGAACCCGGGCGTAAGTGGTCACCTCGCGGTAAGGAGAGCAAGCATGGACAAGACGGCGGACAATGGCTTTGTAGCGGCTGTCAGGATGACCGAAGGCAAATGGAAGATAGACATTCTTTGCCAGCTCGGAACGGCATCACGCCGGTTCGGCCGGTTGAGGCAGTCGATTCCCGGGATCAGCGAAAAGATGCTGGCGCAGCAATTGCGCGAACTGGAGGCCGATGGGCTCGTCGATCGGAGAGTCTATTCGGAGACGCCAGCCAAGGTGGTCTATTCGCTCACCGAACGCGGCGCAGCCCTCAACGCGGCAGCAGAATCACTATGTCGCTGGGGCGCGCAGTTCGGCCTTCCCTGCGATCGCAAGAACAAAGCGGAATACGCCTGAGACGAGACCTCTGCCGCGGACTGCCGGCCTACTGGCCCGGTACGGGACAGCTCAGGTCGCCTTCCTCGCATTTGAGGTAGCTGCCGAGTTGCGTCACACGCGCGTCGGTCAGTCCCTGCAGGCAGCCGGAATGGATCATCGGATAGGTCGACCCGCCTTCGACGCCGGAGGAGGCGAACTTGCATTCAGCGTCGCGGAAGGCGATCCAGGCGCGCTGCGAATCCTGCAGCTTCTTGCGCGCCTCGGCGTTGTCGGACAGCCGCTTCATGATAGCGCCATAAGCAGCATTGAGTTTGGCGTCTGACGCCGCGTAGTCGGCAGCCGCACAGATGTTCATGCCCGTCTGGGTCTGGTCGTTGCGGTCGCACTCCTCGGCCGACGCCACCGATGCCACCATAACGCCGGCCATTGAGATCAAGAGAATCGAATGCCGCATCTGCCTCTCCGTTGTCTGACGAGCGGGAGGATTCCAGCGAGGCTGTCCACTGGCAAGTCCCCGTCCCGGCACGGCCACGACCATTGCCGGCAAAAAAGCCGATCAATCCGCCGTGCGACGCGCTCGCGCGGTTGACTGGCCAAGACTCCTCGTCTAAGAGCCACTCACACAAATTGGGCGCGCACATTGGGCGCGCTTTTGGTTTCGGCCCGGAAGATGGGCCCCATCTGACGGGTTAGTGACATGAAGATCAAGAATTCGCTCAAGGCGCTCAAGGGCCGCCACCGTGACTGCCAGCTGGTTCGTCGCAAGGGCCGCATCTACATCATCAACAAGACTGCGCCGCGCTACAAGGCCCGCCAGGGCTGATGCCCGTCCGGCCGCTTGCGGCCGACGCATCACGGCAATTTCAGTTTGACGTTCCCATGCGGGGGTCTAGAATTTCCGCATGCGGAGCGTTTTTGCCTTTTTTGTCCTGACCATCGCGGCAACGCCGCTGCCGCTCCAGGCGTTTGCCCAGACGAGCGGCGATACCGTCATCGCCAAGGCGGACACCCAGCTCGATTCGCTGTTTTCCGACCTCAAGCGCGAGCGTAACGAAAAGGCCGCGGAACGCCTCGCCAACCGGATCTGGGAGGCCTGGTACAGGTCTGGCAGCGCCTCCGTCGACCTGATGATGCTGTGGGCGCAACAGGCGCTGGAAGCCAAGAAGTTCGACGTTGCCCTCGATTTCCTCGACCAGGTCGTGACGCTGCAGCCCCAATATGCCGAAGGCTGGAACCGCCGCGCCACTGTGCATTTCATGATGGGCAACTTCCGCAAGTCGATGACCGACATCGAACGCACGCTGGAGCTCGAGCCGCGCCATTTCGGCGCCCTCTCCGGCATGGCCCAGATCATGGCCAACACCAACCATAACGAGCTGGCACTGCAGGCCTGGCAGCGCGTGCTGGTCATCTATCCGATGCTGCGCAACGCCCAGAACGAGGTGTCGCGGCTGTCGGAAGAACTTGCCGGCGAAGGGATTTGAGAGGGAGTAAGCGAGTAGGTCAACGTCGCCGATTGCCCCTCGTTCTCTTGCTGTCTTACTGTCTTACTGCACTATTCCCCTATTCCCCTATTCCCCTTCTCCCCTCCCACGAGCCGCATGAACATCCTCACCTTTGTCCTGGTATTGCTCGTTGCGATCGTGCTTGCGCTTGCCGGCTTTACCGGCGTGGCGTCATGGTTGATCGAGCGCCGCAATCCACCCGTGGGCAGCTTCATCGACATAGCGGGCGCCAACATCCATTACGTCCATGTACCGGCGCCTGTTGGCGCGGAGCTGCCGCCGCTGGTCTTCATCCACGGCGCATCCGCCAATCTGAAGGACCAGATGCTGCCGCTCAGGCCGCAATTCGAAGGCCGCGCCGAGATGCTGTTCCTCGACCGGCCCGGCCATGGATGGTCCGGACGCGGCACCGGCAACAACGAGACGCAGGAAGGCCAGGCCGCGACCATCGCTGCTCTGATGGACAGGCTCGGCATCAAGGACGCCATCATCGTCGGCCATTCGTTTGGCGGTTCGATCGCGGCGACCTTCGCCCTGGAACATGCCGAGAAGACGCGCGGGCTGCTGTTCCTGTCGGCGGCAACGCATCCCTGGCCGGGCGGCGACACCTCCTGGTACTACAGCCTGAGCGCCAGGCCGGCGGTCGGGCGGCTGTTCGCCGCGATGGTTGCCAATCCGGCCGGGCTGATGCGTATCGATGCTGCCACGACCTGTGTCTTCTCACCCGACAAGGTGCCCGACTTCTATGTCGACGAAGCCTCTATCAAGCTTGTGCTGCGGCGGCAGGCCTTTCGCGCCAATGCGATCGATGTCGAGGGCTTGTACCGGCACGCGCTGAAGACAGCGCCGCGCTATCCCGAGATCAAGGCGCCGACAGTGGTGATCTCAGGCGATGCGGATACGGTCGTCTATGAAGAGATCCATTCGATGGGCCTCGCGCGCGACATTCCCGGTGCCGAGCTGGTCTGGGTCAGGAAGCTTGGCCACAAACCCGACTGGGTGGCGCCCGACCTGGTCGCAGCAGCGGTTGAAAAGCTCGCCGGCCAGCCGCGCGACCTGCAGGCCATGGCGCGGCGGGTCGAGGCCCGCATGGCGGGCGACGATTTCGGCACGGATATGTGCGTGAACGAGAAGGCGCCGATTTAGGGAAGTAGGGGAGTAAGGGGAGCGGCGAGAGCCTACTATGCACTTCCCCTATTCCCTTACTCCCCTATGCCCACAAATTACCTGCTGCCTTTGCCTTCCGGCCCGACATAGGCGATGCGCAGCATGTTGGTCGATCCGGGCGTGCGGAGCGGCACGCCGGCGGTGATGATGACGCGGTCGCCGCCAGTTGCGAAACCCTCGTTGAAGGCGACGCCACAGGCGCGTTCAACCATGTCGTCGAGATTGGCGGCGTCGGGCGAGACGACGCAATGCGTGCCCCACAAAAGCGACAGCCGGCGCGCGGTGGCCAGGATCGGCGACAGCGCGATGATCGGCACCTGCGGTCGTTCGCGCGCGGCGCGCAATCCGGTGGTGCCAGAGGCGGTGTAGGTGACGATCGCCGACAGCTTCAGCGTCTCGGCGATTTCACGCGCCGCAAGCGAAATGGCATCGGCACCGGTCGCTTCAGGCTGCGAACGCTGGGCGTTGATGATGCCGGGATAGGTCGGATCCTTTTCGACCTGCTGGGCAATGCGGTCCATCGTTGCCACCGACTCGACCGGATATTGTCCGGCGGCGGATTCGGCCGACAGCATGATCGCGTCAGCACCTTCGAACACTGCAGTCGCCACGTCGGAGACCTCGGCGCGGGTCGGCACCGGCGCCGTGATCATCGATTCCAGCATCTGGGTGGCGACGACCACCGGCTTGCCGGCACGGCGTGCCGCACGCGTGATCTGCTTCTGGATGCCGGGCACGGATTCGATCGGCATCTCGACGCCGAGATCGCCACGGGCGACCATCAAGGCATCGGACAGCTCGATGATTTCGGCAAGGCGTGCAACCGCCTGCGGCTTTTCGATCTTGGACATCAGCAGCGCACGCCCCTGGGCGATCTTGCGCGCTTCGGCCAGATCCTCGGGACGCTGGATGAACGACAGCGCGACCCAGTCGACGCCGGTTTCGAGCACCGCATCGAGGTCCTTGCGGTCCTTTTCGGTCAGCGCGCCGACCGGCAGGTCGGTGTCGGGCAGGCTGACGCCCTTCTTGTCGGAAATCTTGTTGCCGGCAACGACCGTGCAGACGATCGACTTGCCGTCGGTCTTGACAGCCCGGAGCTCGAGCTTGCCGTCGTCGATCAAAAGGCGATGGCCAGCCTGAACCGACTTGAGGATTTCGGGATGCGGCAGGTGCACGCGCTTGTTGTCGCCGAGATCGGCGCTGTCGTCCAAGGTGAAGGTCTGGCCGACGGTCAGCTCTTCCTTGCCATTGGCGAACTTGCCGACGCGGAGCTTGGGCCCCTGCAGGTCGGCGAGGATGCCGATCGGGCGGCCCGCCTCTTCCTCGACCTTGCGGATGCGGCCAACAAGCGTGCGCATCGAATCGTGGTCGGTATGGCTCATATTGATGCGGAAGACATCGGCGCCCGCATCGAAGAGCCTGCGGATCATGACCTCGTCGGAAGAGGCTGGACCGAGTGTGGCGAGTATCTTGACCTTACGGCTGCGTCTCATTGACCGTTCGTTCCCGAGGCGGCCGCATTGCCGCCCGTTGCGGGCTCGTCGGTGAGCTGGACCATCCAGTTCGCCTGCTCGCCCGTGTCGTATTCCTGGAAGCCGGCGCGCTGGAAACCGCGCGCTACGCAGTCGGTGACCCCGGCAACCTTGAACTCTTTTTCAGCCACGCACATGTTGATGGGGCCGTCCCAGCGTCCGCCTCGCTCGGCATCTTCTGCATAGAGATAATAAAACCTCGATGACAGCGGGCCTTCGATCAGCGTTTTGCAGGTCTGGCCCTCGATGTGCCACCAGCCTTCGGTGATCCAGCCGGCCTTGGCGCGATAGCCGATGCCGACGCCGACGAGGCTTTGGGTCGCGTTGCAGACCCTGAAGTCGGCGCGCGCAGGCGTCGCGGCAACGGAGGCAAACAGCGGAACCGCTAGGAAAAGGAAAAGCATTGCCAAGGCTGAGCGTGCGCGCGGCCCCCCGGCAAGTTCCATCCCCAAGCCCCTCTTCGACGTATTCTTCATTTTCTGGTGCCCTTTTCGGCAATGTGCAGGCGCATGTCAACGCATGGCACGGCGCTTATCCAATCGATTTAGATGCACTCAGCCGCAGTGATTTGCCGCCCCATCTGGCATATTCGAAAAAAGGTTGGCAAAACAACGGCGTTAGCACATATCCCCACAGCGGCTGCGGCGACGAAAACTACACCGAAGCCGTGCCGAAGGACAATTTGCCTCCGATGACGCGAAACACTCTCTTTGCCCCGTTCGAAATCATCGACGGCGACCGCAGTCGCGGTCTGGTGCTTTTGTGCGACCATGCCCGGCGCGACCTGCCGCAGGAGTATGGCGATCTTGGCCTGCCGCCCGAGGAGTTCGAGCGCCACATCGCCTATGACATCGGCGCCGAACAGGTGACCCGCAAGCTTTCGGCGATCATCGGGGCGCCGGCGGTCCTGGCAAATTTCTCGCGGCTGTTGATCGACCCCAATCGCGGCGAGGACGACCCGACCCTGATCCGCCAGCTCTATGACGGCTCGGTCATACCGGGCAATTATCCAATGTCCTGGGAAGAGCGCGAGCGCCGTCTCGACACCTTCTACCGACCCTATCACGACGCCGTCGGCGCCATGATCGCCTCGGTGCACAAGCAGACCGGCACCGCACCCTTCATCCTCTCGGTGCATTCCTTCACCCCCGTTATGCAGGGCCGTGCCAGGCCCTGGCATGCCGGCGTGCTGTGGGACATGGACCATCGCGCCGCCTGGCCGCTGATCGAGATGCTTGCCGAGGACACCGGCATCGTCGTCGGCGACAACGAGCCTTATGACGGGGCGCTGCGCGGCGACACCATGTTCCGCCATGCCATCGTCAACGGCTTTGCCCACGCGCTGATCGAGATCAGGCAGGATCTGATCGGCGACGAGGCCGGAACCAGCGCCTGGGCAAATCGGCTTGCGCCGATCGTTGACGCGATCAATCGCCGTGCCGATATACACGAGGTCAGACAATTCGGCTCGCGTACAGGGCCGCTGTGATGGAGATTGCGATGGCCGAACTCAGCGAAGCGCAGCAGCGCGAATTCGAGGCGGCCGCTTTCCGCCGCCTGCTCGAGCATTTGCGCGAGCGCTCCGACGTGCAGAACATCGACATGATGAATCTCGCAGGCTTCTGCCGCAACTGCCTGTCCAACTGGTATCGCGACGCTGCCGCAGGCGCCGGTGTCGAGCTGTCCAAGGAGACGTCGCGCGAGATCGTCTACGGCATGCCTTATGCCGAGTGGCAGGCCAAGTACCAGCGCGACGCCACCGACGCGCAGAAGGCGGCTTTCGAGACCAGACGGCCCAAGGATCACTAACCTAGGGAGCACTGGGCGGATTTTACGTAGCCTCCTGTCAGCTGCGCGGCCAGATCCCCTTGACCCTCTTGCCATCATGGGGCATCGAACCGGGCCGAAATGCCCCATGGCGCGCCGAGTCGCGCTGTTCCAATCACAATTGCGGAGTGCCCCATGGCCGACGAAATCACCGATACCAGCCAGACCGTTGCCGCCGGCCAGTTGCGCGCCTTCATCGAGCGCATCGAGCGGCTTGAAGAAGAAAAGAAGACCATCTCCGACGACATCAAAGACGTCTACGCCGAGGCCAAGGGCACCGGCTTCGACACCAAGGCGCTGCGCACCCTGATCCGCCTGCGCAAGCAGGACCAGGCCGAGCGTGACGAGGCAGAAGCGATCCTCGACCTCTACAAGGCCGCCCTCGGCATGAGCTGAGGCCAATTCGGCCGCGGCGCATCCGAGACGGTGCGCCGCGACCATCGTGGCAAACACTTCACGCCACGCACAAGGGCTGCAACGGCGCAGCCATACCGGCGCCCGCGCCAAATGCGCACGCAAAATCCATGACCTGGGCGGCCATCAACGCGATCTGGTCGCTACAATCCCCGTCGGAAACCGACGAATTGGCAATGACGCCCAACGGCGTCGGCCAGCCGCGCAGGGCGTGCACGATCGAGCGCAAATGCTGCAGCGTCGAACCGCCCGCCTGCCAACCGGCAGCCGCAGCGATCAGGCCAACCGGCCGCCCCTGGAGATAGGGCCTGGCGTCACCTCGCAATTCCTCAATGTAATCCAGCGCATTCTTCAGCATGCCCGACACCGAGCCGTGATAGCCCGGGGATGAGATGACCACGCCGTCACAGCGGCGCAAAGCCCCCAGGAATTCCAGTTCCGCCACGCCCGGCTTGTCGGTGCCAAAGATCGGAAACAACAGCCGTTCGCCGGTGAAGGCCAGCGTGTCCGCACCGGCCGCTGCCGCCACCGAAAGCGCCTGATGCAGCAGCCGCTCCGACGACGAGCAACTGCGCGTGGTACCGCCGATCCCGACGATCAAGGGTCCTGCCGTCATCATGTCCTCCCTAGCATCTCTATTTCGGACGTCAGGAGACTGGCAAAGGCTTTCGGCGGCAAATGACCTTTTTGGACGAGGCGATGTCGTTTCGGCATCGGCAAAGTCGGGCACGATCAGACCCTATCATGCGTGGTGCCAGATGACCGCCGATGCCTCGGACCTCAAGCCGGAAGATCCCAAGGAGCTTCGCAGCTTCGGCCGGCGCGGCATCCGTCGGACCCAACTCCTCAAGAACCTGCAGCACTTCGTCGTTGCCGCAGAACTCGGCAGTTTTCACAGGGCCGCGGACCGGCTGGCGATCGTACAGTCGGCGCTGTCGCGGCGCATCGGCGAGTTGGAGGCGCAGCTCGGCGGCAGGCTGTTCGAGCGCCAACCGACGGGTGTGCGGCTGACCTTGGCCGGCGCGGCACTGCTGGAGGACGCCTCGCGCATCTTGCGCGAGGTCGACCTCGCCATCCGTCGCTTCGACCTGATCGACGGCGGACAGATGTCACTGCTGCGCGTCGGCTTCAACGGCGCGGCGATGATGTTTGCGCCGATCCCCGACGGGCTGCAGACATTCCGCATCGCCAATCCCACGGTCGAAGTGAGGCTGACGCCGATGCTGTCCGAGCAGGCATTCCAGGCGCTGGCGGCGGGTTCGATCGACCTCGGCCTGGCCTACGAACTCGGCTATCCACACATGCTGAAGTCGCGGCAACTGGTGCTCGACGATCTTGCGCTGGCGTTGCCTGAGCACCATCCACTCGCCGCAAAGGCAGAGCTTGCGGTCGAGCACCTCGACGGCGCCGATTTCATCGGCATGGACCTCGCTCAATCGGGCCTGATGGCGGAGAAGGTCGCCCAGGCCCTGCAGTCGAGTGGCGTCGCCATCCGCGTGCTGATGGAGACCGGAAGCACCGAGGCGACACTGAGCCTTGTCGCGGCAGGCCTCGGCATCGCTTTCGTCAATCGGTCCCAGGCAGGCCGGCATCCACCGAATGTCGTCATTCGCGACGTCGCTGGATTTTCGGTGCCGCTGTCGCTGAAATTGTTCTGGCGCGCGGAGATCGAAACGCCGGTGCTGCTGCGCTTTGTCGAGACATTAGCCGGGCAGTTCGAGGCCATGGGATGAGTGGTCTGATTTCGAGATCGCCCCGTCGAAAACAGTCATTTGCCCCACGGCCTCGCCTCCGGGAAGTTGCGCCAGAACGCAACGGAAAGAGGCCATCGCATGACCAAGGAAATCAGGCTCAACGCACTCGACCAGTGCAATCCGAGCTTCCTAGCCTTCGGCCTGTGGCGCCATCCGCGCGACAAGGCGCTGGACTTCACCAGCATCGATTATTGGGCCGACTATGCCCGCCTTCTCGAACGCGGCCTGTTCGATGCGCTGTTTCTGGCGGACTCGCTCGGCGTTCCCGATACCTACCGGCAGAGCTATGCGCCCGCGTTCCGCAGCGGCGCGCTGGCGCCGAGCCTCGATCCCTCGGTGATCGTGCCGGCGATGGCGCTGGTCACCGAAAATCTCGGCTTCGCCATCACCGGCAGCGCTTCCTACGAGACGCCCTATCTGTTTGCCCGACGCATGACGACGCTGGACCACATGACAAGCGGGCGTATCGGATGGAACATCGTGACGTCCTTCCTGCGCAGCGGTGCACTCGCCATGGGCCACAACGAGTTGGCCGAGCACGACGCGCGCTACGACGCCGCCGACGAATTCATGGCGGTGATGTACGGGCTGTGGGAGGGCTCGTGGGCCGACGGCGCGCTGAAGCGCGACAAGACGAGCGGGATCTATGCCGACCCTGAGCTGATCACCGAACTGGACCATAGCGGCGGACATCACCGGATTCGTGCCGTGAGTGCGGCCGAGCCGTCGCTGCAGCGCACGCCGATGCTGTTCCAGGCGGGCGGGTCGCCGCGCGGCCGCCACTTTGCCGCGACCCATGCCGAAGGCATCTTCATCAACGGCCCGCAGCTCGAACTGGTGGCGCCGCAGGTGGCCGACATGCGCAAGCGCGCAGCCGCGCTGGGCCGCGATCCCCGGAGCCTGAAGTTCTTCGCCGGCGCCACCATCATCGTCGACGAGACCGAAGCACTCGCCCGCGCCCGCTATGAGGACTACAAACGCCACACCAGCGTCGAAGGCATGCTGTGCCAGTTGTCGGCGGCCCTCGGCATCGACCTGTCGAAATACCCGCTGGACGAGCCGATCCGCTACGAAAAGACGGACGCGGCGCATTCCCAGCTCGATATGCTGACGCGCAAGGGTAGCTGGACCGTGCGCCAGGCAGTCGAGAGCATGGTGGTGAGCGGCCGCAACCTGCTGATCGTCGGCACGCCGGAACAGGTGGTCGATGAATTCGCGCGCTGGGTCGAGCACGCCGATGTCGACGGCTTCAACATTGCCCGCGTCCTGGCGCATGAGACGATGGAGAACTTCATCGACATGGTGGTGCCGGAGTTGCAGCGGCGCGGCATGTTCAAGACCGAATACGCGGCAGGCACCCTGCGCGAGAGGGTGACGGGCTCGGGCCCGCGCACCGCACCAGATCATTCAGCCTCAAGATACCGCGGATAGGAAGCAGGCCATGAGACGCTTCTCGATGTCGTACCTGACGGCACCTGTCGCCTCGCCGCTTGAGTCGATCCGCATCGCGTCGGAAGTTGGCTACGATCACCTGGGATTGCGCATCCATCCGACCGCGGCAGCCGATGCGCCTTCGCCGCTGCTTGGGAACATGGCGCTCGTAGGTGCGTGCAAACAGCTGCTCGACGATAGTGGGCTGACAGTGACGGAGGTCGAAAGCTGGATGATCCGCGGGGAGTTCGACCTGTCACGCAGCGCCGCCGCCATGGAGGCTGCGGCAGCGCTCGGCCGGCCTCGCCTGATCGCCGTCGCCGACATGCGCGGCGCGATCGCACAGGCTGAAATCGAGGACCGCTTTGCCGCCCTCGCCGAAATGGCATCAAGCTTCGGGCTCCACGTCGACTTCGAGCCGATCGCGCACAGGGCGGCGGGAACGCTCGAGGAAGCACTGGCAGTGGTTGCCGCCGGCGCCGCCCATGGCTCCGGGCTGATCCTCGACATGCTGCACGTCAACCGCATGGGCATCGCCGGGGCAGAACTGGCTTCGGTCGACCGGAGCCTGCTCCACAACATCCATCTCTGCGACGCACCGCCTGCGCCCGTCGACCCCGAAACGATGGTGCGCCATTCCGCCTTCGACCGCGACCTGCCCGGCGAAGGGGCATTGCCACTGAAGGCCTATCTCCGCGCCTTGCCCAGCGACCGGCCACTCAGCATCGAAATCCCGATGATGCGTCTCGGCGATAGCGTTTCACCTCGGGAACGGGCACGCCGCTGCCTGACCGCCTCGCGTCAACTGGTCGAAAACATCGATGGTCTGCTCGCCTGACGAGTGCCCGGCCGGCAAATGCTTGCAATCGTTCACTGTATTGGCAAGTGAAGCTTTGGTTGGACTTGTAAAGACGACTGATATGATGCCCTATTTACCTGCTACAATAGCATGGTGCGACGGGCCGCACGCCGGCTCGCCACGAAGGTGAAGAGGTCGGGCATGAGCAGCGCGGGACAATTCCATCCTTCCGACAATCCTCTGGGCGGCCAAGGCGGGCTTTCGGCGTTCTTTTCGCGGCGCTGGAACGGCGAGGTGCCGCTCGGCCAGCTGTTCTGGTGGGACATGGTGGTGGTTGGCAGCATCATCAACGTCGCCACGACGGTGGTCGCGCTGCTGATCCTGGCCGCCAAGATGTCGGCCCTGCTGGCAGTCGCCGTCCACCTGATCCCCCTGCCCTACAACCTGTTCCTCTATGGCAGCGTTCTGCGTACGGCCGATATGGCCGGGATACCGAACGCCGGCCCCATCAAGATCAGCGCCACGCTCTGGATCATCCTCGCCAGCCTGCTTTGAGCCACGAGCGGCACAGGCGACGGTGCCGCGGGCGCGAACAGCTGCACCCGCGGGCGTATTCCTGAGAAGAGCAAATCAGGCCGCTGGTTCGAAATTGAGCGCCACGCCATTGATGCAGTAGCGCAGGCCGGTGGGCGGCGGACCATCAGGGAAAACGTGGCCGAGATGGCTGCCGCAGCGCGAACAATGGCATTCCGTCCGCACCATGCCATGGCTGCGGTCGACGGTGTTTTCGACGGAACCTTCGACGGGGTCGTTGAAGCTTGGCCAGCCGGTGCCGCTCTCGAACTTGAGCTTGGATTCGAACAAGGGCTGGTCGCAACCGGCGCATGTGAAGGTGCCGGCGCGCTTTTCGTAGAGCAAAGCACAACTGCCCGGCCGCTCGGTGCCGTGGTTGCGCATTACCTGGTACTGCTCGGGCGTCAGCAGCGCGCGCCACTCGGCGTCGGTGCGGGTGACGGCATAGGTCTTGGCGTCCATTCCGGGTATCTCCCTCGATTCTTCTTCTTGTTCGTGGTCTTCGCTCAGATAGTTACGACGGGCACTGACTGACAAGGCATCACATCGTGGTGAGCCACTACAGGCCGGCTAATGCTTTCGCGACAGCTGCTTGGTCGCCGCTTCCAGCCCCGCCAGCGTCAGCGGGTACATGCGGTTGGCGAACACCTCGGAAATCATCTTGATCGAACTGGTATAGCCCCAGTGCTTTTCCTGCGTCGGATTGAGCCAGACGGCGTTGGGCCACTGGTCGAGCACGCGGCGCAGCCAGACGGCACCCGGTTCGGGGTTCCAATGCTCGACCGAGCCACCGGCATAGGCGATCTCATAGGGGCTCATCGCGGCGTCGCCGACGAAGATGACCTTGTAGTCGTGGCCATATTTGTGCAGCACGTCGAGGGTCGGAATCACCTCGGCATGGCGGCGGCGGTTATCCTTCCACACGCCCTCGTAGAGGCAGTTGTGGAAGTAGAAATATTCGAGCTGGCGAAACTCGACGCGCGCCGCAGAAAACAGCTCCTCGACCACCTTGATGTGGTCGTCCATCGAGCCGCCGACGTCGAAGAACATCAAAAGCTTAACCGCGTTGCGCCGTTCGGGCCGGGTCTTGACGTCGAGATAGCCGTGGTCGGCGGTGGCGTGGATCGTGCCGGGCAGGTCGAGCTCTTCCTCGGCGCCTTCTCGCACCCAGCGGCGCAGGCGCTTCAGCGCCACCTTGATATTGCGTGTGCCAAGCTCGACCGAATCGTCGAAATTCCTGAACTCGCGCTTGTCCCACACCTTGACCGCGCGGCGATGGCGGCTCGTCTCCTGGCCGATACGCACGCCCTCTGGATTGTAGCCATAGGCGCCGAAGGGCGAGGTGCCCGCGGTGCCGATCCATTTCGACCCGCCCTGATGGCGGCCCTTCTGCTCCTCGAGCCGCTGCCTCAGCGTCTCCATCAGCTTTTCGAAGCCACCAAGTGCTTCGACAAGCTTTTTCTCCTCATCGGTCAGCGTCTTCTCAGCGAGCCGGCGCAGCCACTCCTCGGGGATGTTGGCGACGTCAACGCCGCCCTCGCCGGTGACGGCCTCGACGCCCTTGAAATAATGCGAGAAGACCTGGTCGAAGCGGTCGATATGGCGCTCGTCCTTCACCAGCGCGGCGCGGGCGAGATAGTAAAAACCCTCGACGTCATAGCTGACGAGGTCGGCATCGAGTGCTTCGAGCAGGGCCAGATATTCACGCAGCGAAACCGGGACCTTGGCCGCCTTGAGTTCGAGAAAGAAGGGTATGAACATGGCCGGCACTTTGCTTCGGCGCGGTCGCGCAGGCAAGTCCGCCGATGCCGCAGTTGTGGCCTACCATCGCGACATCGGCGCATTGGCCGCGTTGCAACACCCAAAATCTAATTAAAGTAAAAATCGGATTCAGTCTTTCTTGGTAATTTCCCGTTAGCAATTGCCATCAGTGGGGAAGAGGGGGCGAGTCTGCCTCCGATCCGAGTTTGTTTTGCGTGCGGGTACCTATGCGTTTCTCAGCGGCGTCAGCGATCGTTCTCGCCAGTCTGGCTCTTGCCGGCTGCACCTCGAGCTCGGGCTTAGGCAGCCTGATGGAGCAGGCGTCGCCTTCCCCGGAGACCACGAGTTCGGTGATGCGGCCCTCCGCCGACATCGCTCCTGTCGTCGCCCAGGCGCCAGCGCCCCAGCCGGTCATGGCAGCACCCGTCGAAGTGACGACGATGACGGCACCACCGGTGCAGGTGGCGATGGCAATGCCCACGCCGATGCCGAGAGCGCCGATGGAACCTGCCATCGAGCTTGAAGACATGCCCACGCCCGACGCCAAGCCGATCGCCCTGGTGGCGCCGTCCAACCCGATGAAGGCGACACCGTTCGCGCCGGGCAAGATCTATGGCCGCCGCTTCCGCGATGCCAAGCCGATCAATTTCGGCCGGACGATGTCGCCCAAGAATTTCGCCGTCCATGGCGTCGACGTGTCGCGCTGGCAGGGCGAGATCGACTGGCCGAAGCTGCGCACGCAAGGCGCCAACTTCGCCTACATCAAGGCCACCGACGGCGGCGACCATCTCGACCCGATGTTTCGCAAGAACTGGCGCGCTGCCGAGGCCGCCGGCCTCAAGCGCGGCGCCTATCACTTCTTCTACTGGTGCCGTACCGCCGGCGAGCAGGCCGACTGGTTCATCCGCAATGTGCCCAAGGTCCCCGGCGCGCTGCCGCCGGTCATCGACGTCGAATACAATGGCGAATCGAGCTGCAAAAGGCGCCACAACCCCGAGAAGATCCGCGAGAAGATGCAGGTCTTCATGGACAAGCTGGAGCGCCATTATGGCCAGCGCCCGGTCATCTACACCGCGCCCGACTTCTACCGCGACAACCTGCGCGGCCACTTCCAGAACTATCCGTTCTGGCTGCGCGCCGTGGCCGAGCCGCCGTCCAAGGTCTATCCCGGCCGCAACTGGGTGTTCTGGCAGTATTCTGGTTCCGGCCTGTCGCATGGCGTCGAGGGCAAGATCGACCTCAACGTCTTTCGTGGCAGCGCAGCCCAGTGGCACCAGTGGCTGGAACGCAGCGCGGGCTGATGGCTTTCGGTCCTAGTCAGTGATTGCCTGTCGCCTCAGAGCAAATCGTATTCGATGAATCCGGTGCGGCGGGCGACGCGGTCGTAGAGCTTGCGCGCCGTGGCATTGGTTTCGTGCGTCATCCAGTAGACATTGGTGACGCCGAGCTTGGCCGCTTCCTGCTTCACGGCTTCGATCAGGGCCGCACCGACGCCCTTGCCACGCGCCGCCGGGTCGGCGAACAGGTCCTGCAGATAGCAGTTGTTGGCTTCGGACCAGCCCGAGCGGTGGTAGAGGTAGTGCGTCAGACCGACCGCCTTGCCGTCGACGAGGGCGATCAGGCCCTTGGGCTCGAACTCGCCCTCGGTGAACAGGCGCTTCCAGGCGAGCCCATAGATCTTTTCAGGCAGCACGGTGTTGTAGAAATCGAGATAGGCCGTCCACAACCGGCGCCATTCGGCGTGATCGGCAAGCTCGAGGGGGCGGATGGTGATTTCGGTCATGGCTTAGCCTTCCGTAAGTGGATCAATTGCGCGCAAACTGCCTGAGCAATCTGGTAGGGCCAACGGTCCACAGCACGGGAATGTGCTGGCCGGGCGGTGCGCAACAGAGGCCGGCAATGACGTGCACCCTGCGCTTCGCCATGGCTACGGGCGTTCGGCGCTCGAAAGGCCAAATCATTGGCTTTCCGTACGCAACGCGGACCGCTCCTCAGCCCTGTCGTCTGGCCATGAACGCCAGGCGCTCGAACAGGTGTACATCCTGCTCGTTCTTGAGCAGCGCGCCATGCAGTTTGGGCAGAGCGTTCTTGGGGTCGGCGCGCAGGTCCTCCGGCGCGACATCGTCGGCGACGAGCAGGCGGATCCAGTCCAGCGCTTCGGAGGTAGACGGCTTTTTCTTGAGCCCGGCGACTTCGCGGATCTCGTAGAACTGGGTCAATGCGGCGCGCACCAGGTTCTGCTTGATACCGGGATAGTGGACCTCGACGATTCGGTGCAGCGTCTCGACGTCGGGAAAGCGGATGTAGTGGAAGAAGCAGCGTCGCAGGAACGCATCGGGCAGCTCCTTTTCGTTGTTCGAGGTGATGATGACGATCGGACGGACATCGGCCTTGATCGTCTCGCCGGTCTCGTAGACGAAGAACTCCATGCGATCGAGTTCCTGCAAAAGGTCGTTGGGAAACTCGATGTCGGCCTTGTCGATCTCATCGATCAAGAGCACGACCTTTCGGCCAGCGGCAAACGCATCCCACAACTTGCCGCGCTTGATGTAGTTCTTGATGTCGTTGAAACGCCCATCGCCGAGTTGGCTGTCGCGCAGGCGCGACACGGCATCATATTCGTAGAGGCCCTGCTGCGCCTTGGTGGTGGACTTGACGTTCCACTCGATCATCTCGAGGCCGAGGCCCGCGGCAACCTGGCGGGCGAGTTCGGTCTTGCCGGTCCCGGGCTCACCCTTGACCAGCAGCGGCCGCTCCAGCGCAATCGCCGCATTGACCGCCACCATCAGATCCTTGTCGGCGACATAAGCCGACGTTCCTTCAAAGCGCATGCGAATTCCTCGTAACTTTGCCGCGACCCTAAGGAGCCGGGCAAATGGGCGCAAGCCTGAAGAGCCCGCACTTGAAACCCCGGTGCAGCGACAACGTGTCTCTCAGAAAGCAGCACAGATGACGGGTGGCAAGATGTCGGCTTGGCCGGAAAAGAGATTTCTGCAGGCGATCGTCGCCGTCCTCGCAATCACCCCTGTCCTGATCGGGCTGGCGGGTGTGATCATCGGGCCGGCCTTTCTCCATGTTGAGCAGCCATGGCCGACCGATCTCGACAGCCACTTTCGCTTCCTGTCTGGAATATTCCTGGCAATCGGTGTCGCCTGGTTCACATGTGTACCGGCAATCGAGACCAAGACGGCGCGGTTTTGCTTTCTCGCCCTTTTGACCTTCTGTGGCGGGCTCGCAAGGCTGTCGTCGTTGCTCCTTGCCGGGCGCCCCTCAGCCGGACATCTCGCTGGCCTGTCGATCGAACTCCTCGCCGTGCCGCTGCTGGTCATCTGGCAGCAAAGAATTGCGCGGCTCACGCGTTAGACCGCGTTCCGCTCAGACCTTGACCGTATCATCTCTTCGCAGCCCCCCTCTGCCGTACAGGGCAGAGGGGGGCTGCGAAGGATCCCTGCCTCCAAGGCAGGGGGTTGGTCTCATAAATATCGTTGCATGAACTGCGGCATTGCCATGGCGCATTGCGGCCGCAACGCCTATATTGGGGGTGACGGTCTGCGCTTCCCGGCAGGAGAGCATTTTCCCCGGGGCCTTAACGATCCTTAGGGAGCTGTCCCTGGGAAGACCCGTGGGTCTTTTCACACGGCGCCCACCTACTTTGTAGGTCTCCGGGATCGACTTCTCCACCGGTCGTGTGGATCGTCACCTCTTACCCAGATAAAACCTCCCCACCCGGATAAAACCTGCCTACCCGCCCCCTGACAGCTGCGACTTCTGCGTTGCCGTTGCGACAGCCGATGTGCCAAACACCTGTTACGACAGGAAAATGGGGCACGGCATGACCTCTCACCGCGAAATCAAGAAGCAGTTGCGCAAGCAGGCGCTGGCCCGGCGCGATGCGCTTGACCAGTTCTGGCGTATCGAGGCTTCGCTGGAGATGGCAGAGACCGCGCGCGACCACGTCCCGATCGAGCCGGGCACGATCGTCTCCGGCTTCTGGCCGATGCGTTCGGAGGTCGACGTCCGGCCGATGATGTTTGCGCTGCGCGAGCATGGCGCACGGCTTTGCCTGCCGGCCATCCTCGACAAGCACACAATCGTCTTCCGCGAACTGGTGCGTGGCGCGCCGATGGTCGACATGGGTTTTGGCACCGTTGGGCCGCATGAGGAAGCCGCGGTGCTGGACCCTGAGATCATGCTGGTACCGCTGGCGGCTTTCGACGCGCGCGGCCACCGCATCGGCTATGGCGCGGGCTATTACGACCGGGCGATCTCCAAGCTGCAGGACAAGGGCATCGAGCCCAGGCTGATCGGCATCGCCTTCGACTGCCAGGAGGTTGAGCGCGTTCCTGACGAGAACCACGACGTCATCATCCCCGAAATACTGACGGAAAGCGGGTTGCGCCGGTTCACCACTGAATTGTAGATGACGTCATGAGACTTCTTTTTCTTGGCGACATGGTGGGCAAGGCCGGACGCACCGCGGTGTGGAACCAGCTGCCCGGCCTGATTTCGGATTTCCGCCTCGATTTTGTCATCGTCAACGGTGAGAACGCCGCTGGCGGCTTCGGCATCACCGAGGAGATTTTCCGCGAAACGCTTGCTGCCGGCGCCGATGTGGTGACGACGGGCAATCACGTCTGGGACCAGCGCGAGGCGCTGGCGTTTGCGCCGCGTGAGGAACGCTTCTTGCGCCCTGCCAATTTCCCGAAGGGCACGCCGGGGCGCGGCTCTGGCCTCTACATCGCCAGGAACGGCGCCCGCGTGTTGGTCTCGAACATCATGGGCCGGGTGTTCATGCACCCCGAACTCGACGACCCGTTCCAGGCCGGCGAACGCGAACTGGCCGCCTGCCCGCTGGGAGAACAGGCCGATGCGGTGGTGATCGACTTCCACGCCGAGGCAACCAGCGAGAAGATGTGCTTTGCGCATTTCGTCGACGGCCGCGCCAGCCTGGTTGTCGGCACGCATACCCACCAGCCGACCGCCGACCACCAGATCCTCAATGGCGGCACGGCCTATCTGACCGACGCCGGCATGTGCGGCGACTATGACTCCTCGCTTGGCATGGACAAGGAAGAGCCGCTCAACCGCTTCCTGTCGAAGGTACCGAAGGGCCGCTTCGAAGCGGCCAACGGCCCGGCCACCATTTGCGGGGTCGGCGTCGACATTTCCGACCGCACCGGTCTCGCCGAACGGGTTGCGCCATTGCGTCGCGGGCCCCGGCTCGAAGAAACCGTCCCATCCTTCTGGTCCTGACATTGACGAGGGGCCAGTGGAAACCTACTTGCCCGCCGCACGTCAGCATATGTTAGAGCTTGGTGCATCTATCCGGATGCATCATGTCTCGGCACGCAGCATGTGAACGAGTGGCCGCCGGCCGCTCGAAAATTATTCAGAAGAACAACGGGGACACTTAGATGATCGAATTCCTGGCGCCGTATTTCGGCTTCATCAACGACCCGACCGCCTGGGTGGCGCTGCTGACCCTGATCGCGCTTGAGGTCGTGCTCGGCATCGACAATCTGATTTTCATCTCGATCCTGACCAACAAGCTGCCGGAGGCGCAGCGCGCCAAGGCGCGGCGTCTTGGCATCGGCGCGGCCCTGATCATGCGTCTCGTGCTTTTGGCCACGATCTCCTTCATCGTTGCACTGACGGCGCCCGTCTTCACGGCCTTCGGCCATGGCTTCTCCTGGCGCGACCTGATCCTGATCGCGGGCGGCCTGTTCCTGGTGTGGAAGGCGACCAAGGAAATCCACCACTCGGTCGATCCCGAGGACCACAAGGACGAGATGGTATCGCGGACGCTGCAGCTCTCGATGGGTGCTGCGATCTTCCAGATCCTGCTGCTCGACCTGGTGTTCTCGATCGACTCGATCATCACCGCTGTCGGCATGACCGACGAGATCGGCATCATGTACATCGCCGTGATCGTCGCAGTGACCGTGATGTTGCTTGCGGCAACGCCACTCGCCAAGTTCATCGAGAAGAACCCGACGATAGTCATGCTGGCGCTCGGCTTCCTGTTGATGATCGGCATGACGCTGATTGCCGATGGTTTCGGCTACCATGTGCCCAAGGGCTACATCTACGCCGCGATGGGCTTCTCGGCGCTGGTCGAGGGCCTCAACATGCTGCAGCGGAATCGCCGCAGGAAAAGCAGCGGCAGCGGCCACTGACGAACACGACGAACGGCGGGCCAAGTGCCCGCCGTTTTCGTTTCAGCGACCGATTTCAGGCCGCCGCGAACTGGGCTATCATCTGATTCTGGCGCGGCCCACGCCTCCCCCCTCCAACGGGAAAGTACAGTTCGTGCAGGGTGCCTAATCACCGAACCATCTGTTCGAGCACGTGCATAAGGAGGGGTTGCGACGACAGCTCGTATATGGAGGTTCGCCCGATGAAACTTTCAGCGCCCATTCCCATGCTGAAGCGCAAGGCCAGGCTTCTGGCCAGGACGACGCAAATCCCTCTCCATCAAGCGCTCGATCAAGTGGCAGCCGACGAAGGCATTGCCGGCTGGAGCCTGCTTGCCGCCAAGGCTGCTGCCGTGCGGCCGGCGGCCAGGCTGTTCGCACGGCTCGTCCCGGGCGACATGGTCCTGCTCGGCGCACGCCCAGGCCAGGGCAAGACGCTGATGGGCCTCGAACTCGCCGTGGAGGCGATGAAATCAGGCCATCGCGGCAGCTTCTTCACACTCGAATATACCGAGAAGGAAGTCCTCGACCGCTTTCGTGCCATAGGCGCTGACCGGCAGCAGTTCGGCGCGCTGTTTGAGCTCGACAGCTCCGACACGATCAGCGCCGCCCGCATCGCCAGGCGCATGGCAATCCCCCGCGCGGCACCCTTTTGGTCATCGACTATCTGCAGCTGCTCGACCAGAAGCGCGACAATCCGGAGCTGATGGAGCAAGTGCAGACGCTGAGGGCCTTGGCGCGCGACAAGGGGCTGATCGTCGTCATGATCTCGCAGATCCACCGGTCCTACGATCCCGCGGCGAAGGCGGTGCCTGATCTTGAAGACGTCAGGCTACCCAACCCGCTCGATCTCAAGCTGTTCGACAAGGCCTGCTTCCTGAACCAGGGCGAGGTGCGATTCCAAGCGGTTTGACGAGACCGGGCGGCGGGAATGCCCGCCGCCCGGCCTGTGGCGCATTCACCAGGCGTCGGGCTCGCGGACCATGTGCACGACGTTGGCCGGATTCATGATCCAGCCGCCACGGAAGTCGTCGCCGAGCGGCTCGATGGCATCGCAGCGCACGACGCCGGCATCGGCCATCTGCTTAAGCGCGCCTGATGCATCGGGCGTGAAAAGCTCGAGCCAGACTTCGGCTTGGCTCATCGTTGGGTCCTCGTCGAGCCACAGCTTGTTTGGCCCGAGCTCGAAGCCGATGGCTGGCGCCTTGTCGGTGAACGGCTTGAGGCCGACCACGTCGCGATAGAAGGCGATGGTCGCCTGATACTGATGCGATGGGATCTTCATCGCGATGTTGATGCCACCGGTGATGCTGGCTGTCATTTCTTCCTCCTCACTTGGTGTCGGGCGTCGGCAGCTCGCCGACCATTTCGCTGCGGTAGAAGCCCTCGCGCAGGTTGATGCCGTATTCGACATAGGCCTTCATGCACGACAGCATCTGCGACCAGCCTTCGCAGTTGTTGTACGACGCCTTGCGGCTGGCCTCGTCCTCGCGCCAGCCGGCCTCGGCGATGGTGACGAAGGTGCCGCCATCGTCGAGCGCGTCGAAGTTCATCTCGATGCGCGTCTTGTAGCTCGGCTCGACCTTGGGGTCGGTGTCCCAGCGCAGGACGATGCGCTTGTCCTTTTCGACCTCGTCGACCTCGACCGGCACCGAGCCCCACCAGGTGACGGTGGTGCCGGTGACCAGCGGCGCGCTGGCGCCGCCGAGCGTGGTGAAATAGCCGCTGAGCTTGGTGGGATTGACCACCGCGTCGAAGACCTCGGCGACCGGCTTGCCGATGCGCCCGGAAACCCTGAATCCAACAGACATTTTTGTTCCTCCTGCTTGCATGGCCAAACAATATGTTATAGTTTTATAACATGTCAAGCGAACCGAACGACGACAGTGTTTTCAAGGCCCTGGCGCATCCGCGCCGGCGGCTGATGCTGGACGTGATGAAGGATGGCCCGCTGACCACGGGCATGCTGTGCGAGCGCTTCGACGACATGGACCGCTGCACGGTGATGCAACACCTGAAGGTGCTGGAAGAGGCCGAACTGGTGGTCGCCCGGCGCGAAGGCCGCGAACGCTGGAACCACCTCAACTCGATGCCGATCAAAGAGATTCACGACCGCTGGATCAGCGAATATGCCAGCCACGCGATGAGCATTCTCGATCGGCTGAAGCTCGACCTGGAAGGCTGAGGCGCGGGCCCAAGCCTTGATGTCGGTCAGGCGACCTTCGCCCTGTGCGCCTCGATGGCGGCGCCATGTTGCTTGCCCCAATCCGCCGGCGGCCCAAGCGCCCCGTCGAGCGACTGGCCGAGAGGCGTCGCCAAGTATTCGCCCCTCGGCGGCACCTCGCGGACATCTCGCGGTGGACGAGGCCATCGGCCTCCATCTCGCGCAGTTGCTGGATCAGCATTTTCTCGCTGCTTTCGGGCACCAGCCGCTTGAGGTCGCCGAAGCGGAGCGGGCACATGGGCATACTCGAAGCCGACCCGGCAATGATGTTCGCCCATGCCATTGAGGACCAAAGGGAAGCTATCTGATCAGACGGGTTCCGCGGTCACATCGCGATCGAGGAGATCGAGCCGCGACTCGCGCCTGAGCCTCCACGCCTCTCGCACCCATCGGTTGCGTGAGGCGCCACCGCGGCTAAAGAAATGCTTGGACGTGGCCCGCGTTTCACCGCTACATCAGAAAGCGCTCATTAAGTCCGGATGAACGCTTTTTGGGCGACAGTCCCGACAAGGGACTTGCATGATGGGCCAGGAATGCTGACAGCCACCGGGGAACTGCCCGCCAAGGCAAACACTGAACCGCAACTTGCAATTGCTCTGATCGTCGCTGGCATCGTCTTTCTCGCATCGTTCTTCGGCATCCTGACGCGGCCGGTCGGCTTCCTCGCCGCGGTCTGGCCGGCGAACGCCATCCTGCTCGGCATGATGGTCCGCAACCCGGCCTTCGCCACGCCATTGGGCTGGCTCGCCGCCTTCGTCGGCTACATCGCAGCCGACCTTTCGACAGGTGGAAACTTCTTCGTCACGCTGTGGCTGACGATCGCCAACATGACCGGCGCGCTGACCGGATACCTGCTGTTCAGACTTGCGCCGGAGAGCGACCGCTGGCTGCAGCGGCCGGCATCGGTGCTTCATCTGTTTGCCATCTGCTGCGCAGTGGCGTTGGCAGCTTCCATCGCCGGCGGCGGCGCTGCCCGCCTGCTGTTCGGGCGCGACTTCTTCCATGGCCTGACGTTCTGGTTCATCACCGAACTGGTCAACAGCCTGATCATCCTTCCCGTACTGCTGACGTTTCCGGGATTCCGCAAGCTGCGCGAGCTTTGGCCGGCCAAGCTTTCGCCGGCGCTGCTCCAGCATGCTTTGCCGATGCTCGTGCTGGCGGCTTCGGTGGCACTTGCCATCATGCTGGGCGGCCCAGGCGCACTGGCGATGCCAATCCCTGCCCTGCTCTGGTGTTCGCTGACCTACAGGACCTTCACCACCTCGGTGCTGACGATGCTGTTGTGCACGTGGCTTTTGATTTCGATTCCGGCCAATTTCATTCCGTTACCCGAGCTGCCCGATCCGCTGCGCTCTCTCGACTCGCTGCGCCTCGGCATCGCCCTGATGGCACTCTGCCCCTTGACGGTGGCCAGCATCAACGCCGCGCGCACAGAGTTGATCGAGCGCCTGTCGCATGCGGCGAACCACGACTCGCTGACCGGCGCGCTGTCGCGCGGCGCCTTCATCGATCGCAGCGAAACCTGCCTGCGCATCAACCAGGATCGTGGGACGTCGCTGCTGATGCTCGACATCGACCACTTCAAGAACGTCAACGACCGCTTCGGCCATGCCGGCGGCGACGCGATGCTGAAGGAGTTTGTCGTCCTCGTATCTCATGTGCTGCGCCCGGCCGACCTGTTCGGGCGCATGGGTGGCGAGGAATTCGCAGTGGTCCTGCCTGGCCTCGACATGATCGCGGCAACCTCGGTTGCCGAGCGCATTCGCCAGGCACTCGAAGCACGGGCGATCAAGATGCCCACGGGCGGCGAGGTCTGGGCGACCGTCAGCATCGGCGTGGCCACGCGGGCGCCGGGCGGGTGGACAAGCTTCGACGAGGTGATGCTCGCTGCCGATCGCGCGCTCTACGAAGCCAAGGACGCCGGACGCAACATGGTTCGGGTCGGCGCACAGCAGGCCTACGCCGCAGCGCCGACCTTGAACTGAGCGAAGTCTTCAGACGCCGTCGAGAATGACGATGGTCGGCCGTGCGGGCAGCGACCTGAGCGACACCTTGAGCGAGCGGCTATTGCGGAATTCGACGGCAAAGCCGTCGCCCATCATGCCGGTGAATTCGCCGATCGCGGTCGAGTGCCGGTGCATCGGCAAGATCATTGACGAATAGAGTCGGGTGGTGATCTCGGTCATCGCGTCTATCGACAAGGTCATGCCGCCGTCGATCGGCACCATGACGACATCGAGCCTGCCGATAGCACCATAATGCGCATCCTCCAGCCGGTGATGCAGGTGGCCGAGATGGCCGATACACAGGCCGGCGACCTCGAAGATGAAGATCGAATTGCCGTCGCGCTCCATCTCGTTGAGGCGCCTGATGTCGGTCGGCACGTTGCGGACATAAACGTCGTCGACGACCAGCGCATGCCTGGCCGGCCCGCCATCGGGGTTCCAGCCGCGCAAGACGTATTCGATGCCCCGGTCCGGCAGGTCGGTATAGTGGGTTCGATGCGCTTTGTTCATGGTGACGATGCGCGGTAGCGGATCTGAGCCATAGATGCCGCTGTAGTCGGTGGCGATGCGCACGCCGCCCGGCGTCTCGACGACATAGGTCGAGTGGCCGGCATAGGTGATGATGACGTCGCCATCGACGAAATCCTGGGCCGGCGTGAAGCTGGCATAGGTCACTTCGGGCAGGGTCTGGGCGATGGCCATGCATTTGCTCGGCACCGGATCGTCCGCCGCCCATGCCGGCATCGAAGCGAACAACAGGGTGGCGAGACAGGCGGCGAACAGGCGAAGGGGCATGGCGCTCTCGGGCGTTCGGGCTGAAACACACTATCTCAGCAGCCGCGTAGCGTGCGGAGTCACGTTTTCGCGAGTGTCGGAAAGCCCTGATGTCTGGACGTATTGAGCCGATTTATCTATAAGGCGGCCCATCCAAACACTGCCGAAGCGACAAACAGGGGTCCCATGGCCGGCCATTCACAGTTCAAGAACATCATGCACCGCAAGGGCCGCCAGGACGCGGTGCGGTCGAAGATGTTCTCAAAACTCGCGCGCGAAATCACCGTTGCAGCAAAGACCGGCGTACCCGACCCCTCGATGAACCCGCGCCTACGCCTTGCCGTGCAGAACGCCAAGGCCGTGTCGATGCCCAAGGACAACATCGCCCGCGCCATCTCCAAGGCCTCGATGGGCGACGCCGAGAACTATGAAGAAGTGCGCTATGAAGGCTACGGCCCAGGTGGCGTCGCCCTCATCGTCGAGGCGTTGACCGACAACCGCAACCGTTCGGCGTCCAACGTGCGCGCAGCCTTCACCAAGGCCGGCGGGGCACTGGGCGAAACCGGCTCTGTGTCATTCATGTGGGACCGCGTCGGCGAGATCGTCTATCCGGCAGGCGCCGGTGACGCCGACAAGGTCATGGATGCGGCCATCGAGGCCGGCGCCGACGACGTGCAGTCGGACGAGGACGGCCACACCATCACCTGCGCTTTCGAAAACCTCAGCGAAGTGTCCAAGGCGCTCGAAAGCTCGCTCGGCGACGCCGAGTCGGTGAAGATCATCTGGAAGCCGCAGAACAACATCCCCGTCGACGAAGAACGCGCCCAGTCGCTGATGAAGCTTGTCGGCACGCTCGAAGACGACGACGACGTGCAGAACGTCTACGCCAACTTCGAAGTCGACGAAGCGACGCTGGCCAAGCTCAGCGCAGCGTGACCTTGCAACGCCCCGGTAAATCCGGGGCGTTTTCGTTTGACGCGTATTTCGTGCATCTTTCGAGGTTCTCTCCCTGGGCGAGCACCACAGGGTGAGGACCCTACCACCCAGCACGACCGGATGTTGCCCGCCCTATCGAACGGTTGGGAAGACGGTATCATCCCTCCTTATCCTGAGGTGCCCGCAAAGCGGGCCTCGAAGGAGGCACACCACATCAACGAGTTGACCATGACCGACGCGCCCCTTCCCCAGATCCGCATCACCTACTGCACCCAGTGCATGTGGCTGCTCCGCGCCGGCTGGATGGCGCAGGAGCTTTTGTCGACCTTCGGCACCGAGCTCGGCGAGGTGACGCTGGTGCCGGGCAGCGGCGGTGTCTTCACCGTCAGCTGCAACGACACGCTGGTGTGGGACCGCAAGCGCGACGGCGGCTTTCCCGACGCGGCCAGGCTGAAACAGCTGGTGCGTGACATCATCGACCCCGATCGCGACCTTGGCCATTCCGACCGCAAGGGCCACAAGTCCAGGGATAATGGCTGAGTGCAGCGAAAGCTGCGCAAAGCCTGAAACGACGCCACAGATAAGTTCGAATTGCTGAACAAGCAGGACACTGCGCCACGGCATGGCGCGAACCCAGCGGCAGGCGGAAAGCACCCATGACCACCAAACCACGCATCGCAGTTCTCTTCGGCGGACGCTCCTCCGAGCACGACGTCTCGCTCATGTCGGCAAGCAATGTCGTCAAGGCGATCGACGTGTCCAGATACGAGGTCGTGCCCGTCGGCGTTGCCCGCGACGGCCGCTGGTTCCTGGCCGAACTCGACCGCGACGGCGCGCTGCCCAAGGCAGTGCCCACTGATGGCACCGAGGTGGCACTGGTGCCCGGCGGCAGAGGACGGCTGGTCGCCCTGCCCGGCGGCGAAGCGCCGTTCGAACTGCCCAGGGTCGACGTGCTGTTTCCGGTGCTGCATGGCCCGTTCGGCGAGGATGGCGCGGTGCAGGGTCTCGCCGAGGTGGCCGACATTGCCTATGTCGGCTCCGGCGTGCTCGGCTCGGCCAACGCCATGGACAAGGATGTGGCCAAGCGGCTGATGAAGCAGGCCGGGGTGCCGGTGGCGCGTGGCGTGACCGTGCATTTTGGCGACAGCCCGTCTTTCGACGCCATCACGGCCGAGCTCGGACTGCCGGTTTTCGTCAAGCCGGCGCGGCAAGGCTCCTCCGTCGGCGTCAGCAAGGCCGAGACGGCGGAGCAGTTGGACCAGGCATTGGCAGAGGCCTTCAAATATGACCGCAAGGTGCTGATCGAGGAATTCGTCGCCGGCCGCGAGGTCGAGTTCGCCGTACTCGAGGCGCCTGACGGGCGGCTCTCCGTCTCCGTGCCGGGCGAGATCGCGCCGGCGGCGAGCCATGGCTTCTACACCTACGAGGCCAAGTATATCGATGCCGACGGGGCCGCGCTGCGCATCCCGGCAGAGCTGCCTGAGGCAGCCACAGCCAGACTGCAGGACGTTGCCCGAATTGCCTTCCTGGCGCTGGGCTGCGAGAGCATGGCACGCGTCGACTTCTTCGTAATGGCGGATGGCTCGGCGTTGGTCAACGAGGTCAACACCATCCCCGGCTTCACCAATATCAGCATGTACCCAAAGACGATGGCGGCCTCTGGCGTGTCCTATCCCGATCTCGTCGGCCGGCTGATCGAACATGCCGTGGCGCGCTGGCAGCGCCAGGCTTGAAGCAGCAAAGGCCGGGTCATGCCCGGCCTTTTTCGTTTCCTGCTTTGCGCATTGCCTGCGATCGAACCCGAGCTCCGGGCCGATGCGTCAAGCGGTGCGGGCAAAGGCCATGACGAACGACGCCAGCGCCACCAGGCAGGCGACCGTGCGGACATGGTTCCACGGCAGCCACTCCTTGAGATAGCGCGTCCACATGGCGGCACCTTCGGCACTTGCCGGGTCGACGGCGGAGATCGCATCGTTGAGCGGTACGTTGAAGACCATCGTCGCCAGGAAGCAGCCCAAGAGATAGGCGATGCTGCCGACGAGCAGCCAGGCCGCACCCGCCTCGCTCCAGCCCAGGATCGCCTTGGCGCCGAGCACCAGCGACAACACCACCATCCCCATGAACACCAGCATGAACAGCGGGTTGATGATAGTGACGTTGATCTGCTGCATGGCGGCGATGCCTTGCGGCACCGGCAGTTTGGCAAACGATGCCATGATGGTGTTGGAGAAGATGAAGAACAGGCCGGCGGCAATGCCGCTGCCGAGCGCTGCAAGAAAGATGAGTACGGTGAAGGCGGCAGCGATCATGTCTGGTCTCCCCAGATACCGGTTGCGGCGACAGTCCTGGCATACCAGGCGAAATCCCGCGCGGGCCGGCCGAGCGCCCGGCTGACACCGTCCACAACATGCTGGTTGCGGCCGTCGAGCACCTCGGTGAACAGCATCATCAACAGGTCGATGAGCTCCTGGGGCAGTTGCTGGTCGGTGAGACCGGCCTTGAAGTCGGCAACGCTGATCTCGACGAAGCGGATATCGCGACCGGCGGCGGCTGAAATCTCGGCGACGGCGTCAGCGAAGGTCAGCATGCGCGGTCCGGTGAGTTCGTAGAGCTGGCCGATATGGCGGTCGTCTGACAAGGCGGCGACAGCGGCATCGGCGATATCGTCGGTATCGACGAACGGCTCACCTACAGCGCCGACCGGCAGCGCCACCTCGCCCGAAAGCACGGCGTCGAGCAGGAAACTCTCGCTGAAATTCTGCATGAACCAGCTGCAGCGCAGGATGGTCCAGTCGGCGCCGGACTGCTGGACCCTTTCCTCGGCGCGCTGCGCCTCGGGCTCGCCGCGCCCGGACAAAAGCACCAGGCGCTTGACGCCCATACCGACGGCGAATTCGGCGAAGGCGCCGACTGCCTCGGCGGCACCTGGGGCCGCGAGGTCGGGATAGTAGCAGATGTAAACGGCACCGGCGCCCTCGACTGCGCCCGGCCAGCTGGAGCGGTCATCCCAGTCGAAGGACGGGGTGGCGCCGCGTGAACCGATACGGACCGGCAGGTTGCGCTGTGCAAGCTGTTCGGCAATGCGGCGGCCAGTCTTGCCGGTGCCGCCGAGGATGAGAATTGGCTTCATGTCATGCTGAGATACGGTCATTTTGGCCTCCTTCATTAATGTGAGCATTCCTCACATTTGCAAATGTGATAAACCCTCATATTATGGAGGTCAAGCGGATTCGTTGCGGGCGAGGAACCATGGAAGCGATCGAAGACATCTCGGGCCAGGCGCTGCGGCGCGCACCGAGCCAGAAACGCAGCCAGGAGCGCGTCGAGCGCATGCTGCAGGCCGCGAGCACGCTGATCTCGGAAGGCGGCAGCGACGCCATGCGCATGGGCGAGGTCGCCGAACGTGCCGGCGTGTCGATCGGCTCGCTCTACCAGTACTTTCCCGACAAGGGCGCGATCATCCGCACGCTTGCCGAGCGCTACAACGCCGAAGGCCGCGCTTGCATTTCAGACGGGCTGGCGGGCGTTGGCGACATGAAGGGGCTGATCGACGCCTTCGGCGGGCTGATTGATGTCTATTACGGCATCTTCCTGGCCGAACCGGTGATGCGCGACATCTGGTCCGGCACCCAGGCCGACAAGGCGCTGCGCGACATCGACCTGCGCGATTCCAGGGCCAATGGCGCGCTGTTGGCCGAGGCGTGGCAGCGGGTCGCGCCCGCTTCGGATGCTGCCGAGATAGAGCGCAAGGCGTTCCTGATCATGTCGCTGGGCGAAGCAACGATGCGGCTGGCAATTTCGGTCGACCGCGCCGAAGGCGACGCGCTGGTGGCCGACTACAAGGCGATGGCGCTGCGGGAGATCGGGGCGGCCTAACCCTGAGAAAACGCTGGTGGAACTGGGACTAGACCGCGCCGAATTGGCGCTGGAGCATTTCGGTTCGTTCATCGTCGTCACAAAGCGCAAGGCGTCCCAGTGACAATTGCTTGCGGTGCAAGGCGACGACGGCCAGCGCGCAGGTCACGACCGATGGTTCCAACTCGGTCGCCAAGTCGCGCAAGGCGAACTCAAAGAGCCGTTGCCATGCCGCGGCATAGTCGCGTTCCAGCCATTCGGGAATCGGTGGATTTCGTGGAAAGACCAGCCGCGCTTCCTCGACCGTTGCCGCCAGACCGTAGAGCGCCCAAGGCGCATGACGGTGTTGGGCGGAGATGCCGACAAGCGCAGGAATAGCTGCGTAGGACGCCTCGCCGACATCGCCCTGATGATGCAGCTCATTCAAGAGTTCCTCCCAGGCGGCGCTGTCGCGGTAGTTCCTGGAAAGTGCAGCGAAGGCTTGACGGGCGTCATAAGCGACTTTGTATCCGCCAGTCAGACGAGACCATCGTTCATCACTCAACTTCAGCATGACGTGCCCCCGTGACGCGAGTTGAATATCCTGTCCGCCGGCAACAAAAAACCCGCCACGAGGGCGGGTTCTTGGTATGCTTGAAGCGGGTCGGCTTAGATGCCGAGGCCTTCGTAACGCTTCTTGAACTTCGACAGACGGCCACCGCGGTCGAGCAGGTTGTGCTGGCCGCCGGTCCAGGCCGGGTGCGTGGTCGGGTCGATATCGAGGTTCATCGTATCGCCTTCCTTGCCCCAGGTGGAGCGGGTCATGTATTCGGTGCCATTGGTCATCACGATCTTGATGACGTGGTAGTCGGGATGGATATCGGCTTTCATCGCTCTGTTCCTGCTGTCGCGGCGCGGCTTGCGCAGGTATCCTGCGGCGATGCGCCTCTTTCGAAAATTCGAAGCCACGGCTAGATAGGCCACAGCTTCAGAAACGGTCGGCGTGCCTATACATCAGCCGATTTCGAATCACAAGGCCGGCAGCCTGCAAATGGGCCAAGGCCGAGAGGGAAATAGCATGGCGAGCACGATAACGGCCGCGAATGAACAGCGCCGGCGTTCGCTGCGTCCGCTGAGCCGGCTTTCGCCCTATCTCTACCGCTATCCCAAGCTGGTCGTCGGCGCCATCATTTCTCTGGTCGCCGCCGCCATCACCACGCTGACGCTGCCGATCGCCGTGCGCCGAATGATCGACCACGGCTTCTCCTCGGCCGATTCGAGCTTCATCGCCAAATATTTCGCCATGCTGGTGGCGATCGCCGCTTTGCTCGCGCTGGCCTCGGCCTGCCGCTACTATTTCGTCATCACGCTGGGCGAGCGCGTCGTCTCCGACATCCGCCGCGACGTCTTTTCGCACGTCACCAGCCTGTCGCCGGCCTTCTTCGATACGGCGATGTCGGGCGAGATCGTGTCGCGGCTCGCCGCCGACACCACCCAGATCAAGTCGGCCGTCGGCGCCACCGCTTCTGTCGCCCTGCGCAATGTCATCCTCGGCCTTGGCGCGCTCGCCATGATGGTGGTGACCAGCCCGAAGCTGTCGGGCCTCGTCATTGCCGCGATCCCGCTGATCGTGTTGCCGCTGGTCGCCTTCGGTCGCTCGGTAAGGCGCAAGTCGAGGCTGGCGCAGGACACGCTGGCCGACGCCACCGCCTTTGCCAGCGAGCAGATCGGCGCCATCCGCACGCTCCAGGCCTTCACCAATGAACCCCTGGTAACGGGTAGGTTCGCCGCCGCCGTCGAGACCGCCTTCAACGCCGCCCGCGCCTCGGTGCTGGCGCGCGCCGTGCTGACCTTCTTTGCCATCTTCACCATCTTCGCTTCGGTCGTAGCCGTGCTGTGGTTCGGTTCGCGCGACGTGCTCGAAGGCGTGGTCTCGCCCGGCACGCTCGGCCAGTTCCTGCTCTATTCGGTCTTTGCCGCCGGCGCGCTCGGAGCCCTGTCGGAAGTGTGGGGCGAACTCAGCTCCGCCGCCGGTGCTGCCGAACGCATCACCGAGATCCTCGCCGAAGAGCCGACGGTTGCAGCCCCGGCTACGCCGATCGCCCTGCCCGCCAGGTGCAACGGCGCGATCGAATTCCGCGACGTGACCTTTTCTTATCCGGTGCGGCCCGACCGCGCCGCCGTGCATGGCCTGAGCTTCACCGTCAAGCCGGGGGAAACAGTGGCCATCGTCGGCCCCTCGGGCGCTGGCAAGAGCACGGTCTTTTCGCTACTGCTGCGTTTCTACGATCCCGAAGCAGGTGCGGTGCTGATCGACGGCGTCGACCTGCAGAAGGCCGATCCACGCGCCGTGCGCGACCGCATCGCCATCGTGCCGCAGGACGTGACTGTGTTTGCCAGCACGGCAGGCGAAAACATCGGCTTTGGCCGGCCCGGCGCCTCGCAGGCCGATATCGTCAAGGCCGCGGAGGCAGCCCTCGCCGACGAATTCATCGAAAAGCTGCAGAACGGCTACGACACCGAAGTCGGCGAACGCGGCGTCACCCTTTCAGGCGGCCAGCGCCAGCGCATCGCCATCGCCCGGGCCATCCTGCGCGACGCCCCGATCCTGCTGCTCGACGAAGCAACCTCGGCACTCGACGCCGAAAGCGAAAAGCAGGTGCAGACAGCACTCGAGCACCTGATGCAGGGCCGCACCACCATCGTCATCGCGCATCGGCTGGCAACCGTGCTGAAGGCCGACCGCATACTGGTCATGGAAGGCGGGAGCATCGTCGAGGAAGGCACGCATGCCGGCCTTGTCGCCAAGGGCGGCATCTATGCCCGCCTCGCCAAGCTCCAGTTCGATACCGGCGCCAGCGCCTTCCAGGGCGCTGCCGAGTAGGCCAGCCAGCCGTCAGCTCACAGAAACGTCGCGATCTCCGACAGCGGACGCTTTTCGGTGGCGTGAACCGGGATCGTGGCGTCTTCCTTGGGGTAGCCGACGACCATCAGGATGTAGGGCTTGTCATGCGGGTCGCGGCCGCAGATCTCGTTGAGGAAGCTCATCGGGTTCGGCGTGTGCGTCAGCGTCGCGAGGCCGGCGCGGTGCAGGGCGGCGATCAGGAAGCCGGTGGCGATGCTGACCGATTCGGGCACGTAGTAATTCTTGCGCGAGACACCGTCGGCAGAGCGGCTCTTGCGCTCGCCGAAAATGCAGATCAGCCAGGGTGCCTCCTCCAGGAAGGGCTTGGAGGCATCGGTGCCGAGCGGTGCCAGCGCCTTCAGCCACTCCTCGCCGGCGCGACCCTCATAGAAGGCGCGCTCCTCGATTTCCGCCGCTTCGCGAATCTGGCGCTTGATGTCGGCGTCGCCGATGACGGCGAAATGCCAGGGCTGGTGGTTGGCGCCATTGGGTGCCGTGCCGGCGGCCATGATGCAGGTTTCGATGATGTCGCGCGGCACCGGCCGGGTCGAGAAATCGCGCACCGTATGGCGCGTGCGGATCTCGTCGTAGAACGCCTGCGCGCCGGCACGCATCTCCTCGACCGGCTTTTCCCGGTAGTCGGGCAGCGGCAATGTGCGATAGGCGTGCGTGGTTGAGACAGTCACGTGTTCCTCCCCGGAAAATCTCGATTGCGGCGACAATCTCCAATGCCGCCGCCCGCGTCAACGGGGATTGGCGGCGCCATAGCAGGCGTCGCCTGGGGGGATTGGCGACGCCGTAACAGGCGCCGCCTGTCCACTCCTAGAACTTGACGCCGAGGCTTGCCTTGACGCCGTGGTCACGGGCGCCATTGGCGACCTGGCCAGTATAGCTCAGGCCGAGATTGGCCTTGGGCGCGATGGCGAAGTCGAGGCCGGCTTCGATCAACAGCGCATCGCGGGCGATCGGCGCACCGTAAACGGTGAAGCTGTCGCCACCGCCGACGAAGGCGACCGTCGAAGCGGGCGTGACATCGCCAAAGGCATGGCGCCAGCCGAGGCCGCCGCGAACCGTTGCCTTGCCGTCGCCAACATTGAAGTCGCTGGCAGCACGCAGGCCAAGCGTCGTCGTGGTGCTGTCAAAGCTCTTGTCAGCGCTGGTCAGGGCCGCAGCACCACCTGTTTCGGTGAAGCCGTCGGTCGAGGTCGAAACATAGGCAAGACCGGCGAACGGCTCGAAGGCGACGCGGCCCATCTCGGCACGGTAACCGGCCTCGATAAAGGCTTGCGCGGTACCGGCATCGTAGCTGGCCTTGAGCGTCTCGGTGAGGCCGGGGAACGACACCGTGCGGGATGTGTCGATCGCATGCCTGGTGTAGGACGCGCCGGCGCGCAGCGCGACAGCGCCAAAGTGACGGCCGCCATAGACGCCGACATGGAAGTTGTCGCTGTCACCCGAGGCAGCACCGTCATCGGCATCGAAGCTGGTGCGGCTGTAGCCGCCGAGCAGGCCGACGCGCCAGCCATCGCCGACGATGGTATCGCCACCGGCAACGAGGCCACCGCTCGCATGCTCGAAGCCACCCGAATTGCCGTCGCCGTCGAACGAACCCCAGTTGCCGAGCGCCTGGCCCCAGACGACGAAGCGGTCGCTGTCGGCGGCGACAAGTTCGAGGCCGCCTTCGCCATAACCCATGACCGGCAAGTCGGGTGCTGCGACATCGCCGAAGGCCGAGCGGACGCGATCGTTGGCGAACTCGCCGAGGAACTGGCTCGTCTGGGTCGTACCGCCGCTGACCGAGGCGTGCACGTCGCCGGCGAGCTGCTCGAGCGCATCACGCGCCTCGTCCTCGTCGGTCGACATCAGCAACGCCGAGCGCACCGGATTGCCGCTTGGCAGGCCGTCGACGGCGCCGGCGACAGCCGACTGGTTCGGCGACTGGGCAACCTCCTCGACCGACAAGTCGTTGCGGCTCAGCGCCAGCGTGACGTCATTGCCGTCGCCGCCGGTGTAGCTGATGAGGTGATTGAGGAAGAGCAGGTTGTTGAGATTGCCTACCGACGCGAACGTGCCGGTGACGGCGTCGCCACCGTCATTGGCAATGATCGTGAACGGGCCGTTGAGCGGGTCCCAGCCTCCGGCCGGGCTCGGGTCGTTGGGCGTCAGCGACAGGTTGAGCGTCGCACCCGATATGTTGACCGTACCGTTGACCGTCAGCTTGTCGGCTGTCTCCGGCGTCGCCTCGATCTCGAGGATGCCGTGATTGACGTAGTTGCCGTTGACGGTCTGGGTGTGGACGAGGCCCGTCGTAGCCGGGTTGGCCTTGTCGCCCACAGCATGCGCTGCACCTGACGCAATTGTCACGTTGCCGACAACCGTGCCGCTGCCGCCGAACCGCGCGCCGGAATCAACGGAGACTGGCCCAGCCAGCGTACCGAGGCCCTTGTAACCGACATTCAGCATGCCGGCATTCACGAAGGTTTCGCCGGCGAATGCGGAACTGTCGCCTCGCAGAGTGATTGTGCCCGATCCCTGCTTGAAGAACTGCCCCGCGCCGGCGAGCTTAACGTTCTGCGGCAGGTAGCCCAGGCCATTGGACATGTTGGAAATCAGCTTGCTGCCAGCGTCGATGGTGATCTTGCCATCGGTCCCACCCAGCCAACCGCTCACCCCGCCGTCTCCGAACTGGAGCGTACTGTTGTTGGAGATCAGCACGGTGGCCGTGCCGCTGCCGCTGTTGCCGGTGCCGGTAAGGGTCAACTTGCCGCCGCCAACATGCTGGAACGAGCCAGCACTGTTGATCTGGCCAGCAACGGTGAGGTCGTCGGAGCGATTGAAGACCAGCGTACCGAGATTGTTGATCGCGCCGGCAACCGACCCTGTCGTGCCACCATCGCCGATCTGAAGCGTGGCGCCGTCGCTGACGCCAGTGCTGCCGAGATAGGTGTTAGCCCCGGTGAAGATCTGCTTGGTGCCGCTGATGTTGAGACCACCATTGCCCGAGATAACGCCCGAGAAGGTCCCGTTGGCATCAGTGAGGAACAAGGACCGCTCGCCAAGAATAACCTGACCTGATCCGCTCAGCGCTTTGATGCTGGCGCCAGCGTCCGTGGTCGAGATGTCGAAAGTTCCGTCGACAGTTACGCCACTGGAGGCGCTGATTTTGCTCTGGCGGATCAATTGGAGCGTGGTGCCGGAGCCGATAGTGGTCGCACCAGTATAGGTGTTTGCCCAATCGCTGAGCTTCAGAATGCCGCCGCCGACGATGTCCAGCGCGGCCGACCCTTTCACGATCATGCCGATCTCGGCGGTAATGCCGCTACCGACATTGATCGTCGCCGTGCCGCCTACCGGCGCCAGGGTGAGCGAGTCGGAAGCTGTGGCCGTAAGCCTGTAGCCGTTGCCTGTGAAGCGAAGCGTATCAAAATTCTGATGCCCCTGAACCTGCACCCCGCCTCCGGTGCCGCCGAACACGGCCGTGCCGCCGGCCCAGGCTCCGTTGATCCCGCCGCCAATGTCGGTCCAGTTCGTGCCGCCCGTGCTCCAGATGCCGCCACCGCCTTCGATGATGACCGGAAGAGTGGAAGGACCATCCCAATACTGGTCTGCCGCAAGCGCATGCGGCGCCGCACCGAGCACAACCGCCACGGCCGCGAGCGCCGTGCCCGACCGCAGAGCGGCGAGACGGGCGGCTGGTCGGTTCGTCGATTGGCTGGAAGTGGTCCTGGTAGCTTGAGTCGATGTCCGCGCAGCAGAGCTGCGGCCAAAAATATTCATTATATCCCCACCACTTGTATGCGCGCCCAATCCGGGCAAAGGCATTGTACGGGGACCCCAATCCCCGCCAAAAACTTAACAATAGCTCTTGCTTAGAACAGCCAAGCTTATACAGCAACACAAAATATTAGACACGGAGCACTCAACTTGTGACAACTGGAACAACCGCCAGATCGACTCATGGGCGCGTCACGAAGACTCGCCCATGCAAGTGAAATGCGCCGGCAAAACTGCTCGAGAGCAGCACGCGCCTGCGATTGCTCTCCCCAAATGCCCCACTCCCCTATGTCCTAGAACTTGACACCGAGGCTTGCCTTGACGCCGTGGTCACGGGCGCCATTGGCGACCTGGCCGGTGTAGCTCAGGCCGAGATTGGCCTTGGGCGCGATGGCGAAGTCGAAGCCTGCTTCGATCAACAGTGCATCGCGGGCACCAGCGTGCCAGCGCCGGTCTTCCTGATATAGCCGACTTCGCCGGACTCGTAGATCCGGCCCGAATAGGTTCCGGTGGCGCAAGCGCCGACTGTGAATTCCTGGAATGGGTCGAAGCCAATATCAGCGGTGATGTCCTGGCCGTCCAGGATGACCACCGGATCGGCCCAGGCAGGCTGGAGCAAACCGCACAAGACACCGAGTGACACGCCCGATAGGACGCGCGTTGTGGAAAAAATGGCAGGCACTGCTTGCTCCCCACCTGCCGTCGGGAGAGGAGCTTATCCCTCGGGCAGGCCCATAAATGATGGGCCACACCTAAACGACAACATCATGGTCGGGAAGATTTCAGCCCGCGCCTTTTTTGGGTGCAATTCCAGAACCGAAGCAATTGGCATCCCGCGCAGCTTCGACGCGCGGCCGCCATGGCTCACAACTTGACCGCCTGACGCTGTCGCCGACGGCAGCATCGCCGCCGCCGATGCACCGCAGCGCTGCCAGGCTGGCTGGACTACCGCGCTGCGTGCCTACCGGCGTTGCGGCCGGAAAAGATGCAGCCGCCGAGGAAAGTGCCTTCGAGCGCGTTGTAGCCGTGATAGCCGCCGCCGCCGAAGCCGGCGACCTCGCCCGCCGCATAGAGGCCGGGGACAGCTTCGCCGTCGGTTCCCAGCACCTGGCCGTCGAGATTTGTGTGCAGACCGCCCAAGGTCTTGCGGGTCAGCACGTTGAGACGGACGGCGATCAGCGGGCCGTTGGCGGGATCGAGGATCTTGTGCGGTCTGGCGGTGCGCACCAGACGGTCGCCGAGATAGCGGCGCGCGCCATGGATGGCAGTGACCTGGGCGTCCTTGGCGAAGGGATTGTCGATCTCGCGGTCGCGCGCCACGATCTGGGCATGCAGGCGGTCGTGGTCGATCAAGCCGTTGCCGGCAAGCGCGTTCATGCCGGCAACCAGGTCGCGCAGATTGTCGCGCACGACAAAATCCTCGCCATGCTGCTTGAAGGCTTCGACCGAAGGCGGCGCGCCCTTGGCGCGGCGGCTCTTCAGCACCTCGATCCAGCGTTTCGAGGTCAGGTCCGGGTTCTGCTCGGAACCCGACAGCGCGAACTCCTTCTTGATGATCTTCTGGGTCAGCACGAACCAGGAATATTCGTGGCCGACAGACAGGATGCGCTTGAGGGTGCCCAACGTGTCGAAGCCGGGCAGGAACGGCGCTTCCAGCCGCTCACCCAGTGCGTCGAACCACAACGACGACGGCCCCGGCAGGATGCGGATGCCGTGGTTGGGCCAGATCGGGTTCCAGTTGGTCAGCCCCTCGGTGTAGTGCCACATGCGGTCGCCATTGATCACAGCACCGCCGGCGGCCTGCGTGATCGCGACCATGCGGCCATCGACATGGTGCGGCACCCCCGCAACCATCTTCTTCGGCGCCGGACCGAGCCGATCGACCGGCCAGGCCTTGCGGACCAGCTCATGGTTGCCGCCGATGCCGCCTGACGTCACGATGACCGCACCGGCGTGGAACTCGAAATCGCCTGTCGCGGCGCGGCCCGACTGCTGGCCGCGCTCGGCGATGGAGGGTTCAAGGATTCCGCCCGATACCCCCGTGACGGCAGAGCCCGTCTTGATCAGGCGGCTGGCCTGATGGCGGAACCTGAGCTGGATACGACCGGCGGCGGCGTGGTCGCGGACACGGCGCACAAAAGGCTCGAGCACGCCCGGGCCGGTGCCCCAGGTGACATGGAATCGCGGCACCGAGTTGCCGTGGCCATGCGCCTGGGCGCCGCCGCGTTCGGCCCAGCCGACGACGGGAAACCAGCGCATGCCTTGGGCATGCAGCCATGGCCGCATCTCGCCGGCGGAAAAATCGATGAAGGCTTCGGCCACCTTGCGCGGCCAGAAATCCTCCAGCCGATCGAACTGTGCCGAGCCCAGCCAGTCCTGCAGCGCAAGCTCGCGGCTGTCTTTGATGCGCATGCGGCGCTGCTCGGGGCTGTCGACGAAGAACAGCCCGCCGAGCGACCAGAACGCCTGGCCGCCTAACGAATTCTCGCCCTCCTGCTCAAGCACGATGACCCGCTTGCCCTTGTCGGCAAGCTCTGCCGCCGCGACGAGGCCAGCCAGCCCGCCGCCTACGACAATCGCATCCGTACGGTCCGCCAACTGCCCCTCCCAAGGTCGTTCGTTGGTCAAGTGTCCGATAGGAGCAACGTTGCGATCAAGGAGAAACTGGGCTGACTCAGTTACCTTGCGGAAAGAGGGAGCTGCCCCTCATCCCCGGCCGCAACGCCGGCGCCCCCTCGCCCCGTTTACGGGGAGACGGTAAGGGTGAGGGGCAGCTGTCCGCATCGAACCGGTGAGCAGGGTCAGGCCCCGTAGCGTTTCTTCAGATGTGCCGTGAAATGTGCTGCGTTGAGCTTTTCGCCGGTGGCGCGTTCGAGCAGGTCGGGCGTCGACCAGCGCGAAGCTTGCGACCAGATCTTGTCGCGGCGCCAGTTGTTGACCGTCTCGAAATGGCCGCGCGCGATCTCGTCGTCGACCGATGGATGCTCCTTGGTCAGCGTCGCCCATTGCTGCGCCGCCATCATCGCGCCAAGCGTGTAGGACGGGAAATAGCCGAAGGCAGCGCTTGGCCAGTGCACGTCCTGCATCGGGCCATCGGCCGGATTGTCGATGGTCGACAGGCCGAGATAGTCGCGCATCCTGGCGTCCCACGCCTCGGGCAGATCGGCGACCGACAGGCGGCGCGAGATCAGCTCCTGCTCGAGTTCGTAGCGCAGGATGACATGCAGCGGATAGGTGACCTCGTCGGCATCGACGCGGATCAGGCCGCGCTCGACATGGTGCACATGCGGCAGGATCTCGTCCATCGACCAGCGCTCGCCGAGATGCTGCTCGACCAGCGGCAGGGCCCATTGCCAGAAGGCGGGGTTGCGACCGAGCTGCTTTTCGACGAACAGGCTCTGGCTCTCATGCACGGCCATGCCGCGCGCCTTGCCAAGCGGCCAATGCGACCACGCCTCGGGCAGGTTCTGTTCGTAAAGCGCGTGACCGGTCTCGTGCAGAACGCCCATCAGCGCCGACAGGAAGTCGGAGGTCTTGTAGCGCGTGGTGATGCGCACGTCGGACGGCACGCCACCGCAGAACGGGTGATGCGACACCGACAGGCTACCCCGCGTCAGGTCGAAGCCGACGGCACCCATCATGGCAAGGCCGAGCTCGCGCTGGCGCTCGATGGCGTAGACGCCCGACAGCGGCCGTTTCGGATTTTTCGCCAGGCGCTCCTGCTGCACGGCAAGCGCCTCCGGCACGAAATCTCTAAGGAACGCCTTGAGGTCGGTGAAGACGGGCGTGATGTCGGCAACGCGGTTGCCTGGATCATACTGCTCCATCAGCGCATCGTAGGGCTCGAGGCCGAGCGCATCGGAGCGAAGTGCTGCTTCCTCGCGCGCAATGGCGACGATGCCTTCAAGTGCCGGCTGGAAACCGGCCCAGTCGTTCTTGGCTCTCAGGTCGCGCCACAGCTGCTCGCAGCGCAGCCGCGCCGAGGTCTGGCGCTCGACGAACTCGGTCGGCAGGCAGGTCATGTTGGTGTACTGGCGGCGGAACTCGCGCAGCGCCACGGATTGCTCGTCGTTGAGCGCCTCCTTTTCGGCGGCGGCGATCCAGTCCGATATCTCGGGCGCGGTCGCCTGGCGGTGATGCATGCCGGCAAGTGCTGAAAGTGCTTCGGCGCGCTTGGCGCCGCCGCCAACCGCCATGTGGGTGGCTTCGTCGGCACCGAGGATGGCGAGCGCATGCTCCAGCGCTTCGAGCTTGCGGCCGAGTTCGTCTAACCTTGCGAAGGACATGGTGGCTCCTCTGTCTCAAAATCGCGGCGAGAGGATACCAAAGCGCGCCCATTCGCAAGACCGTTCGGCTGGTCCACCACTTGCCGGTGCGGCAGCCGGCATGCTCAAGTCATGCCCAAGATCGGAGGGGGACAACTATGCTTGCAAACATCCTGGTCGGACTGGTGGCACTGATCCACCTCTACATCGTCTATCTCGAAATGGTGCTGTGGGACACGCCGCGCGGCCACAAGGCGTTCGGCCTCAAGCCGGATTTCGCCACGGCATCGAAGGTGCTGGCCGCCAATCAGGGGCTCTACAACGGCTTCCTCGCCGCCGGCCTGATCTGGGGCCTGTGGCTGGGTGTTGCAGGCTTCCAGGTCAAGCTATTCTTCCTGCTCTGCGTTGCCATTGCCGGGCTCTACGGTGCCGCGACCGTCAGCCGCAAGATCCTCTACATCCAGACCGTGCCGGCGGTACTCGCGCTGGTCGCACTCTGGTTTGGCTGGTAGCTGGGCCAGCGCCCCGGACGGCTCCGGGGGCGCTGGCCCGCGACATCGCCTTGATCAACCGCGGAAGGCATCCTGGTCGACCTGGTCGTCCAAGCCGGAAATCCGCGCCATCAGCTGGTGATACTGGCCCGCCGGGATCATGCCGCCATCGCCCATCGAGCCGGCCACCGCTGCCTTGCGGATCGCTGCCGATTGCGCCTCGAGCCCGCGCACCTCGGCCGGGGTGATCAGCCGCGTCCTGCGGTCGGACTGGATGCGGACGTCGGTATCGTGCAGGTCGTTGAGCACGGCATTCAGCTGCCCGCCGGTGGCGTAGGTCGACGGCGGCGGTGCGTCGCTGTCGTCATGATCCATCGAGCGGAAATACGGCTCGTGCATGGGGGCAGCGACTGCTGAAGCCAGTGGAGCTGACATGAGGATTGCGGCGAAAGCCGCCTTGAGGGTCAAAGAGCGCATGATTGCGTCTCCCGAACTTGCGGGGCTGAACAAGCGCCCCATCGACAGCAGCCCGTCTGGTTCCGTCGCGTCGCGGTGGGAGGTCATCGCCGGCGGTTCCCGGACTGCCGGCAAAACCTAGGCCCGTGAGCTGCCGAAGCCTAATTAAGAAAAGATAATCCTGGCCGCCACAATCGGGCTTGCGTCTGCCACGGCTCCGCCCCCGATGGGGCAGGCCATGTCGCACACGAATTCTTGACAGCGAACTCTCGGACCCGACGGTGCCGCCTAGCGTTCAGTGAGCTTGAGCTCGATGCGGCGGTTCCTGGAGCGCGCCTCGTCGCTGCCGCTTTCGTCGAGCGGCTGGAACTCGCCGAAACCGGCAGCGACCAGGCGATTGGCCGGAACGCCGTTCTCGATCAGGAACTTGACCACCGAGGTCGAGCGCGCCGAGGAAAGCTCCCAGTTGTCGCGGTAGCGGCCGGTGCCCGACAGCGGAATGTTGTCGGTGTGGCCATCGACGCGCAGCACCCAGTTGATCTCGGGCGGAATCTCCTTCTGCAGCTCGATGATGGCATCGGCGAGCTTCTTCATTTCGCCCTTGCCCGCCTCGTTGATCTGCTCGGAGCCGGTCGGGAACAGCACTTCCGACTGGAAGACGAAGCGGTCGCCGACGATGCGGATGTTTTCGCGGTCGGACAGTATTTCGCGCAGGCGGCCGAAGAAGTCGGAACGGTAACGGTTGAGCTCCTGCACGCGCTGGGCCAGCGCCACATTCAGCCGGCGGCCAAGGTCGGCGATCTTGGTGTTGGATTCCTTGTCGCGCGCCTCGGACGCATTCAGCGCCTCTTCGAGCGCGCCGATCTGGCGGCGCAGCGCCGAAATCTGCTGGTTGAGCAGTTCGACCTGGCTGAGCGCGCGCTGGCTGACCTGGCGCTCGTTCTCCAGTTCGCCCGACAGCGTGCCGATGCGTGCATTGGCCTCGGCGCCAGCGCCGGCGCCCTGGGACAGAAGCTGTTCGAGCCGGCTCTTTTCGCTCTCGGCTGCCGACAGCGACGCCTGCAGGTTGGCGAGTGCATCCTCGGCGTCCTGTGAGCTGGACTTTTCAAGTGCCAGAAGCTGCGTCAGCTCGTTGATCTGCGAGTTGAGCCGGGTCAGCACCTCGTCCTTGCCGGAAATTTCGCGGCTGAGCAGGAACTGCGCCAGCACGAAGACGGAAAGCAGGAACATGATGGCCAAAAGCAGCGTCGACAAAGCGTCGACAAAGCCCGGCCAATAGTCGATGCGGCGGTCGCCGCGCCGCCCGCGCGCCAATGCCACTTTAGTGCACCCCTTCCTTCTTCAGGGCGTCGGCGATCTTTTCGAGCGTGTTGCGCATCGCCTTCTGTTCATCCGACTGCGCCTCGACCCAGTCGCGCATGATCTGCTGTTCGCTGCGCATGTTCTTGACGAGGCCGGAGATGCCGTCGGCGAGGTTGGCCATGGCGGCGGCGACACGCGGGTTCGAGCCGCCCTGCTCCTGCATGTTGCGCAGGCGCTCGGACAGCACGCGGATTTCGTCGGAGGAGCCGTTCTTGGCATCGGCAACGACCATGTCGGAGGACAGGTCGGTGACCGAGGACAGCCAGTTTTCAAGCTCGGTATAGAAGCGCGTCTGGGCACGTCCGGCCTGGAGGTCGAGAAAGCCGAGCACCAGCGAGCCGGACAGACCGAACAGCGACGACGAGAACGCCGTGCCCATACCTTGCAGCGGTGCGGCGAGGCCGGCCTTCAACGCTTCGAGCACTGCCGAGGCGTCACCCGAGCCGGGGTCGAGCGACTGGATGGTTTCACCGATCGAGCCGATGGTGCCGAGCAGACCCCAGAACGTGCCGAGCAGGCCGAGGAAGACGAGCAGGCCGACGAGGTAGCGCGAGACGTCACGGCTTTCGTCGAGGCGCGTGGCGATGGAATCGAGCATCGTCCGCATCGAACTCGTCGAGAACGCCATCGAGGCCGAACGTCCGAGCATCGCCTTCATCGGCGCCAGCAGCACCGGTTCGGTGGCTTCGGAGCCGGCGCGGAATGAGTTGACCCAGCGCACCTCGCGGAACAGCCGGCCGACCTGGACGAAGGCCAGCCCGATGCCGACGACGAGCACGCCGAGGATCAGGCCGTTGAGGCCGGGATTGGTGCCGAAGGCGGTGGAGATCTGCCGCGTCAGGATCGCCGCGATGAAGGCAACGATCGCCAGGAAGATGATCATCGTCAGCAGGAACACCTGCGGAGAAGACAGGCGGTGCGGGTCGTAGCTCAGCACATCGGAGCCTTTGCCCACCCCGAGAGATTTCAACAATGCCATCGGCGCCCCGGTTCCTGCGGTTGGAGCCCGGCCTGTCCATTCGGACGCGCCCTGCCGCTCCATCACCTTGAAGTCTACGCACCGAGCTTTTCAAGAGTTTCGGCGCGATGCGTTAGTGGACTACGACTGTAAGCGGAAATGTGACGAAAATGAAAGACGCTTGCGCGGGCTCATCCCGGGAACGGCTTTCGTTCAGAGCCTTGCCACCACTAGAAGGTCGATCATGGCTGCCACATGCAACCCGGCACCGGTGACGACGAAGCCGTGCCAGACGGCACTCTGGAAGCGCAGCCGCTGCCAGGCATAGAAGATCACGCCGCAGGAATAGACCATGCCGCCGGCAAACAGCAGCCACAGCGTAGCACTCGGCAAGGTGGCGATCAGCGGCCGCAGGATGACGACGCCGCTCCAACCCATGGCGAGATAGAAGGCGATCGCCAGCCGATCGAGCCGGCCGGGCAGGAACAGCTTGATCGCCATGCCGGCTGCCGCCGCCGACCAGACGATGCCGGCCATCCAGCCTGCTGTGACACGGTCTTCGAGCTGGACGAGGAATGGCGTGTAGGTGGCGGCGATCAAAAGGTAGATGCCGGCATGATCGAATCGGCGCAGCACCCACTTGGCCGGCGACACCGGCAACAGATTGTAGGCGCACGACACCGACAGCACGGTGAGCAAAGCGACGACGAAGACGACTGCGGCGAGATACTCGCCGGCGGCGGTATGGAAGGCGGAGACCGAAAGCAGCACGGCACCGGCGGCGACTGCAAGCACGATGCCGACCGCATGGACAACGCCATCGGCGATCAGTTCGGCACGCGAATGGCTGTAGCGCCCAACGAAGGGCACGGCAGTCTCAGGCTTGCGGTGATTGTCCGTCATGGTCCGTCCCTGCACCGCCCCCGTGCATGACCCCGAAAATTGCATGACCCCGAAAATCGATTTTGATTTTCGGAAAGGATCATGCACCGATTCAAAGTCTTACAACGCTCTTTGCGCGTCCAGGTGGACGCGCGGCGCTGTAAATATGGGCAGGCGCAAGCACGATGTGCAAGCGACCGGGTACGCGGCGGATCAGCGCGGCGTAACTGGCCGCTTCAGCGTCTTGATGAGCGCACGATGGATGGTCTCGTTGCCGGCGACGATCGAGCCGCCGTCGAGCATGTCCTGGCCGCCCTTGTCGTCGGAGACGAAACCGCCGGCTTCGCGCACGAGCAGGATGCCGGCAGCGACATCCCAGGGCGACAGCGCGGTTTCCCAGAAGCCGTCCATGCGGCCGGCAGCGACATAGGCCAGGTCGAGTGCGGCAGAGCCAAGGCGGCGGATGCCCGCCACTTCGCCCATGACGTTGCGCAGCTCGAGCAGGAAGTTGCCGTGATGGCCACGGCCGAGATGAGGCACGCCGCAACCGATGACGGCATCCACCAACTTGGTACGGCCGGAGACGCGCAGGCGACGATCGTTGAGGAAGGCGCCGCCGCCACGCTCGGCGGTATAGAGCTCGTCCATCGCCGGGTTATAGACGACCGCGGCGACGATCTGACCCTGGCGCTCCAGCGCGATCGAGATCGAGAACACCGGAATGCCGTGCAGGAAGTTGGTGGTGCCGTCGAGCGGATCGACGATCCAGCGATGCTGGTCATCTTCGCCTTCAACGACGCCACGCTCTTCCATCAGGAAGCCATAGCCGGCGCGTGCCTTGGACAGCTCGGCAAACAGGATGTCTTCGGCCTTGCGGTCGGCCTGGCTGACATAGTCGCCCGGGCCCTTCAACGAGACCTGCAGGTTCTGCACCTCGCCGAAGTCGCGCGCCAGCGAACGGCCGGCCTTCATGGCGGCCTGCACCATAACATTTAGGATCGCTGAACGCGCCATGGTCTAGGACTCTCTGTTACCGCGATCAATCCGCGCGGCGGACGTAGGTGATCTCGTTGGTGTCGACGATGATGCGCTCGCCCGACGAAATGAAGGGCGGCACCAGAACGCGGACGCCGTTTTCCAGCACTGCCGGCTTGTAGGACGACGCGGCGGTCTGGCCCTTCACGACCGGGTCGGCTTCGGTGATCGTCAGCGTCACCTGGTCTGGCAGCGCGATGCCGATCGGGCGCTCGTCATAGAGTTCGACCGTGACCATCATGCCGTCCTGCAGGAAAGCGGCGCGATCGCCGACGAAATCCTTGAGCAGTTCGAGTTGCTCGTAGCTGGCGGTGTCCATGAACACCAGGGCATCGCCCTGCTCGTAAAGGAACGAAAAGTCCTTCTGCTCCAGGCGGACCTTCTCGACAGTTTCAGCCGAGCGGAAACGCTCGTTGAGCTTGGTGCCGTTGATGAGGTTCTTCAGTTCGACCTGGTTGTAGGCGCCGCCCTTGCCGGGCTTGACGTGATTGGTCCTGACCGCCACCCAGAGGCCGCCGTCATGTTCGATGACGTTGCCGGGACGGATTTCGTTGCCGTTGATCTTGGCCATGATTGGATTCCGGAAGAGAGGTTTGCGCCGGAAGGGGCGCTATCGGCGCCTCCAAGACCACAAAATGGCTTTTTAGGCAAGAGAAGTCGAGATTTTCACTGGATCAGCGCAGACGGTTGGCGCGCTCCAGCGCCTGCTTCATCTCTGCGTCGGTCAGGCCGCGCAGGAAGTCGTCCATCTCGGGATCGTTGAGCCCGGCCCGGCGGGCATTGATGTACCATGCCCCGGCCAGAATGGGATCGGGATCGACGCCGATGCCGCCCATGTAGAATTTGGCGAGCCGGTTCTGTGCCGCGACATTGCCGCCATCGGCGGCGAGCTTCATCCAGCCGAAGGCGGATTTCAGGTCGCGGGCGCCGCCGCGGCCGTCGGCCATCCACAGCCCGAGATCGAACTGCGCCGAGTCATAATTCTGCCTGGCGGCGCGGACGAGCAGCAGCCGCGCCTGGTTGTCGTCGCGGCGTTTGCCGCCGACGCCATTGGCGTAGACCTGGGCCATGGCGTATTGGGCATCGGGCAATCCGGTGGCCGCCGCCCGCTCGTAGTAGGGCACGGCCTTTTCGAGGCCCTTGCCGCCCGGTTCGCGCTGCACCAGCATCTGGGCATAGTTGAACTGGGCAAAACGGTTGCCGGCCTCGGCCGCCGCCTGCATCAGAGCGTTGGCCGCTTTGTCGTCGCGGCTGACGTAACGCCCGTCGAGCAGCAACAGCGCATATTGGAACTGGGCCTCGGGAATGCCCTGTTCGGCGGCGCGCTCATACCATTTGGCCGCCTCGCCATCATTGCGCGCAACGCCCAGGCCGCGTGACAGGATCTCGGCCACCAGCGTCTGCGCGGCCGCATCGCCCGCTTCGGCGCGCGTGATGCCGAGGTTGTAGGCCGTCTTGTAGAGACCGCGCTGGAAGGCGCCATAGGCCTCATCCGAATGCTTGCCGCCGAAACGGTTGGGGTCGATACCGTCAGTCGTCTTGGCCGCCGGGTTGGCGCCAAGATCGGGAGTTTGAGGTGCCGGCACAGGGTCGACGACCGGCATGGGGGCTGCATCGAGCGGCATAGGGGCTGGCCCGAACCGGTTGGGATCGATCAGATCGAGCGACTTGCCGAGCGAAGGAACGGCCCCCTGGTCGGACGGCGTGATCGGCGCACTCTCGACGGCAATCGCGGGCTCGAGCCCAAAGCCCAGGCACAGCAAAGCTGCAAGAAGACGCGAACGGTCCATCGATGACTACTCCTCGAAACGCGGCGCAGTCTCGTCGAGCAGCGCGTTGGCGCGGGCCACCGCCTCGCGCGGGTCGATGCCTTCGCCGAACACCGCCGACGAAATGGCAACGAATTCGACGCCGGTTGCCGCCACCGTCTCCACCGAAGCGATATCCGAGCCGGCCATGACGATGCAGGGGATCTCGATCATCTCGCTCCACCACTGGCCGAGCGACAGGTTGCGCGAATGCGGCTCGGGCTTGTTGTCATAGCCGAAGCGGCCAAAGAAAATGTAGTCGGGCCGCTCCTCGCCGAGTTCCAGCGCATCGTCGCGCGTCTTGGCGCCGCCGGCGCCGACCATCATGCGTTCCTGATAGGTCTCGACGGCCTCGGCCAGTTCGGCTTTCTTGCCCTCGACATGGATGCCGTCGGCATGGACACGCCCGGCAACGCGGGTGTCGCCGGCAATGACCACGGCAACGCCGGCCGCGCGCGCCGCAGTCGCGACCTTTTCGGCGAAGCTCTGGAAAGAGGCCTCATCAATGCCCTCGCCGGGCAGTATCAGCGACGCGACGTCGCCACCTGACAGCGCCGCGTCGACATGTTGCGGGGCCACCGTGGGTGGCGCGATCAGCACGATGCGGCAGCGATTGGGTGGCGTGGTTGGGTTCATGTTCGTCGATCCGGGTGCTTGACGCCTATGCAAGGCGATCATGTTTGCATTGGGGCATAGAACAAAGTGCCGCCGTTGAACAGGATGGGCGGCAAAGCCCAAGCATATGAAAACATGGCCAGGGCACTCGCCAACCGCCCGTCATCCCGATATTGCGGATTCGAGAGGCCTTCATGACCGAACTTCTTCTCGACCCATGGTTTTATGCGGCGGCCATTCCTGCCGTGATTCTCGTCGGCCTGTCGAAAGGCGGCTTTGGCGGTGCCGTCGGCTTCGTCGGCGTACCGCTGATGGCGCTGGTGATCTCGCCGGTGCAGGCAGCCGCGATCCTGCTGCCCATTCTCATCCTGATGGACGTGGTGTCGCTGTGGACCTGGCGCGGCGTCTTCGACCGGACAATCCTGTGGCAGATGCTGCCCGGGTCGATCATTGGCATCGTCATCGGCTGGGCGATGGCCTCCGTGGTGACGGCCGACAATGTGCGCTTCATCGTCGGCGCCATCGCCTTCATCTTCGTGGCGCGCTGGATCTACACCAGCCTGCGCCACGGCGCCGACCACAAGACCGAGCCTAACGGCATCGCCGGCGCCTTCTGGGGATCGATCGCCGGCTTCACCAGCTTCGTCGCCCATGTCGGCGGCCCGCCCTTCCAGGTCTACACCTTGCCTCTCAGAATGGATCCGAAGGTTCTGACCGGCACCAGCGTCATCTTCTTCGCCGTCACCAACGCCATCAAGCTGGTTCCCTATTTCGCGCTCGGCCAGTTCGACACCGCCAACCTGACCGCCTCGCTGGCGCTGATGCCGCTGGCGCCGCTGGCGACGCTGGCCGGCGCCTGGCTGGTCAGGCGGATGCGGCCGGAAATCTTCTACCCCTTCACCTACGCGACGGTGGCAATCGTCGCGCTGAAGCTGCTTTATGACGGGGTCGCCGACGTTATGTGAGGATGACCGCATCGAGGCGGTGGACTAGGTTCGGCGTCACAAGGGAGAAACGCCATGGGCAAATACGAGGAACACCTCGACAAGACCCCCGCCAACCACCAGCCGCTGACGCCGCTGAGCTTTCTTGAACGCGCTGCCAAGACGTTTCCCGACCACGTCGCCATCATCCATGGCGACCAGCGCACGAGCTACCGCCAATGGTGGGACCGGTCACTGAAACTTGCCTCGGCGCTCGCGGCCAAGGGCATCGGCAAGGGCGACACGGTGACGGTGATGCTTTCCAACACGCCGCCGATGCTGGAAGCGCATTTCGGCGTGCCGATGACCAAGGCGGTATTACATTCGCTGAACACCAGGCTCGACGCGGCGATCATCGCTTTCCAGCTCGACCACGCCGAGACGAAGCTCTTGATCGTCGACCGCGAGTTCTCCGCCGTGGTCAAGGAGGCGCTGGCGCTGGCTACCGTGAAGCCGCTGGTCATCGACTATGACGATCCCTGTTATCCCGACGACGCCCCCTACCCCAAGGGTGACCGTATCGGCAGCCTTGACTACGAAACCTTCGTCGCAACCGGCGATCAGCCCTATGCGTGGTCTATGCCCGACGACGAATGGGACGCGATCTCGCTCAACTACACATCGGGCACGACCGGCAACCCCAAGGGCGTGGTCTACCATCATCGCGGTGCGGCGCTGATGGCCTACACCAACACCATTCATGCCGGCATGGCCAAGCACGCCGTCTATCTCTGGACGTTGCCGATGTTCCACTGCAACGGCTGGTGCTTTCCATGGACGCTTGCCGTGCAGGCCGGCACCCACGTCTGCCTGCGCTGGGTGCGCGCCAGGCAGATGTATGACGCCATCGCAGATCATGGCGTGACCCACCTGTGCGGGGCGCCGATCGTCATGTCGATCCTGATCAATGCCCGCGACGAGGACAAGCGCGCGTTCCCCCAACTCGTCACCTTCAACACCGCCGCCGCCCCGCCGCCGGAAGCCGTGCTTTCGGGCATGGCCGACGCCGGCTTCGCCGTCACCCATCTCTATGGCCTGACCGAGACCTATGGACCGGCCGTCGTCAACGAATGGCACAGCGAATGGGACGAGCTCGACAAAGGGCCGCGCACGGCGAAGAAGGCCAGGCAGGGCGTGCGTTACGCGGCGCTCGAAGAGCTGACCGTGATGGATCCCGAGACGATGCAAAGGACGCCCGCCGACGGTGAGACCATCGGCGAGGTGATGTTCCGCGGCAATATCGTCATGAAGGGCTATCTCAAGAACAGGAAGGCGACCGACGAAGCCTTTGCCGGCGGCTGGTTCCATTCCGGCGACCTCGGCGTGATGCATCCGGACGGCTACATCCAGATCAAGGACCGCTCCAAAGACATCATCATTTCCGGTGGCGAGAACATCTCATCGATCGAGGTCGAGGACGCGCTCTACAAGCACCCCTCGGTCGCATCATGCGGTGTGGTGGCAAAGTCTGACGATAAATGGGGCGAAGTCCCCATTGCCTATGTCGAGCTGAAGCCAGGCAAGCCAGCCACGGAAGCCGAGATCATCGAGCACTGCCGCGCGCTGCTTGCGCGCTTCAAGGTGCCTAAAGCCGTGATCTTCGCCGAAATCCCCAAGACCTCGACCGGAAAGATACAGAAATTCCGGCTGCGCGACATGGCCAAGGGATAAGGCTGCGACAAGGTTGTTCGTGCGAGCCTGCGGTGCGCCGTCGGGGGATGGTGCTTGTCCAGGAGCCAGGCCGCGGGGAGGCGAACGGCCGGCACATCGATCCAATGTAACTGCACAACATCCATGCCGCCCGGTCGCGCGGCATGCGGCGGAAACACGTCCGGTGCACATGCACCGCATGATGGCCAGTTGGGCCGGAGGTCAAACCCATTCCCTGAGGGGCAAAGGCATGAGGACAATACAATGCAAGGGGTAGCACGGAACTTCTTCACGCTCGCCGTCGTCTATGCACTGTGCGGCATGGCGCTCGGCCTGCACATGTCGATCAGCCAGGATCACAGCCAGATGCCGGTTCACGCCCACACCATGGTGGCGGGCTGGCTGATGTCGGCAGTGTTCGCCTTCTTCTACCACCTGTTTCCAGTGGCCCGAGACAAGATGCTGGCCAAGATCCATTTCTGGCTGACAGCGGTCAGCGGCGTCGGACTTCTGGTCGGATTGTTCTTCCTGCTCGGCGGCAATGCGGCGATCGAACCGGTGGTGGCGATCTCGTCGATGGGCTTTTACGCAGCGATGCTGCTGTTTGCCTTCATCGCGCTGCCAACGGTGTGGAAGTCCTGAGTCGGCATAAGATCGTGCCTGCTGGAAACCTCGAGCCGTTGTGCCGTGTCGGCACAGTCTAACGCGCCAAAGGCGATATCGGCACCGATCTTAAGTGCCCATTAAGCATTCCCAGTGTTTACTGTGCGTATCCAGTCATCTGGATTCTTACCGAGTGGTTGGAGCCACTTTGTTTGACGCCTCCCTGTTAAACTCCTGAGAGCCGCGCTTTTCCGCGGCTCTTTTTTTTCGCCTGCGCGCCTTCGGAACGCCCTCCAAAAGCGGCCCAATCCGGCGCGTTAACCCTTTGTTAAACATGCGCTTGCGTTCACACCTACGGAAGCGCATTTTCATCGGGCTTGGCGTATAGGAACGGGCCGCGCAGAATCCGTCGAAAAAGACGGGCAGAACGCGAACAGGGTTGCAGGGTAGCGATGATGAACGAGCCTTCGAGGGAAAGCGCAAACACGATCAAGCTCGCCGAGAGGCGGGTGTTTTCGCCGTCCTTCAAGCCCCTCTACAATGAGGGCATGGGGCTGGTCGAACAGGCCGCCGAATATCTCGACGGTGCCGGCCGCGTCGAGGCCAAGAAGTTGTCGCGTCTTGCCGCCACGCTCTATGCCGCCGAATCGATGCGCCTGACCACCCGCCTGATGCAGATCGCCTCGTGGCTGCTGTTGCAGCGCGCCGCCAATTCCGGCGAAATGACCCGCGACCAGGTCGCCTCGGAGAAATCCAAGGTGCGGCTCGACACCGCTTCCGCCCATGACGACGCCGCCGGCTGGAACGAACTGCCGGCCGATTTCGTCGACCTCGTGCGCCGCTCGCTCCGTCTGCAGGCGCATGTGCGCCGCATGGACGACGAGATCTACGGTAACGGTGCCACCGTCGTGCCGGTGCAGGCGATGCGCCGCAGCAATCCGGTTTCCGATCAGATCAGCCTGCTCAACACGGCATTTGCCCGCAACTGACCAAGAGCATCCCTGTGATTGGGCAGGGATTGTTTCTGTTTTGTTCACATTTTTCTGGCGTCTTGTCCCCGTGAAGATAGAGTTCGCGGATGAGAGAGACGATTCGTATCATTGGCATCGACCCGGGGCTTCAACGCACCGGCTGGGGCATCATCGAGAGTCTCGGCAATTCGCTGCGCTTTGTCGCCGCCGGCACGGTGCGTTCCGATAACAAGGCAGCGCTCGCCAGCCGGCTTTGCCAGCTCCACGACGGTCTTGCCGACGTGCTTCACCGCGAGATGCCGCATGAGGCCGCCGTCGAGGCGACCTTCGTCAACAAGGACGCGACAGCGACCCTGAAGCTCGGCCAGGCACGCGGCATCGCCATGCTGGTGCCGGCCCGCGCCGGACTTGTCGTCGCCGAATATTCGCCCAATGCGGTGAAGAAGGCGGTCATCGGCGTCGGCCATGGCGACAAGAAGCAGATCGCCATGATGGTCAAGGTGCTGTTGCCGAAGGCCGTGTTCGACACCGCCGATGCCGCCGATGCGCTGGCGATCGCCATCTGCCATGCCCACCACCGCCAGAGCCCGGCATACAGGCTGGCGGCATTAGCCGCCGCGCACGCCTGATGTTCTTGACTTGTTCTATAGGTTGGAATATTCCTTACTTGTAAGAATAAGGACATTTCCATGCGTGTTACCAGCAAGGGCCAGGTGACGATCCCACGCGATCTGCGCGAGACGTTCGGCATCGCTGCCAACAGCGAGGTCATCTTCGGTATCGAAGGCGGCAAGATCACCATCGTGCCCAAGGATGACATTGGGCGGCTCGCCGACCGCGAACGGCTCGACCGCTTTCTTGCGGTGCTCGACCGGCTGGAAGGCACAGGCGACCAGGCGATGAATACTGACGATGTGATGGCGCTGACCAGGGATCGCTGATCTTGGCAACGCTGGTGGATACCAACATCCTGGTTGATATTGCGGTGCGTGACCCCGTTTGGGTCAGATGGTCACGCGGTCAGCTGGAGAAGGCGCGCAAGCGCGGCAGCGTGATCATCAACCAGATCGTCTATTCGGAATTCTCGATCCGCTACGATTCGATCGACGCGGTCGATCTCGCGCTGCCGGAAGATGACTTTCGCCGGGAGGGCCTGCCTTGGGATGCTGCCTTTGCGGCATCCAGGGCATTCCAGCTTTATCGCCGTCGCGGGGGTCCACAGGAAAAGATATTGCCGGACTTCCTCATCGGGGCTCACGCGGCGATTCGCGGCTACGCTGTGCTGACCCGTGATCCCGATGGCTACCGCACCTATTTCCCCGACCTCGAAATCATCGCCCCAGACACCCATCCATGACGAGGCTAAGACCATGATCGGCAAGTTGAAGGGCACCGTCGACGAGATCGGCGAGGATTTCTGCGTGCTCGACGTGCATGGCGTCGGCTACGTCGCCTATTGCTCGACGCGCACGCTCGCCGCCCTGCCCGGCGCCGGCGAGGCCGCCGTCCTTTTTATCGAGACTTATGTCCGCGAGGACATGATCCGGCTCTACGGCTTCAAGACCGAACTCGAGCGCGAGTGGTTCAAGCTTTTGATGGCCAATGTCCAGGGCGTCGGCGCCAAGGTGGCGCTGGCGATCCTGTCGACGCTGGCGCCCTCCGATCTCGCCAATGCGATCGCGCTGCGCGACATCGCCATGGTCAGCCGCGCGCCCGGTGTCGGCAAGAAGGTCGCCGAACGCATCGTCACCGAGCTCAAGAACAAGGCACCGGCCTTTGCCGGCGAGGCCACCGGCACCATCGGGCTCAAGCAGGAGCTGGGCGAAGGCGTCGCCCCCGCCCCGATCGCCGACGCGGTATCGGCGCTTGTCAATCTCGGCTACTCCCGCGACATCGCCGCCAATGCCATTGCCGCCGCCATGAAGACCGCCGGCGAGGACGCCGATTCTTCCAAGTTGATCCGCTTCGGCCTCAAGGAGCTGGCGCGGTGAGCGTCTTGCCCGTAGCCGGGCTCCGTGCGAGGACGGGCACATGAATTCGCCCGACCGTCTCATCACCCCCGACAAGCGCGGCGAGGACGCCGACAATAGCCTGCGCCCGCAGACGCTCGACGATTTCGTCGGCCAGGCAGCGGCGCGCGCCAACCTCAAGATCTTCATCGAGGCCGCCAAGGGCCGCGGCGAGGCGCTTGACCACGTGCTGTTCGTCGGCCCGCCCGGCCTCGGCAAGACGACGCTCGCCCAGATCATGGCACGCGAACTCGGCGTCAATTTCCGCTCGACCTCCGGCCCCGTCATCGCCAAGGCCGGCGACCTCGCTGCCTTGCTCACCAATCTCGAAGAACGCGACGTCCTGTTCATCGACGAGATCCACAGGCTCAACCCGGCGGTCGAGGAAATCCTCTATCCGGCGATGGAAGACTACCAGCTCGACCTGATCATCGGCGAAGGTCCGGCAGCACGCTCGGTGAAGATCGACCTCGCCAAATTCACACTCGTTGCCGCCACCACGCGCCTCGGGCTTTTGACCAATCCACTGCGCGACCGCTTCGGCATCCCGACCCGGCTCAACTTCTATACGGTCGAGGAACTTGAACTGATCGTGCGCCGTGGCGCACGCATCCTCGGCATGCCGCTGGCCGACGACGGCGCCGTCGAGATTGCGCGGCGCGCCCGCGGCACCCCGCGCATCGCCGGACGCCTGCTGCGCCGCGTCCGCGATTTCGCCGCCGTCGCCGGTTCCGGACCTGTCGACCGCCGCATCGCCGACGAGGCGCTGTCGCGACTCGAGGTCGACGCGCTCGGTCTCGATTCTCTCGACCGACGCTATCTCTCGATGATCGCGATGAATTTCGGCGGCGGCCCGGTGGGCATCGAGACCATTGCCGCTGGCCTGTCCGAGCCGCGCGACGCCATCGAGGACATCATCGAGCCCTATCTGATCCAGCAGGGTTTCATCCAGCGCACCCCGCGCGGCCGCGTGCTGACGGCCAATGCCTGGAAACATCTCGGCCTCGAAATTCCGCGTGAACTCGCCGTCCAGCAGATCAACCTGTTTCAGGAAGAAGACTGAGCATGCCAGGCTATCGTCCCGGACTGATAGCCGACATTATCAGGTTGCACGCCGAATATTATGCCCGCGACTGGGGGTTCGGCCTGCCGTTCGAAGCCAAGGTCGCTGGCGAGCTTTCCGCCTTCATGCGCGATTTCAGGCCCGGCCTCGACTTCTTCGCCGCCCAAGATGACGACAATGGCAGGCTCCTCGGAACGATCAGCCTGGAAGGCCCGACTTCGACGGAGCCGCTGGCGCATCTGCGCTGGTTCATCACCAGCGACGGCGCGCGCGGCACGGGCCTCGGACGGCGACTGATGGACCAGGCCATGGCGCATGTCGATAGCAAGGGCTTTCCCGGTGTCTATCTCACGACATTCGCCGGGCTCGGTCCGGCCCGCCATCTCTACGAGTCGTTCGGTTTTGCTCTCGTCGCCGAGGCAGAGCGCGACCAATGGTCGGGCGGCGTGCGCGAGCAGCGCTTCGAGCGCCACAGTCCGGATGCCAGGATTTGATCACCCGCCGCGGCTTCTTCCGTTTTCTCGGCGGTTCGGTCCTGGCCGCCGCAGCGCTTGGAACCTACGCGGTCGGCATCGAACCGATGCTGTTTACGCGGGTCAAACGCTATGCGCTGACCCCACCGAACTGGCCAAACGGCCTGAAGCTGCGCGTCGTGGCGCTCGCCGACATTCACGCCTGTCGTCCCTGGATGACGCCTGAACGCATCGCCTCCCTGGCTGAAGAGGCCAATGCGCTGGAGCCCGATGTCATCGTGCTGCTCGGTGATTACGTCGCGGGTACACGTATGGTGAGCGGCTGGGTCGATGCACATCAATGGGGTCCGGCCCTGTCCGGCCTCAAGGCACCGCTCGGCGTGTTTTCCGTCCTCGGCAATCATGACTGGTGGGAGGACCTGACGGCTCAGAAGGCCGGACAAGGTCCTCCCATTGCCAGGCGAGCGCTTGAATCGGCAGGAATTCCCGTCATGGAAAACGATGCCGTCCGGCTGGAAAAGGACGGCCATGGCTTCTGGATCGCAGGCTTGGCGGACCAGTTGGCGCTACGGCCCGGCAGGGCCTGGGGCCGCAAGGGCTTCACCGGGCTTCACGACCTTCGCGGCACGTTGACTAAAGTCGGCGATGAGGCACCTGTCATCCTGCTGGCCCATGAGCCCGACATTTTTCCCGAGGTGCCGGACCGCGTGGCGCTGACCCTGTCGGGACATACCCATGGCGGCCAAGTGCGCCTGTTCGGCTATTCGCCGGTCGTTCCCTCGCGCTTCGGCAACCGCTACGCCTATGGCCATGTCGTCGAGGGCAGCCGCAACTTGATCGTATCAGGCGGCCTGGGTTTCAGCATCGCCCCAATCCGCTTCGGCGTGCGGCCGGAGATACTGGCTGTCGACCTGGGCTGAAGTTACTTCAGCCCACGCACCACCTCCAGCACGTCAGGCTCGGCCTTGCGGCCTTCGAATTCGTCGACGATGCCGAAGGCACCGCCATATCCCCAGATCGACCAGGCAAAGCCATGCGCTTCAGCCCGGGAGATCATGTCGGTGACATAGGCGGCGCGCCAGGCGCCGGGCATGACGTAAGGATTGTTGTATTCCTGGCGGATCATGCCGAACTCGCCGAGATAGATGTTCTCGGGCGCGATGCCGTTTTTCTTCGCCCAGGCGTCGACCTGTCGGAACGGCGCGTCGAGCTCGGCCTCGAGCTTTTCCGTGCTGTCGACGAGCGCGATCTGCTCGTCGAGATAGGCGAGCATGCCGGCGCGGCGGAGCAACGGCGCTTCGGCCCTGATCTTGGCGCGGACCTTGTCAAGCACCGCGTCAAGTTCAGCGCGCGGTACGGCGTAGGGCGGATAGGGTAGCCCGGTGACATAGCGGATGAAGTCACCGGCCCAGGTGGCGCCCTGGCTGGTGAGCAGGAACGGCTGATAGGAATGGAACGTCCATATGACATTGTCGTCTGGGATGTCCTTGGGGTCGAGCGCAGCAAGACCTTCGGCGCCGGCCCAGCAACTGCCCGACAGCACCAGGGTTAGGCGGGTCGCCGAAGAGCGCGCGGCGGCATAGAGGCGCTTGAGACGCTCGGGCCAGGCCTTGGCCTCACCCGGCTCGCAATCGACGACCGGCTCGTTCATCAGTTCGAAGGCGACCTGGGCGGGATCTTCCTTGGCCAAGGTGAGGCCCATCTGCCGGACCAACTCGACATAGCGGTCGAAATTGGCCGGATCGTCCATCACTTCGGACATGCCGATCTGCCCGTTGCCGCCTGCTGGTATGAGGTGAAGGTCGACGACCGCCTTGAGCCCCGCGGCGTTGACCATGCGGGCCGATTCCAGGACGCTCTCAAGCAATTGTTCGCGCAACGGCTCGGTCTTTTCAGACAGGAATACCGAGGGGTCGACGGGGATGCGCACGACATCGAAGCCACCGGCCTTGAGCGCCTTCAACTCACCTTCGCCAAGCCGCTTGCGCCATTCGGGAAACGGCAGGATGACGTTGGCGTCGCCCCATTTGTCTTCGCCGGGCCACGTCTCCCAGATGTCGAGATTGATGCCGCGCTTCATCGTGAATGTTGCGGCTTCCACCGCGCTGACCGGCAGTGCCAGTGCCAGCAAAGCCATCAGTGAGGTCCTGATCATCGCTGCCATGCCACCGCCCCCATCGATCAACACGGAACTGGTGCCCAAAAGCCCGGCAAAAGGAAAGCCCCGAAGCCGAACATGCTGAAAATGTCAGCCGCCAGATAAACAAGCACAGACCAAATAATATGGTCGCACCACGGCTACGTCTCCAACGGCACGCCGAAATATCACGGCGGCACGGCGCCGGGCTTTGCCTTCGTCTCGCTGCTGCAATGGTTCATGCCGCCTGCAATGCGCACCAACCTCTTGGTGTTCTCGCGCAAGCGTCCGGGGCCAATAAATACCCAGCCCCGTATGCCGAGAGTCAGCGACGGGACCGCTCAGCCCACAGCCGAACGGCATAGTCATCCATCAACCCATGCGGCAGCGCCAGCAGACAGTTCTTGATCGTTGCCGCCGATAATGCCATCGGATTCCTGCCCGTTGCCGGATTTTCTCGGCAAAGCGGCCGCAACGAGGACGTGCGATGGCGGATCATGTTGACCAGGACTTGCTGGCGGCCGGCCTTTCCGGCGCCCTGACGCCGTTCGGCCACCATCTGATGGCGCGGGTCTATTATGCCGACACCGACTTCTCCGGCGTCGTCTACCATGCGCGCTATCTCGAGTTCTTCGAACGCGGACGCTCGGACTTCCTGCGCCTTGCCGGCGTCCACCACACCGAACTCGCCGACGGCAAGCATGGCGAGAAGATCGTCTGGGTGGTCCGCCGCATGGAGATCGATTTCCGCGCATCCGCCAAGATCGACGACATCCTGACCATCGAGACCCGGACCCAGGACATCTCTGGCGCCCGCATCACCATGGCCCAGCAGCTGAAGCGCGGCGACGAGGTGCTGGTCGAAGCCAAGGTCGAAGCGGCGATCATGGGCGAGAACGGCCGGCCAAGGCGCTTCCCGAAGGACTGGATCGAAGCTTTCATGCCCGGACGGTGACGTCGACCGAGCGGCAGGACGTCCTTAGCGGGCCTGCCGACAGAGTTCCCCGATCACAAGATCGTGTGACGCGAGAGCCGCTACTTCGGGCTCCGGAGCGCTGCAACCCCGTCCCACCGGGGTGGCAGGTGAGCGCGGCATCATGTTCCTAACCCATCTTTAACCATAACGGTCCATTAAGGGGTCGGTGAAAGTCGTAAGGATTCCGAGCGGCCTTCCTTTCACCAAAATTCGCCCCGAAAAGGCCGAAAAGGCGCATTTTGGGGCACTTCCGGAAGCTTCGCGCGAACGGACCACCATGGGATGATGCGCAAGGGCTAGCTGCGAGCCGGGCCCGGAAATCTTAAGGACTGTTACAGATGGAAAACCTACCTCTCGCCCAAACCGGCGCGGAATTGTCGATTTGGGCGTTGTTTTGGCAGGCCGGCTGGGTAGTCAAGCTGGTGATGCTGGGCCTGCTCGGCGCGTCGGTGTGGACCTGGGCGATCATCGTCGACAAGCTGGTTGCCTACAACCGCATGCGCGCAGCGCTGAACCGCTTCGAACAGATATTCTGGTCCGGTCAGTCTCTGGAAGAGCTCTATCGCAACCTGTCCGACCGCAAGACATCGGGGATGAGCGCGATCTTCGTCGCTGCCATGAAGGAGTGGAAGAAGAGCTTCGAGAAGGGTGCCAAGTCGCCGCTGGCGCTGCAGACCCGCATCGACAAGGCAATGGACCTGGCACTGACGCGCGAGATGGAGCGGCTGGAAGGCCGGCTCGGCTTCCTCGCCACCATCGGTTCGGCCGCCCCGTTCATCGGCCTTTTCGGCACCGTCGTCGGCATCATGACCTCGTTCCAGGCCATCGCCGGCTCGAAGTCGACCAACCTGGCTGTCGTCGCCCCCGGCATCGCCGAAGCGCTGCTGGCGACCGCCATCGGCCTGCTCGCCGCCATTCCCGCCGTTATCGCCTACAACAAGCTGTCATCCGACGCCGGCAAGATCGGCATGCGCATGGAGGGCTTCTCCGACGAGTTCTCCGCCATACTCTCGCGCCAAATCGATGAAAAAGTCGCGCAGCGGGCCTGAGGAGTAGACCATGGGTATGTCAGTTAGCGCGGGCGGTTCGGGCCGCGGCGGGCGCGGCCACCGACGGCGCGGCCGCCACCACGGCCTGATGTCCGAAATCAACGTCACGCCGTTCGTCGACGTGATGCTGGTGCTGCTCATCATCTTCATGGTGGCGGCACCGCTGATGACCGTCGGCGTGCCGATCGACCTGCCCGAGACCCAGGCCAAGGCGCTGAACTCGGAAACGCAGCCGATCACAATTTCCATCAATGAGGCCGGCCAGATCCACATCCAGGAAACCGAGATCCCGATCGACGAGGTCGTGGCCAAGCTCGGCGCCATCGCCAAGGCCGGCTACGAGGAACGCATCTACGTGCGCGGCGACAAGACCGCCGACTACGGCACGGTGATGAAGGTCATGGCCCGCATCCAGGCCGCCGGTTACAACAAGATCGGCCTCGTCACGCTGCAGGAACAGGACCAGTAGCCCTCAAAATGAAGACCGGCCTCACGACATCTGTGGTTTTGCATGCAGCGGTGCTGGGCTTCGGCCTGTTCACCCTGTCGGCACCCAGCGCCCTCGAAGTCGCCGACGTCGAGGCGTTCCCGGTCGACATCGTGCCGGTGGAATCGATCACCCAGATCCAGAAGGGCGACAAGAAGGCCCCGGCCAACGAAAAGCCGGCGCCCAAGCCGACGAGCCGTCCCGACATCGTTCCGGACGCCCAGAACGTCGGCGACAACAAGACCGACAGCGACAAGCCGCCGACGCCCGAGCCGACGCAGAAGGAAGTGGACGTCGCCGCCGCACCGCCGCCCTCGCCCAAGCCCGAGCCGAAGCCGACACCTGTCGAGCAGCCGAAGCCCGAGCCGGTGAAGCAGGCCGAGCCCAAGCCTGTGCCAGTGCCCGCGACCGAAGTGACGCCGCAGCCCCAGCCCAAGCAGGAGGTCAAGCCCGACCCGGTTGCCGAGACCATCGTCTCCGACCAGGCCGAGGCGGAAGCCGTCAAGCTGCCTGAAAATGCCCCGGCGCCGGAAGCCAAGCCGCAGCCGCCCCAGGCCCAGACGGCCAAGACGCCAGAGCGCAAGCAGGAAGACAAGCAGACCCAACAGGCCTCGTCCAAGCCGAAGTCGGAAGAAAAGGAATTCAACGCCGACGAGGTTGCCGCCCTGCTCAACAAGCAGAAGCCATCGGGTGGTGGCGCCAAGCGCTCGACCGAACAGGCATCGCTTGGCGGCAAGAAGGACACCGGCGGCAACAAGCTGAGCCAGAGCGAGATGGACGCCCTGCGCGGTCAGGTCCAGCGTTGCTGGAACGTGCCGGCAGGCGCCATGGACGGCGGCGGCCTCAAAGTTTCCATTCAGTTCAATCTCACCCCTAGCGGCGAGGTCGAGGGACGGCCGGAGATCATCTCCGGTGGTGGTTCGGCCGGCATCGAGCGCGCGGCAGCCGAGTCGGCGCGCCGCGCGGTCCTCCAGTGTGCTCCGTACAATCTGCCGGCCGACAAATATGCCGGCGGCTGGGACCAAGTCATCGTCAATTTCGACCCGAGCGAAATGTTCTGAGCGCCAACGCGCTCACCCGGAACTAAGAGGCCTGTCTAATGAAGCATGTAATCAAAGCGATCCTTCTGATCGGCGCCATGGCGAGCGGCATGACCGCGTTTGCGACCTTGCCTGCACGCGCGCTGGTCGAGATCGACGTCAACAAGGGCAATGTCGAGCCGCTGCCGATCGCCATCACCGATTTCCTGTCGGGGGATGCGATGGGCGCGGAGATCGCCGGCATCGTCGCCGCCGACCTGCAGCGGTCGGGCCTGTTCGCGCCGATCGACAAGGGCGCCTTCATCGAGAAGATCTCCAACCCCGATGTTGCGCCGCGCTTCGAGGACTGGAAGGTCATCAATGCCCAGGCGCTCGTCACCGGCCGCGTCAGCCAAGAAGCCGACGGCAGGCTCAAGGCCGAATTCCGGCTGTGGGACACCTTTGCCGGCCAGCAGCTTGCTGGCGAGCAGTTCTTTGCCAACAAGGCCAATTCGCGCCGCATCGCCCACATCATCGCCGACGCGATCTACGAGCGCCTGACCGGTGAGAAAGGTTATTTCGACACCCGCGTCGTCTTCATCGACGAGTCGGGTGCCAAGACCGCGCGCAAGAAGCGCCTGGCGATCATGGATCAGGACGGCGCCAATGTGCGCTATCTCTCCGACGGCCGCTCGATCGCCATGACCCCACGCTTCTCGCCGACGCGCCAGGAAATCACCTACATGTCCTACGAAAGTGGGCAGCCGCAGGTCTATCTGCTGCAGATCGAGACCGGCCAGCGCGAACTCGTCGGCAACTTCCCCGGCATGACCTTTGCGCCGCGCTTTTCGCCCGATGGCCAGAAGGTGATCATGAGCCTGCTGCGCGACGACGGCAATTCCAACATCTTCTCGATGGACCTGCGCAGCCGCACCACCACGCGCCTGACCAATTCCAGCGCCATCGACACCTCGCCGTCCTATTCGCCCGACGGTTCCAAGGTGGTCTTCACCTCCGACCGTGGCGGCCAGCCACAGATCTACGTCATGGGCGCCGACGGCTCGGGCCAGACCCGCGTTTCCTTCGGCGGCGGCAGCTACTCGACCCCGGTATGGTCGCCGCGCGGCGACCTGATCGCCTTCACCAAGCAGTCGGGCGGCCAGTTCCAGATCGGCGTGATGAAGACCGACGGTTCGGGCGAGCGCATCCTGTCGACCGGCTTCCAGCAGGAAGGCCCGACCTGGGCGCCGAACGGCCGTGTCGTGATGTTCTTCCGCGACCAGCCCGGCGGCGGCGGTCCCAAGCTCTACTCGGTCGACCTCACTGGCCGTAACGAACAGGCGATCCCGACCTCGGGCTTTGCCTCCGACCCGGCATGGTCGCCGCTGCTCGACTAAGTGCATGGCCACGACCATCGGTTACGATCTTCGCAACGGGCCAGGCACCCGTGTCAAAGTGTTACAGCACCCTTTGCGCGTCCCAGCTGACGCGCAGCGCCACAGGGCCTGTTGTTAACCTTTTCCGCTGAAGGCGCGACGAATGGACCAGGCGGCGTCATTTGACCAATGACGCCGCCTTTCTGCCGTATTTCCGCCTACGGTGCGCGGCGAAGTGCATGTTCGACGGCTGCCGCATGCGGGGACACTACAGCGAGCAGCAACGAAATTTTAACCACGTTTCTTGAATGCCGGTTAACCCCAACGTGGTTACTGGATGTTCAACGAAATCACTCGAATGCGAAGGAGAGGCGGGATGCGCCGTATCGCAAAATTTGCAACCAACCCCGTGGTCGTGGCCCTGATCGCCTCTCTGGCGATTGCAGGCTGCGCCTCGAAGAAGACCCCGAACAACGCGGCCGATCTCGGCCTCGGTGGCGGCGCCGGCTCGGCAACGCCGGGCTCGTCGCAGGACTTCACCGTCAATGTCGGCGACCGCATCTTCTTTGACACCGACTCCTCGTCGGTTCGTGCCGACGCCCAGGGCATCCTGAGCCGCCAGGCGCAGTGGCTGAACAAGTACGGCCAGTACGCAGTCGTTGTCGAAGGCCATGCCGACGAGCGCGGCACCCGCGAATACAATCTGGCACTCGGCGCACGTCGCGCCGCCGCTGCTCGCGACTACCTGATCTCGCAGGGCGTTGCCTCGAACCGTCTGAAGACGATCTCCTACGGCAAGGAACGTCCGGTCGCGGTTTGCGACGACATCTCGTGCTGGTCGCAGAACCGCCGCGCCGTCACGACGCTGTCGGGCGCCGGCAGCTGAGCTGCGCGAAGCCACTGAGTTGAACGAAAGGCGGTCTTCGGGCCGCCTTTTGCTTATCTGGCGCTCCGAAACAAAATTTGGCCGAAGTCTCCGGTCCTGATAAATGACGAGAGCGCATCGGCGCAAAGCAACCAAATTCTCTTCCACGGCGAGAGGCTAATGCATTTTCGATCAATCCTGAGTGGCACACTTGCCATCTTCCTTCTGTCGGGGGCTGCGGCGCATGCGCGCGACGGCATCGGCATCGACTTCCCAAAGATCGGCCTGCCGGGCGTTTTCGGCAGCAAGACTGAGAGCACCGAAGCTCCGATCCAGCTCGCCCAGGCGGGCGATCCGCGCGTCACCGCGCTCGAGGAGGAAATCCGCAAGCTCAACGGCTCCATCGAGGAGCTGAACTTCCAGCTTCTGCAGATGCAGGAGCAGATGCGGAAGATGCAGGAAGACAACGAGTTCCGCTTCCAGGAGCTTGAAGGCGGCGGGCAGAAGAAGTCCGACGCTTCTGGCAAGACCAACAGCTCGATCGTTGAGGCGCCCACGGCGCCTCAACCCGGTGCGGCCCAGACGGCGACCGCTCCGGCCCCCGGCGGCAATAGCGTCGGAGAGGTAATCACCGAATCCGGCACCGGCGAACCCGGCGCTGTTTCCGGTGGCACCGGCGCGCCGCCGACGACCTTCGGCACCATCACCGTCGACGCCAATGGCAACGTCGTGTCCGATACCGCCAACCCGCAGGCATCAGCTCCAGCCCAGCCGCAGGCACCTGTCGCAGCACAGCCGGCGCAGCCGCAGGCCAACGGCACCGCCGTTGCCGCTTTGCCCGACACCAACGATCCGGATGAGCTTTACCGCAATTCCTATCAGTTCGTCCTTTCGGGCGATTACACCACCGCCGAACAGGGTTTCCGCGACCACATCTCGCGCTTCCCCGCCGACGCCAAGACCGCCGATGCCCGCTTCTGGCTGGGCGAGTCGCTGCTGGGCCAGAAGAAATACCGCGACGCGGCCGAGATCTTCCTCTCCGCCAGCAAGGAATACCCGAAGTCCAAGAAGGCGCCTGAGATGATGCTCAAGCTCGGCATTTCGCTGGTCGGCCTCAAGCAGCGCGAAGTCGCTTGCGCTACCTTCGGCGAAATCGGCAAGCGTTACCCAAGCGTCTCGGGTGCGATCAAGGAGCGGGTCAAGCAGGAACGGGCTCTCGCCGCGTGCTGACGCAGCCGATCGACGCCGATTTTTATCAAGACTTTTCCGAGTTCGACTTCGCCTCGCACCCAACGATCGTCGCAGCGGTATCAGGCGGCAGCGACTCGACAGCGCTTCTTCTTCTTCTCAAATCCTATCTCGGCCGGCACGCGCCCACGACGCGGCTTTGGGCCGTGACCGTCGACCACGCGCTGCGCCCGGGCTCGGGCGCCGAGGCCGACCACGTGGCGCGGCTATGCGCCCAAATCCAGATTCCCCATCGCACGATGCGCTGGAGTGGTGAAAAGCCGTCAACCGGCATCGCAGCTGCCGCGCGCGACGCCCGCTACGATCTCCTGGCCGAGGCGGCGCGCCAGGCGGATGCGACGGTCGTCGTCACCGGCCATACCGCTGACGACCAGGCCGAAACGGTGCTGATGCGCGGCACGCGCGGAGTGGGTCGCGGCAGCGCCGGCATGGCGCCGGCAACGCTTTTCGATGGCGACGTCTGGATTGTCCGTCCCCTGCTCGGCCAGCGCCGCGAGCAGCTGCGCGACGTGCTCCGGGCGCGCGGCACCGGCTGGATCGACGACCCCACCAACACCAATGTCACCTATGAGCGGCCGCGCATGCGGCAGTCGCTGCAACGAGGCGGCGACCAGCATATTGAAACAGCCCTTGCCGATGCACGGCAGGCGGGTGCAGCACGCACCCGGCTTGGCGAACGTGCCGCGGCGCTGATCGAAGCCCACGCCAGCCGCGTCAGTCCCGGCCTGCTCCGACTCGATCCGGCATTTGCCCAGGCACCCGACAGCGAGGCGACGGCCTATGCGCTGCGCATCCTGATCGCCGTCGCAGGAGGCGTCGCACACCTGCCCGACGAGGCGCGCACGCAGAACCTGCTGACGCTCCTGACGGGCAGTTCGGCTAACAAAAATCCGGCCCGCGCCACATTGTCGCGCGCGCTTGTCGAGATCAGGAGCAGCGGCATTTTTGTGCTGCGCGAAGGACGCGGATTGCCGCCGGCGGTGCGACTGGCGACAGGTCCGTGGGACGGCCGCTACAGGATCGCCGCAGCGCTGGCAGGACAAGCTGCAATGAGTGTCGCCCCCCTCGGTTTGACGGCAGCGGCTGCGATGTCGCCGGAAGCAAATGCGCCGCAAAGTCTTGTCAGGGCGGCACTTGCGGCCGAGCCGGCCTTGTGGCGCGGAGAAGCAGCGGCCGGCCTTGCATTTCTAACAAATGCTGACGCGATTGCCGCCCCTTGGGCGCGTTTCCTGCCGGGCTTCGACCTGGCTCCGGCCCGGGCGGTGCAAAAGCTGATTGGCGGACGCCCGGTCCCGGCCTCGCCATGCCGCGGTCACATTGGTGTTTGACCTTAACCGAGACTTAGGGACGCGCTTGGCAATGTGGGAGCCCGTGCCTATGTTAGGGGCAAGCTTACTCTCACCACACGCGTTCCCCACGAACGCCAACGGGAAACTCGATGAATCCGAACTATCGCAACTTCGCGCTGTGGGCGATCATAGCCGTTCTGCTCATCGCCCTGTTCAATCTGTTCCAGACCCCGCAGACCCGCGGCGCGTCGAGCGAAGTGGCGTATTCGCAGTTCCTCCAGGATCTGGACTCCGGCCGCGTCAAGACGGTGACGATCGCCGGTGACCGCATCAGCGGCACCTACATCGACGGTTCTTCGACTGGCTTCCAGACCTACTCGCCCGGCGACCCGACACTGGTGTCGCGGCTTGAGCAGAAGAACGTCACCATCAACGCCCGTCCTGAAAACGACGGCTCGGGCTCGATCTTCTCGGTGCTGCTGTCCTGGCTGCCGATGATCCTGATCCTCGGCGTGTGGATTTTCTTCATGCGCCAGATGCAGTCCGGCTCCGGCCGCGCCATGGGCTTTGGCAAGTCCAAGGCCAAGCTTCTGACCGAAGCGCATGGCCGCGTCACCTTCGGCGACGTCGCCGGCGTCGACGAAGCCAAGGAAGACCTCGAGGAAATCGTCGAATTCCTGCGCGACCCGCAGAAGTTCCAGCGCCTCGGCGGCAAAATCCCGCGCGGCGTGCTGCTCGTTGGCCCTCCCGGTACCGGCAAGACCTTGCTTGCCCGTTCGGTCGCCGGTGAAGCCAACGTGCCGTTCTTCACCATCTCTGGTTCCGACTTCGTCGAAATGTTCGTCGGTGTCGGCGCATCCCGCGTCCGCGACATGTTCGAGCAGGCCAAGAAGAACGCGCCCTGCATCATCTTCATCGACGAAATCGACGCCGTCGGCCGCCATCGCGGCGCCGGCCTCGGCGGCGGCAACGACGAACGCGAGCAGACGCTGAACCAGCTGCTGGTCGAAATGGACGGCTTCGAGGCCAATGAGTCGATCATCCTGATCGCCGCGACCAACCGTCCCGACGTTCTCGATCCCGCGCTGCTGCGTCCGGGCCGCTTCGACCGCCAGGTCGTGGTGCCGAACCCCGACATCGTCGGCCGCGAGAAGATCCTCAAGGTCCATGTCCGCAACGTGCCGCTGGCACCGAATGTCGATCTCAAGGTCGTCGCCCGCGGCACGCCGGGCTTCTCCGGTGCCGACCTGATGAACCTCGTCAACGAATCCGCACTGATGGCCGCGCGCCGCAACAAGCGCCTCGTCACCATGCAGGAATTCGAGGACGCCAAGGACAAGATCATGATGGGCGCCGAGCGCCGTTCCTCGGCTATGACCCAGGCCGAGAAGGAGCTGACCGCTTATCACGAATCCGGTCACGCCATCCTTGCGCTCAACGTGCCGGCCGCCGACCCGCTGCACAAGGCGACCATCATCCCGCGCGGCCGTGCGCTGGGCATGGTCATGCAGTTGCCCGAAGGCGACCGCTATTCGATGAGCTACAAGTACATGATCTCGCGTCTGGCGATCATGATGGGCGGCCGCGTCGCCGAGGAGTTCAAGTTCGGCAAGGAGAACATCACCTCCGGCGCCTCCTCCGACATCGAGCAAGCGACGAAACTGGCACGTGCCATGGTCACCCGCTGGGGCTTCTCCGACAAGCTTGGCCATGTCGCCTATGGCGACAACCAGGAAGAGGTGTTCCTCGGCCACTCGGTTGCCCGTACCCAGAACGTCTCGGAAGAGACCGCCCAGATCATCGACGCCGAAGTGCGCCGCTTGATCGACGAGGCCTATTCGACGGCTAGGACCATCCTGACCAAGAAGAAGAAGGACTGGATCGCGCTCGCCGAAGGCCTGCTCGAATACGAAACTCTGTCGGGCGAAGAGATCAAGCAGCTGATCGCCGGCAACAAACCCTCCCGCGACATGGGCGACGACACCCCGCCATCGCGCGGCTCGGCCGTGCCCAAGGCCGGCTCGACCCGCGGCAAGAAAAAGGGTTCCGAGCCCGAAGGCGGCATGGAGCCGCAGCCGTCGAGCTGAGCTCTACACGCAGCTACTGAATGCAAACGCCGCCGAGAAAACTCGGCGGCGTTTTTGCATTCTGGGCTCACCGGCGGATATCCGCCAAGTAGACGACAACCTTCGCCAAGCTTTCGCCGAAGTCATCGGCACGCTGCCGCCAATGCTCGGGGCATCCGAAGCGCATTCAACCGGCAGGCCGCCAGAAAGCGAAACAGATCATGGTCGCATCGCGTCGTTCATTGCTCAAACTGGGACTGACCGGCTTGCTTGTCCCCCAAGCACCTTTGGCTCTCGCAGGTGCTGAAAAGAACCCATCGTTCGAAGCCTGGCGCCGCGATTTCGAAGCGGCAATTCCCGCACGGATGAAGGCCGCAAATATCGTGGGCGCTGCCATGACCATCGCCTCAAGGGAAAGTGCCACGCTCTACGCCGGTGCATTCGGCTTCGCTGATCTTGAGCAGCAGCGAAACCTTACCGTCGACACCCCCATGCACCTGGCGTCCGTCAGCAAGCTTTTCACGGCCTTCTCTCTGGTGCAGCTTTTCGAGCGCAAGGGCCTCGACCTGCATGGCGACGTCAATGATTTCATCGACTTTCCTGTCCGCAACCCTCGCCACCCGCAACTGCCGATCACGGCGCATCACCTTTTGACCCACACATCGAGCATTTTCGACGAAGGCCATGGTGACGTTTCTTTCCCAGGCGATCCGAAGCAGAGCCTGCCGGACTTCCTGCGAAACTATCTCGTGAAGGGCGGCGTCACTTACGCGCCCGAGACATCGTTTCTCCAGGCGGAGCCGGGCACCAAGTGGGAATACAGCAACGTTGCCATGGCGCTGGCAGGCTACGTCGTCGAACGCGTCAGCGGAACGGGCTTTCCGGCTTATGTGAAGGACAACATTCTCGTCCCGATCGGCGTGGACAATGCCCATTGGTACATCAGGGAGTTCCAGCCCGATATGCTCGCCAAGCCATACAGCTTCGAGGACGGAGCGTTCGTCGAGCTGCCGCAGCAGGGCTATCCCGACGTTCCCGCCGGAATGCTGCGCTGCTCGGTGAGCGATCTCGCAAGATCGCTGCATGCCATGCTCGGAGGAGGCCCTGATGCCATCCTGTCGCCTCAGGCATCGGCCGAAATGTTGCGGCGGCAGATCGACCCGAAGATCTACCCGTATCAGGGGCTCGGTTGGACCGAAGAGGAAAGTGCCAGCCGCAAGCTCGTCGGCCACACCGGCAGCGACAACGGTGCTTCCAACATCGTGGCGCTGTCGGAGGACCGGAGCCACGTGGCAGCGCTTCTCATGAACAACGACGGCACTCCGGAGAACGGCGCGTTCCGGGCGTCGGTGATCGACGACCTGCTCGCCGGCGCGAAGCTTGCGACGTGAAACGATAGCGTTTTCAGGGAACCGCCGCTGAGGACACTCAGCGGCGGTTCGGCATCTTCGGCAGCAGCGACGATGCTCAGTTTCGGCTACCCAACGCCACCCGGCACGCCAGCCCGGCAAAGACAGTGGCGAGGAAATATTGCGGCAGCCTGCCCAGCCGCACCAGGCCACCTGCCCGCTGGCGCAGGTGGCTGCTCAGCAAGATGACCGAACCGTTGACGATGAAACCGATCCCGTTGAGCACGGTTGCCAGCACCAGTGTCTGCGCGATCATCGACCCGGCTTCGGGATGGATGAACTGCGGAAACAGCGCCAGCACGAACACTACCATCTTCGGGTTGAGCAGGTTTGTGGCAAGACCCTCGCCCAAGATACGCCTTGACGAGAACCGTTTGAGATCGGACGTCGGCGCAAGGGCTGTGCCGTCGGATCGCAGCGTCTTCCAGGCGAGATAGAGTAGATAGGCGCAACCGGCCCAGCGCACGATCTCATAGGCAACGGGCACCGCCAAGAACAGCTGCGAAAGCCCAAGGGCCGCGGCGAGCGCATGGCAATAGGTGCCGAGCGCGATACCGAGATAGGTGAGGAAACCCGCCGGGCGCCCCTGGCTGATGCTGCGAGAAGCGATGAGCAGCATGTCGGGACCGGGCGTGGCAGTCAAAACCACCGACGCGGCGGCAAAAACAATGAGTGTGGATAAATCCGGCATATCGTGTTCCTCGATTGGAGCCGGAATTCCTGTCTAGCGGGATTCGAGGGAATGGCAAGGTGGGGTGCCGGCAGCAGGCGCAAGGGATTGGCACTGCAAAACTTCGCCCCGTCGGCACTCCCTCAAAAACCCAACCCTTTTCTAAGCTTTTGTGACATAAAATCACCAAATGTGATGCGTTGGTCGCCGCTGGTTGTGGCAAAGCAATCGCGGGTGGACTCTACGGGGACAGGCTAAACATGGCTGGACGCTATTTCGGCACCGACGGCATTCGCGGACGGGCCAACAAATTTCCGATGACCGCAGAAGTTGCGATGAAGGTTGGCATGGCCGCCGGCCTGTCATTCCAGCGCGGCAATCACCGCCACCGCGTCGTGCTCGGCAAGGACACGCGTCTGTCGGGCTACATGATCGAGAACGCGCTGGTGTCAGGTCTGTGCGCCGCCGGCATGGACGTGTTCCTTCTCGGCCCGATCCCGACGCCGGCTGTCGCCATGCTGGTGCGCTCGCTGCGCGCCGACATCGGCGTGATGATCTCGGCTTCGCACAATCCCTACCACGACAATGGCATCAAGCTGTTCGGCCCCGACGGCTACAAGCTGTCCGACGAGATCGAGGAACGCATCGAAGCGATGCTCGACCAGGATGTCGAGGCGCTGCTTGCCGATTCCGACGGGCTCGGCCGCGCCAAGCGCGTCGACGGCGTGCATGACCGCTACATCGAATTCGCCAAGCGCACCCTGCCCCGCTCGATGTCGCTGTCGGGCCTGCGCATCGTCGTCGACTGCGCCAACGGTGCTGCCTATAAGGTGGCGCCCGCCGCGCTTTGGGAACTCGGCGCCGAAGTGATTCCGATCAATGTCGAACCCAACGGCTTCAACATCAATGCCGAATGCGGCTCGACCCACCCGGGCGGCCTGCAGAAGAAGATCCACGAGGTCCGTGCCGACATCGGCATCGCCCTCGACGGCGACGCCGACCGTGTCGTCATCGTCGACGAGAACGGCACCGTCGTCGACGGCGACCAGATCATGGCGTTGATCGCCCAGTCCTGGCAGCAGAGCGGCCGTCTCGCCGGTGGCGGCGTGGTGGCGACTGTCATGTCAAACCTCGGCCTCGAGCGCTATCTCGGCGAACTCAACCTCGAACTGCACCGCACCAAGGTCGGCGACCGCTATGTCGTCGAGCATATGCGCGCGCATGGCCTCAACATCGGCGGTGAGCAATCGGGCCACATCGTGTTGACCGACTATTCGACCACCGGCGACGGCCTGGTGGCTGCTTTGCAGGTTCTCGCCTGCATCAAGCGCTCGAACAAGCCGATGAGTGAACTCAGCCGCACCTTCGAGCCGGTGCCGCAGTTGCTCAAGAACGTGCGCTTCTCCGGCGGCAAGCCGCTCGAAGAGACGCTGGTGAAGGCGGCGATCGAGGACGGCCGCAACCGGCTGGGCAAGACCGGCCGCCTGGTGATCCGCCCGTCGGGCACCGAGCCGCTGATCCGCGTCATGGCCGAAGGCGACGACCCGCAACTGGTGGAAACCGTGGTGAACGACATTGTCGGCGTCATCTCGGAAAGCCGTTCGGCCGCCTGAAGCAACCCTTCTCCAGCGCAGGAAAAGCCCGCCTCCGGCGGGCTTTTTTCGTGGACCCGAAACTGCTCGTGGCGGCCGATGAAACCGCTGATTGCAAAGCAACGTGGTTAATCAGCACGGTTAAGCACGCCTTAACCTATACCAAGCATTATCCACGCGGGTTAGTCATGGCCGGGCGCGTTGCGGTCCGCAGGGATAGGGTTATCAGCATGTTTAAGTTTGGAAGGAACGCACTATTCGCCGCGCTGCTCGTCGGCGTGACAGGACCGGTATTCGCGGCAGACATGCCCGAGCCGATCATCGAGGTCGAGCAGCCCTCCTATGGCGGCTGGTACCTGCGCGGCCATATCGGCATGAGCAACCAGCGCATCAAGCGCCTGGAGTCGCCGCTGTTCGACATCCCGCTCGAACATGGCTGGTACGATGACGGCAGCTTCGGCTCCGCCCCGACATTCGGTCTCGGCGTAGGCTATCAGTTCAACGACTTCCTGCGTGGCGACATCACGGCGGAGTATCGCGGTGCGGCGGACTTCACCGCACAGGACTGGCTGAGGGCCACCGACCCCACCGATCCGGTTACCACCAACAACTACCGCGGCAGAAAGTCGGAATGGCTGTTCCTGGCGAACGCCTATGCCGACGTCGGCACGTTCTACGGCATCACGCCTTATGTCGGCGCCGGTATCGGCGCGTCGCGGAACACGATCTCGAACTTCACCGACACCAACCCGCAGACGGGTGGCGGCGCCTATGCCGCCGACAAGTCGCGCTGGGATCTCGCCTGGGCGCTCCACGCCGGTCTCGGCATCAAGGCGACCGAGCGTATGACCATCGATCTCGGCTACAGCTTCGTCAACCTTGGCGACGGCCAGACCGGCGAGTTGAAAAACGTCGACCCGTCCTTCCCCTTCCCACCTGCCAACGACGGCATCCGGTTCAAGGACATCACCTCGCACGACTTCAAGCTTGGTGTCCGCTACTCGCTGAACTAAGCGGCCAATTCAGCTGTTGCCAACATCCAACCGCCCGGCTTGCCGGGCGGTTTTTCGTTGCGGCCATGACTACAAACACCGGCTAACCATCTGTTATCCTTAACTGTGACTTAACCTCTATGGTTAATGATGACCTGAACGGCTGCTGGATTCCTCGGCAACACTGGCGCCATTTCGGGAGAATGCGATCATGACCTTGACGTCTCGCATAGCGCTGGCCCTGGCCGCGACCATGCTTTGGCCGCTTGCAGCAGGCGCTGCCGATTACGATCCGCCAGTCGTTATCGACGAGGCGCCGGAATACGTCCCCGTCGAAGTCGGCTCCGGCTGGTACCTGCGCGGCGATGTCGGCTACAACATCACGAAGTCGCCCTATGACTTCACGCTGTTCGGCGTCGAATCGGACAGCACCTTCGTCAATGGCAGCATTGGCGCGGGTTATCATTTCACCGACTACCTGCGCGGCGACCTCAATCTCGGCTTCCTGGCACACGACCGCTACGGCGCAACCGACGGCGTCGATACGATCGAATCGGAAAACAGCATGTGGACCGGCATGGCGAATGCCTATGTCGACCTCGGCACCATTGCCGGCTTTACACCTTATGTCGGTGCTGGCGTCGGTGTCATCTATGCCAGCCAGCGGGTCGACGACACCTCGACCACGCCCGACTGGCACCTCCGCGACACGCAGTACGCCCTGGCCTACGCGCTCAATGCCGGCGTCAGCTACAAGGTCAGCCAGAACGCCTCGGTCGACGTAGGTTACCAATATCTCGCGGCACCAGGCCTGGAATATGCCGACGTGCCGGCAGTCGAAATGAAAAAGGGCGTCGACTTTCACCAGGTCAGGGTCGGACTGCGCTACGACCTCTGGTAAGCACCCGATCCAGATTTCATGACAGCGGCGGGCCTTGGCCCGCCGTTTTCATTTGGTCAGGCCGACGCCTTTACCGGTCGCTCCCGCCCCGATTTTGCTGTTGCGATCTAATCCACAGGAAACGATTTTTCCTAAAGATAGCTCTTCGGGGGGCGGACTTGCGTGAACAACTTCCGAAACGGGGGCGGCGACCGGCGGGGACAGAGGCCGTACATATGAAGTTTCCGTCAGCTGTGCTCGACGCTGTGGACGAATATCGCCGCGCCAGGCAGAACGAAGCCAGTCGGCAGGAAGCCATTCAAGAGCTGCTCTACGACCACCGCGTACATGCTGGCTCCTGCTGCCGGCCAAGTAGGCGGGATTTGGTAATTGTGGGAATGGCTGATCAGAGACCCGCAGTCCGATGGCCGGCAGGCGCCTGTGCAGTCATGTCCTCTTTGCGACAAAAACTTTCCTCTTGACGCCCGAGCGCTAAACGCATATCGCCGTCCGTGGGCCACCCCTCCCCAACGAGGGGCCACCTATCTGGAAGGATAGCATCACGATGACGATCGTCGCCAAGCCCGGACTCCGTCCGGCAAATCCCAATTTCTCCTCAGGTCCCTGCGCAAAACGTCCCGGCTGGTCGCTCCAGGCGCTCGCCGACGCAGCGCTCGGCCGCTCGCACCGTGCCAAGATCGGCAAGACCAAGCTCGAGCAGGCCATCGCGCTGACCCGCGAAGTACTCCAGGTTCCCACCGAGTACCGCATCGGCATCGTTCCGGCGTCAGACACCGGTGCCGTCGAGATGGCGATGTGGTCACTGCTCGGCGAGCGCGGTATCGACATGGTCGCCTGGGAAAGCTTCGGCGCCGGCTGGATCACCGACGTGGTCAAGCAGCTCAAGATCGAGGACGTCCGCAAGTTCGACGCACCTTATGGCGAGCTGCCCGATCTCAAGAAGGTCGATTTTGACCGCGACGTCGTCTTCACCTGGAACGGCACGACCTCGGGCGTGCGCGTCGAAAACGGCGACTTCATCCCCAGTGATCGCAAGGGCCTGACCATCTGCGACGCCACTTCGGCGGCCTTTGCCCAGAACCTCGATTTCGCAAAGCTCGATGTCGTCACTTTCTCCTGGCAGAAGGTGCTCGGCGGCGAAGGCGCGCATGGCATGCTGATCCTCAGCCCGCGCGCCGTCGAAAGGCTCGAGACTTACAAGCCGGCATGGCCACTGCCCAAGATCTTCCGCCTGACCTCTGGCGGCAAGCTGATCGAAGGCATCTTCAAGGGCGAAACCATCAACACACCGTCGATGCTGTGCGTCGAGGATTATCTCGATGCGCTGAACTGGGCCAAGGGCCTGGGCGGGCTCGATGCGCTGGTCGCCCGTGCCGACGCCAACTTCGCCGCCATAGACACGTTTGTACAGAAGTCCGGCTGGCTCGCCAATCTGGCCGTCGTGCCGGAAACGCGCTCGAACACCTCGGTCTGCCTGTCGATCGTCGACCCCGAAGTGACTGGTCTCGACAAGGAAGGCCAGGCAGCCTTCGCCAAGGGCCTGGTCTCGGCGCTGGAAAAGGAAGGCGTTGCCTTCGACATCGGCGCCTATCGCGACGCGCCTCCCGGCCTGCGCATCTGGGCCGGCGCCACCGTCGAGACGTCCGACCTGGTTGCCCTGATGCCATGGCTCGACTGGGCCTTCGCCAATCAGAAGGCGGCGCTCAAGGCTGCCGCCTGACCAGACCTGCGGCGGCCTCCGGGCCGCCCTTTCCCGAACAGTTGATCACTCTTCAAGGAGGCAGCTATGGCGCCCCGCGTTCTCGTATCCGACAAACTCTCCACCACCGCCGTCCAGATCTTCAAGGATCGTGGCGTCGAGGTCGACTACCTGCCCGACCTCGGCAAGGACAAGGAAAAGCTGCTCGAAGTCATCGGCCAATATGACGGCCTCGCCATCCGCTCGGCGACCAAGGTCACCGAAAAGCTGATCGCCGCAGCAACCAATCTCAAGGTCATCGGCCGCGCCGGCATCGGCGTCGACAATGTCGATATCCCCGCCGCCTCGCGGCGCGGTATCATCGTCATGAACACGCCCTTCGGCAATTCGATCACCACAGCCGAACATGCCATCGCGCTGATGTTCGCGGTCGCCCGCCAGCTCCCCGAGGCCAATGCCTCGACCCATGCCGGCAAGTGGGAAAAGAACCGCTTCATGGGTGTCGAGATCACCGGCAAGACGCTTGGCCTGATCGGCTGCGGCAACATCGGCTCGATCGTCGCCACCCGCGCCGTCGGCCTCAAAATGCATGTCGTTGCCTTCGACCCGTTCCTGTCGGAGCATCGTGCCGAGGAACTCGGCGTCGAGAAGGTGGAGCTCGAGGAGTTGCTGGCCCGCGCCGACTTCATCACGCTGCATACGCCGCTGACCGACAAGACCCGCAACATCATCAACGCCGACTCCATCGCCAAGATGAAAACGGGCGTGCGCATCATCAACTGCGCCCGTGGTGGCCTGATCGTCGAGAAGGACCTGATCGCCGGGCTCAAGAGCGGCAAGGTGGCGGGCGCCGGCATCGATGTGTTTGAGGTCGAGCCGGCCGAGAGCAACGAGCTGTTCGGCATGGACAATGTCGTTTGCACCCCACATCTCGGTGCCTCGACCTCGGAGGCGCAGGAAAACGTCGCCCTTCAGGTCGCCGAGCAGATGGCCGATTACCTGGTCAAGGGTGCCGTTTCCAACGCCATCAACATGCCCTCGATCACCGCCGAAGAAGCGCCGCGGCTCAAGCCGTTCGTCAAGCTCGCCGAGGTGCTGGGCGCCTTTGTCGGCCAGGTGACGGAAGACCCGATCACCGAGGTCGAGATTCTGTTCGACGGCCAGACCGCGCAGATGAACACCAAGGCACTGATCAGCGCCGCCCTTGCCGGCCTGATCCGGCCGCAGGTCTCCGACGTCAACATGGTGTCGGCGCCGATCATGGTGAAGGAGCGCGGGATCATCGTCGCCGAGGTCAAGCGCGACAAGTCGGGCGTCTTCGACGGCTACATCAAGCTGTCGGTGAAGACCGAGCATATGACCCGCTCGATCGCCGGCACCTGCTTCTCCGACGGCAAGCCGCGCTTCATCCAGATCAAGGGCATCAACCTCGACGCCGAGGTTGGTCAGCACATGCTCTACACCACCAACGCCGACGCGCCTGGTATCATCGGCCTGCTCGGCACCGTGTGCGGCGAGAGCGGCGTCAACATCGCCAACTTCCAGCTCGGCCGTGACCGGCCGGGCGGCAATGCGATTGCCTTGCTCTATCTAGATGCACCGTTCCCCGAAGACGTGCTCGCCAAGGTACGCGACCACAAGTCGATCGACTCAGCCAAGCGCCTGCAGTTCGACGTCAACGGCATCTGACAAAAGCCTCCCAAGGCACCAAAGGCGCGGGCTGGTCCTGCGCCTTTTTCTTTTCAGGCATCGGAGCTGTGTTTTTCGGCAGCCAAAAGCTCCTCGGCGCTCGCCATTTTCCGCCCGGAGTGCTCGGCAAGCCAGATGCCGCCGAGCACCAGCACGATGGCCACCGCGTGGTAGAACTGAAAGTCCTCGCCGATGATCATCACCGAAAGCAGCGTACCGAAGATCGGCACCATGTTTATGAACAGGCCCGCGCGATTGGCGCCGATGAGCTCGACGCCCCTGATGTAGAAGACCTGCGCCAGGATCGAGGGAAACAGCACCATGTAGGCCGTGATCGCCCAGCCCATCGCATCGGGCGCAATGGCGCGGCCGCTGCCGATCTCCCAGATCACGAACGGGATCGAGGTAACGAAGGCAGCCGATGTCATAACGATCATCAGGCTCAGCCAGTGGATGTCGGGCTTGAAGCGCAGCGCAACCGTGTAAGCGCTGTAGACAAGGACGGCGATGAGCATCAGCGCGTCGCCGAAATTCATGTCCAGCGCGAGAAGGGTCCTGAGATCGCCATGGCTGGCGGTCAGCGCGATGCCTGTCAGCGACAGCAGAAACCCCAGGATCTGCCCCCAGGTGACTCGCATGCGAAACAGGATGAAGTTGGCGACGAAGATGACCATCGGCATGCCGGCCTGCTCGATGCTGGCATTGATGGCCGAGGTGTAATTGAGCGCCGAATAGAGGGCGGCATTGAAGGCGGTGAAGCCGAGCCCACCCAAGGCGATCAGCAGCCAGATGTGCTTGCGCGCGACTGCCCAGTCGGCCCTGAGCCGGGGCCAGCCGATGGCGACGAGGATTGCGGCGGCCAATGCCCAGCGCAGCGAGGTCAGGAGCATCGGCGAGGCATGGCCGACGGCAAGCTTGCCCGCCACCGCATTGCCGCCCCAGAAGAGCGTGGTCGCCAACAGCAGGACATAGGCGTTTCGATGCATGCGGCCGGACTTTCGCTGGCGAGGGGCACCATGTCGGCCTAGGTGCTGGCTTTGGACAAGTAAATGCCCCCAAAGGCGGAAATTGTTATGCCTGAGGCGGCAAAGAAAGGTCGCACATCCAATTGCTTGGCGTTATAGAGGCCTGTCATTTTGCACTGTTCGCGGCCCGCGCCGCGATGTCGGAAGGAAAATATTATGGCCAATGTGGTGGTCGTCGGTTCCCAGTGGGGCGACGAAGGCAAGGGCAAGATCGTCGACTGGCTGTCGGAGCGCGCCGATGTGGTGGTGCGTTTCCAAGGCGGTCACAATGCCGGCCATACGCTGGTGGTCGACGGTGTGGTCTACAAGCTGTCGCTGCTGCCATCCGGCGTCGTCCGCGAGGGCAAGCTGTCGATCATCGGCAACGGCGTGGTGTTCGACCCGCATGCCTTTGTCGCCGAGCTGGAGAAGATCCGCGCCCAGGGCGTCGAGATCGGCCCCGACCGCCTGAAAATCGCCGAAAACACCGCGCTTATCCTGTCCCTGCATCGTGAGCTGGATGGTTTCCGCGAGGACGCCGCCTCCAATTCGGGAACGAAGATTGGCACGACCCGTCGCGGCATCGGCCCAGCCTACGAAGACAAGGTGGGCCGCCGTGCTGTCCGGGTGATGGATTTGGCGGATTTGGAAACGCTTCCCCAGAAGGTCGACCGCTTGCTGACGCACCACAATGCGATGCGCCGCGGGCTTGGGCATCCGGAGGTGACCCATGACGTCATCATGGCTGAACTGACCTCGATCGCCGACAAGATCCTGCCCTACATGGACCGCGTCTGGAAGGTGCTGGACGACAAGCGCCGCGCCGGCGAGCGCATCCTGTTCGAAGGCGCCCAGGGCACCCTGCTCGACATCGACCACGGCACCTATCCGTTCGTGACCTCCTCGAACACAGTCGCCGGCCAGGCGGCAGCGGGTTCCGGCATGGGCCCCGGCTCGATCCACTACGTGCTCGGCATCACCAAGGCCTACACCACCCGCGTCGGCGAGGGGCCCTTCCCGACCGAGCAGCAGAACGAAGTCGGCGAATTCCTCGGCAAGCGGGGCCACGAGTTCGGCGTGGTGACCGGGCGCAAGCGCCGCTGCGGCTGGTTCGATGCCGTGCTGGTGCGCCAGGCAGTTGCCGTCAACGGCATCAAGGGCATCGCCCTGACCAAGCTCGACGTGCTCGACGGCCTCGACGAGATCAAGGTCTGCACCGGCTACATGCTCGACGGCGAACTGATCGACTACCTGCCGGCGAGCCAGGGCGCGCAGGCGCGCGTTGAGCCGGTTTACGAGACGCTCGAAGGCTGGAAGGGCACCACCGCAGGCGCGCGCAGCTGGAACGACCTGCCGGCCCAGGCAGTGAAGTATGTGCGCTACATCGAGGAGCTGATCGGCGCCCCGGTTGCCATGCTTTCCACCAGCCCCGAGCGGGATGACACGATACTTGTGACCGACCCGTTTGAAGACTAGTTTTGGCAGCTTTCCGGCGGCTGATTTGCCGCCGGACGCGGCCCGGCCCAGAAGAAGAGATAGGTCGACGAGAGAATGGCAGACTTCGTAGCGGTTCTGAAAAAGACGCTGGATGGCATGGGCGACACCACGCCGGCGATGCGGGCGAGGGTGTATGACAAGGCCCGCAGCACCATCGCAGCCAAGCTCGCCGCGCTCAATCCGCAGCCGCCCGCAGCCGTTGCCGAACGCCAGACGAAATCGCTCGAAGATGCGATCGCGATCGTCGAGGCCGAGTTCCATCCGCCAGTGGTGGAAGACGATCCGCTGGCCGAGCTGGAAAACGTCTTTAGCTCGATCGCCCGCAACAAGGACCAGCCGACCTACAGCCGGACCGCGCCCGAGCCGGAGCCACGCCGCCCGGTGACCCCGGTCGCTCCGCCGCCTGCCGCAGACCCTATTCCGGCCTACACGCCGCAGCAGCGCGAACCCCTGCCCGACTTCTCGGCAAGCGACGATGACGAAGCGCCAGAAGGCGAAGGCAACGACCGTTTCGGCGACGCTGGGACCGACGGCGGCGACCCCTTCGCCACTTCGCGGCAGAAGCCGCGCAAACGCATCAGCGGCGGCCTGATCGCCGCGGCGCTTGCCGTGGTGGTGGTCGGCGCCGGCGGTTATGCGCTGTGGTCGAACCGCGATGCCTTCCTTGGCAGCGGCAGCGAAACGACGGCTGAGACACCACCCCCGGCGAATGAAGCTGCAACGCCTCCGCCGGCAACTGGCGGTCAGACCGCGCAGGCGCCGGCAGCCGGCGAGCCGGGCAAGTTCACCCAGCGCATGACCGCGGATGGCAAGGAAGTCGATCCAGGCCCGGCCAGCGGCAGCAACGGTGTCGGCGAAGGCACCTCGGTCGCTGCACTCACCCAGCCGGCACCGGCAACGCCGCCAGAGCCCACACCGGCAACCCCTGCCACGCCGGCGACACCCGCCGAGGGAACCCCGGCAACGACTGTGCCCGTTGCGGGCGAAAACGCCCCCGTGGCTGTGGGCCAGAAGGCGATCTTCTACGAAGAGCGCACCAACGTCGCCCAGGGTTCGGCCGAACCGGGTTCCGTGGTCTGGACGGTGGTTCAGGAATCGCCCGGCGGCGACTTGCCGCCCGAGCCTGCGATCCGCGCCGAGGCGACCATACCCGGCAAGGACATTCAGCTACGCATGACCATCCGCCGCAACGCCGACAAGACGCTGCCGGCGAGCCATATACTGGAGATGATCTTCCTGACGCCCGAGGGCTTTGACGGCGGCGGCATCGAGAACATCCTGCGCGTGGCGATGAAGAGTTCGGAACAGGACGCCGGCAATTCGCTGCTTGGCATTCCGGCCAAGATCGCTGACGGCTTCTTCCTCGTCGCGCTCAACGATACCAAGGCCGAGGTCGACGCCAATCTGAACCTGCTGCGTCGCCAGAGCTGGATCGACGTGCCGGTGGTCTACAAGTCCGGCCGCCGCGCACTGTTCACGCTGGAAAAGGGCATCCCTGGCGACAAGGTGTTCGAAGACGCGATGAAGGCATGGCAGGCCAAGGAAGCAGGCTGAGCGGAAATTCGGTTGGCCGGCGCGGGCGACTGTTCGCGTCAGCTTAATCCGACTGTCGGCAGCTTAGAGTAGCTGATGCTAAATTAAGATGTTAATCTGAAGGTCTCGTTTAACAGCGTGTCCTGGCGGATGTAGCCGACATCAAGCCAGATCCCTCTGGGGGGCGTCATGTGCCCTGCGACGATAGAACTCCCGCATCTCGGCGCCTCCATCGCCCTCACCGATGGAGGCCTTGAGACGACGTTGGTCTTCCTGGAAGGGATCGACCTGCCGTGCTTCGCGGCATTTCCGCTGCTTCTCGATGCAACCGGGCGCGACAGGCTCGACAGCTATTTCCAGCGCTATCTTGAAATCGCCGAACGACACGGCCTGAGTTTCGTCTTGGACACTCCGACATGGCGCGCCAACCCCGACTGGGGCGAAAGGCTCGGTTATTCCCGTGCAGCACTCTCTGAGCTCAACCGTCGCGCTGTCGCTCAGGCGCAGGCGCTGCGAGCGGCCTATGTTGGCCGCGGGATGACCGTCCTGGTCAATGGCGTGGTCGGGCCGCGCGGCGACGGCTACCGTCCCGACTTGATGATGACGCCTGTCGAAGCCGCAGACTATCACAGCGATCAGATCATCGCGTTCCGCGACGCCGGCGCCGATATGATCAGCGCCGTGACCATGAATTACCCGCAGGAAGCAGTCGGCATCGCCTGCGCCGCCATGGGCGCGGGCCTGCCATCGGTGATTTCTTTTACCGTCGAGACTGACGGGCGATTGCCGTCGGGCGAGAGCTTGGCGGAGGCGATCGAGATCGTCGATGACGAGACGGACGGCGCGCCCGCCTACTTCATGATCAACTGCGCCCATCCCAGCCATTTCGAAGGCGTACTGGCCGAAGCTGGCAACTGGGGTCACCGTCTTGGTGGCGTGCGTGCGAATGCGTCGGCAAAGAGCCACGCCGAACTTGATGCGGCGACTGAGCTTGATCCTGGCGATTCCGCCGATCTTGCCCGCCGCTACCGCGCCATCCGGGACAGCTTCGGCCAGATAAAGGTTCTTGGCGGCTGCTGCGGCACCGATCACCGCCATATCGCGGCGATCTGCGAGGCCTGTCTTTAGGCCCTGGCTATCCTTCCAGCTCCTCGCGCAGCATCTCCAGCTCCAGCCACTCCTCTTCAAGCGCAGTCAGCGTCGCGCGCTCCTTGTCGAGGGCGGCGATGGTCTTCTGGAAGCCATGCGGGTCGCGTTCGTAGAAGGCCGGATCGGCGATCTGGTTTTCCAGCCGCGAGATCGAAGCGGTCACCGCCTCCATCTTCTTGGGCAGGCTTTCGAGCGCGAACTTCTGCTTGAACGACAGTTTCTTCGACGCGGCCTTAGGCGCTTCAGCTTCGTTGCGGCCAGCTGAGGCCTGGCCATTGGCCGCCTTGCGTGACTTGCGGTCGTCGAGCTTGGTGCCGCCGCGCTGGGCCAGCATGTCAGCGTAGCCGCCGGCATACTCGATCCAGCGGCCCTCGCCGTCGGGCGCGATGATGCTGGTGACGGTGCGGTCGAGAAAATCGCGGTCGTGGCTGACGAGGATGACGGTGCCGGCAAAGCCAGCGACCAGTTCCTGCAGCAGTTCCAGCGTCTCCATGTCGAGATCGTTGGTCGGCTCGTCGAGCACCAGCAGGTTGGCCGGACGGGCAAGCACGCGCGCCAGGATCAGCCGGGCGCGTTCACCACCCGAGAGCTCGCGCACCGGCGTGCGGGCTTGCTCGGGCTTGAACAGGAAGTCCTTCATGTAGGACACGACGTGGCGCTGCTCGCCGTTGATGACGAGGTTTTCACCACGGCCATCTGTCAGGTAGCTCGACAGCGTCTCGTTCGGATCGACAGCCTCACGCTTCTGGTCGAGGGTGGCGATTTCCAGATTGACGCCAAGCCGCACGCTGCCGGCGTCCGGCTCCATCTCGCCGGTCAGCATCTTGAGCAAGGTCGTCTTGCCGGCACCGTTGGGGCCAACGAGACCAACACGATCGCCGCGCTGGATACGCGTCGAGAAGCCCTTGACGACGGTCAGGTCGCCAAAGCTCTTGTCGATGTTCTTGGCTTCGATGATGAGCTTGCCGGATTCCGCCGCCTCGCTTGCAACCATGGTTGCCACGCCCTCGGCGCCGCGATGGCTACGGAACGTCTGGCGCATCGTCTGCAACTCGCCGAGCCGGCGCATGTTGCGCTTGCGCCGTGCCGTAACGCCATAGCGCAGCCAGTGCTCCTCGCGCACGATCTGGCGACCGAGCTTGTGCTGCTCACGCTCCTCTTCCTCGAGGATCTGGTCGCGCCACTCCTCGAAATGGGCAAAACCACGGTCGAGCCGGCGCGTCTGGCCCCGGTCGAGCCAGACGGTGTTGCGGCTGACGCGCTCGAGGAAGCGGCGGTCGTGCGAAATCAGGATCAGCGCCGACGAGGTGCGGATGAGTTCTTCTTCCAGCCACTCGATGACTGCAAGGTCGAGATGGTTGGTCGGCTCGTCGAGCAGCAGGATGTCGGGCTCGGGCGCCATGACGCGGGCAAGTGCTGCGCGGCGCGCCTCGCCGCCGGACAGGTCAGCCGGAGACTCCTCGCCGGTCAGGCCGAGATGGTCGAGCAGATAGGTGGCGCGATGCGGATCGTCGGCAGGCCCGAGTCCGGCTTCGACATAGGCGCGCACCGAGGCGAAGCCATCCATGTCAGGCATCTGCGGCAAGTAGCGGATCGTCGCCGAGGGCTGGCGGAACACCACGCCGTCCTGCGGCTCGATCATGCCGGCGGCAATCTTGAGCAGCGTCGATTTGCCCGAGCCGTTGCGGCCGACGAGCGCGATCTTGTCGCCGGCGGCGGCAGTCAGTGCCGCGCCGTCGAGCAGCGGCGTGCCGCCAAAGGTCAGACGGATGCCGTCGAGATTGAGAAGCGGTGGCGCCATGTTTCAGAAATCCGAGGCAGGAAAGGGATGAGCGAGAAGCAGCGCACGACCGCTGCCGAGCGAAATCCGCAATGAACCCCGCACTTCATTGGAGAGGGTAAGCGACGAGCCGAACGGCACGTCGACATTGTCGAGCGGCCATTTGGCGCCCTGTTCTGAAAGCCCGGTCAGCTCGGAGAAGGCGAGCACGGAAAACAGCATGCCGTCTTCATAGTCGAAGGATGCCGTGCCGGGCAGAAGCGGCAGGGCCTCCTGGCGCCCGCTGGTCAGCAGTACATCCATGCCACCTTCAGCCAACCTGAGCGCCAGTGCGAAATGAAGAAAGGCGTGGTCGGCCCGCGCACCGCCGAAGGCGCCTACAAGCACCAGGGACGTCGCACCGAGCTTCAGCGCGGCATCGATGGCAAGCTCTCCGTCGGTCCTGTCTTTTTCGGCTGGGAAGGTTTCGCGGGGCAGACCTGCGAAGCGCGGGTCGAGATCCGATGGCACGGAATCGAAGTCGCCAAGCCACAGTTCCGGCGTCAGCCCGAGCGTGGTCGCATGGCGGATGCCGGCGTCGGCCGCAATGATGCGGCTGTCCGCGACCTGGCGGTCGAGGCGCGAGGTGCGGAAAAGCTCGCCGCCGAGAAGTATGGTGAACCGGGTCATGGCATGCGCATTACCAGCCCGGCAGCCGAAACGGAAGGCCGCGGCATGGTTGGTGGCCGGCAAACTACCGCTTGCGCGGCCTGAAGCGCGGGCCTATTTGTTGAGCCGCTCTAACGGGGTGCCGGTCGCGCGATTGCGTGCCGGCTGAGAGGCATAGGGAACCGTCCCGGCCAACCCGCTGAACCTGATCCGGTTTGTACCGGCGGAGGGATTAGATGCTTCGGACGCCCGGCGCTTCAAATTCCCTTTCAACACCAATGAAGGAGGCGCCGATGCGCTCGCTGATCTTATCCATGACTTCCGCCCTGGCGCTGGCCACTGTTGCTTTCCCGGCCGCGGCCGAAGGCAGACTCACCGTCTACACCTATGAAAGCTTCACCTCCGAATGGGGTCCTGGCCCGCAGGTCAAGAAGGCGTTTGAGGCCGATTGTGCCTGCACGGTCGACTTCGTCTCGGTTGCCGACGGCGTGGCGCTGCTCAACCGCGTCAAGCTCGAAGGTGCTGCGACCAAGGCCGACATCGTGCTCGGCCTCGACACCAACCTGACCGCCGAGGCCAAAGCCACGGGCCTGTTCGTGCCGCACGGTGCTGCCGGCGCCGACGTCAAGGTTCCGGGCGACTGGAAGGACGACACCTTCGTTCCTTATGACTACGGCTACTTCGCCGTCGTTTACGACACCGAGAAGCTGAAGAACCCGCCCAAGAGCCTGAAGGAACTTGTCGAGGGCAATCCGGAAGAGAAGATCGCGATTCAGGATCCGCGCACCTCGACGCCTGGCCTCGGCCTGCTGCTCTGGGTAAAGTCGGTCTACGGCGACAAGGCCCCGGAAGCCTGGGCCAAGCTCAAGGACCGCGTGCTGACCGTGACGCCGGGCTGGAGCGAGGCCTATGGCCTGTTCACCAAGGGCGAGGCGCCGATGGTGCTGTCCTACACCACCTCGCCGGCCTACCACATGGTTGCCGAGAACACCGAACGTTACCAGGCAGCGTCGTTCGAGGAAGGCCACTACCTGCAGATCGAGGTCGCCGGAATCACCACGACGGGCGCCAAGAACCCGCTGGCCGAGAAGTTCATGGCCTTCATGACCAGCCCCGGCTTCCAGGACGCGGTGCCGGAAACCAACTGGATGCTGCCTGCCGGCAAGACAGACAAGCCGCTCAACCCGGCCTTCGACAAGCTGGTGAAGCCTACGAAAACGCTGATCTTCAGCGCCGACGAGGTAGCTGCCAACCGCAAGGCCTGGGTCGACGAGTGGCTCGGCGTGATGAGCAAGTAAGACTTCGAAAGGCCTCGAACGTGACCACCCTACGTTGCCCCCCTCTGTCCTGCCGGACATCTCCCCCACAAGGGGGGAGATTGGCAGTTGCGCGGCCTTTGCCAATCGCGACGACGACGGAAGAGGCGGCAACGGCAAAGCAGCTAATCTCCCCCTTTGTGGGGGAGATGTCCGGCAGGGCAGAGGGGGGCAACGTAGAGTACAACGTAGCCGTTCTGCGTCGCGCACGCTCCAAACGCGCCTAGCCCAGCATGCGCGCTCGCACCTCCGACCCCCGCATCACCTCAGGCGTCATCGCGCTGGCGGCCATCGGCATCCTGATCGGTGGCGCGTTCGCCGGCCTCGGCATCGAGGCCGCGCGCAACCCGCAAGGTGCTGCCAACGCATTCGATGCCTATCTCTTCCGTATCGCCCGTTTCACGCTGTGGCAGGCGCTGCTGTCGACGCTGCTGTCGGTGGGTCCGGCCATCTTTGTCGCCCGTGCCCTGTCGCGGCATCCCGCCTTTGCCGGTCGGGCCCTGATCCTGCGCCTGTTTGCCGTGCCGCTGGCTTTGCCGGCGATCGTCGCAGCACTTGGAATCCTGTCGCTCTACGGCCGTGCCGGCTATTTCGCCAAGCCGCTTGCAGCGCTGACCGGCGGCACCTGGCCCGGCATCTACGGCCTGTCGGGCATTCTCGTTGCCCATGTCTTCTTCAACCTGCCACTGGCGACCCGGCTGGTACTGGAGGCACTGCAGACGGTGCCGGCAGACCAATGGCGACTGGCAAGCCAGCTCGGCATGGGCGCGCGGTCGAGCTTCCGCCTGATCGAATGGCCGGCAATTCAGGCGGCCCTGCCCGGAATATCAGGACTGGTGTTCATGCTCTGCATCACCTCCTTCACCATCGTGCTGACGCTCGGCGGCGGGCCGGCTGCAACGACCCTGGAAGTTGCGATCTATCAGGCGCTGCGCTTCGACTTCGACCCCGCGCGTGCCGTCGCCCTGACCCTGCTGCAGATAGCGCTCACCGCAGTCGTGGTGCTGGCGCTGATGCGGCTGGGGGCCAACACGACGGGCGATGCCAACCTGCCGGTGGCGCAGCGCAACTACATCAGGGCGAGAGTGGGTGAGAAGGCATTCAACACCACCGCCATCCTTGCCGCACTCGTCTTCGTCGGCGGCCCCCTGCTTGCGACGATCGCCTCAGGGCTTGAAGCCGATCTCGGCCGGCTGGCAGGCGAAGCTTCGGTGCAACGCGCGACACTGACCAGCATCGTGCTTGCCACGCTGTCGGCGACACTCGCGGCCATGCTTGCCCTGTCCCTCGTCATGGCGCGGCGGGCACTGGCCGGCAGCAGGACGGGCGGCGAAAAGACGTTGCTCGAACGCTTCACCGACACCGGGGCCGGCTTCGTTCTGGTGGTGCCGCCGATCGTCATCGGCGCCGGCTGGTTCGTACTGGTGCGGCAGTCGGTCGACGTTTTTGCGCTCGCGCCATTCATGGTCGTCACCGTCAACGCCGTCATGGCAATGCCCTTTGCCGTCCGCGCCGTCCGTCCCGCCTATGATGCGGCCAGCGAACGCCACGAAAGGCTGTGCGCCCAGCTCGGCATTTCGGGCTGGAACAGGCTTCGGCTGATTGACTGGCCGGTGCTCAGGCGCCCGCTCGCCACCGCATTCGCCTTTGCCATGGCGCTGTCGCTCGGCGATCTGGGCGTCATTGCGCTGTTCGGCAGCGACGCTGTGCAGACCTTGCCTTACCTTCTGCTGGCCCGCATGGGCAGCTACCGCACCGACGATGCGGCGGGACTTGCGCTGATGCTCGGGCTGTTGTGCCTGGCGCTGACGATGCTCGCCGACCATCTCGGCAGGGAGACTTCGAAATGACCTCGACCAGTGCCGCGGTGCGCCTCGATCATGTGGTGTTCAGCTACAGCGACACCATGGTGCGCTTCGACGTGGCCTTTGCCGCGGGCGAGATCACCGCGATCATGGGACCGAGCGGTGCCGGCAAGTCGACCTTGCTCAACCTCGTCGCCGGTTTCGAAACGCCCCGCGAGGGCCGCGTGTGGATCGGCGATATGGACGTGACAAAAGCGCTGCCGGCCGACCGGCCGGTGTCGATGGTGTTCCAGGAAAACAACCTTTTCGCCCATCTCGACGTCGAGAAGAATGTCGGGCTTGGGCGCTCGCAGGCGTTGCGGCTGAGTGCGGGGGACAGGCAGGACGTGGCGACGGCGCTGGCACGCGTTGGCCTCGCCGGCATGGAGCAGCGCCTGCCGCGCGAATTGTCGGGCGGCGAGCGCCAGCGCGTGGCGCTGGCACGCGTGCTGGTGCGCGACCGGCCGATTCTGCTGCTGGATGAACCCTTTGCCTCGCTTGGACCAGCATTGCGCGAGAACATGCTGGATCTCGTGGCAGGCCTTCATGCAGAACGCGGCATGACCGTGCTTTTCGTGACACACCAGCCCGAAGATGCCCGAAAACTGGCCAAAAACATGGTTTTCGTCGAGGCTGGCACTGTTGCGGCGGCCGGAAAGACTGCGGATTTCTTTATGGATGCTGGACCTGAAGCGTTCAGACACTATATCGGCGGTGAACGGCGATGACGCGATCACGCCGGGTTGCCCGGAAGCGGACATAATTTACAGCCAAATCGCCACATTGGCGGTTACGGCCTTATTGTGTCGGCAAGCCGAGTGTGGCTACGTCCGTCTTGTCGGGCCCGCTTCTGCTTTGCATGACGCTTGGGAAATTTGGCCGCCTGAGGACTTTGAAAGGACGCGAGCTCTGCCCACCTGCCGCGACACGTTGATCCAGACGAGAACGCCCCGCTATGCGCGCCTGATGGTCGCCGTCGCGCTGTCGGCGCTTGTCTCGGGTTGCCAGATACTCAACCCTTCGGATGTACGCGAGTCAGGGTTCCAGCCGTCCAACAATCCGGTGACCGTCGACAATGTCACGCGCAACGACAAGCTTGCCGAGATCGCCAAGGCGCAGCATCCGCGCATCCTGGCAACCTATGGCGGCGAGTATTCGGATCCCAAGCTTGAGCGCATGGTCGCCAAGGTGGTCGGCAGCCTGACCACCGTGTCGAGCAATCCGAACCAGACCTACCGTATCACCATCCTGAATTCGCCCAACGTCAACGCCTTCGCACTGCCGGGCGGCTATCTCTACGTCACGCGCGGCTTGCTCGCGCTAGCCAATGATTCGGCCGAGCTGGCTGCCGTCATCTCGCATGAGATGGGTCACGTCACAGCCAACCACGGCATCCAGCGCCAGCAGAAGGAAGCCGAGGAAGTGTTGGCGACCAAGGTCGTCACCGACGTGCTTGGCGAAAGCCCGACCGCCAAGGCAGCGCTGATCCGCGGCAAGCTCCGGCTCGCCCAGTTCTCGCGCAACCAGGAGCTGGAAGCCGACGGCATCGGCATCAAGATGAGCGGCCAGGCCGGCTACGATCCGTTTGCCGCAGGGCGCTTCCTGCAGTCGATGGCCGCCTACTCCGACCTACGCGCCGTCAGCGGTGCCACCGACGCCAGCCTCGACTTCCTGGCGAGCCACCCCAACGCGCCACAGCGTATCGACCTTGCCCAGCGTCACGCCCGGCAGTTCGGCGCGCCCGGCATAGGCCGCCGCGACCGCGACTCCTTTCTAGCCGGCATCGATGGTCTGCTGTTCGGCGACACGCCCGACGAGGGTTATGTGCGCGGCACGACCTTCATGCACCCCAAGCTCGGCATCTCGTTTGCCGTGCCGCAGGGTTTCGTCATCGACAACACAGCCGCCGCCGTCACAGCGACCGGCCCCGACAATACGGCGATCCGCTTCGATGGCGTGGCGATCGACGCCAAGCTGCCGCTGGTCGACTACGTCAAGAGCGGCTGGGTCGCCGGTCTCGACCCGTCGAGCGTGCGCGCGGAAACGATCAACGGCAACGAGGCCGCCTTCGCCCGCGCCAGCGCCGAAGGCTGGCAGTTCGACATCGTCGTGATCCGCAATGGCGCGCAGGTCTACCGCCTGCTGACCGCCGCACCGACGGCCAGCACCACCCTCGACACCATTGCGCGATCGGTCAGCTCCAGCTTCCGGGTCATGACGGCAGCGGAGAAAGCCGGCCTCAAGCCGTTGCGCATCCGCGTCGTTACCGTCCAGCCCGGCCAGAACATGGGCTCGCTTGCCGCCAGCATGGTCGGCGTCGACCGTAAGCTCGATCTGTTCAGGGTTTTGAACGCCCTGGCGCCCGGTGCGTCGGTCTCCGCCGGCGACAAGGTCAAAATCGTCACCGACAGGTAGCGCATCGGCCTGATAATCGGTCCGACTGTCCGAAAACCCGATGGGCGGATCCAAGAGGTCGCGCGCTCAGGCGATCTGAAATGCCGGGTTTTTGCGCTCCAGGGCGGATTTCAGCTTTTCCATGGCGCGGGTCTCGATCTGGCGGACCCGTTCCTTGGAGATGCCGAGCGAGGTGCCAAGCTCTTCCAGCGTAGCACCCTCCTCCGTGAGCCGACGTTCTTCGATGATCTGCAGTTCCCTCGCATTGAGCACGGAGAGCGCGTCATGCAGCCACCCCGAGCGGCGCTCGATGTCGATCGCCTCGCCAACCAGTTCGTCCGGCAAGGGATCGTCCGAAACCAGCAGATCCATCCGTTCGCCCGAATCGCCATCGTCGCTGAGCGGCGCATTGAGCGAGGTGTCGGGCACCGACAAACGCATGTCCATCAGCGCAACGTCGGCTTCCGACACGCCAAGGGCTACCGATATTTCCTGATAGGCGGCGGTGCCTCCGAGCGGGTCGCCGCCCTGGGCGAGCCGGGCGCGCATGCGCCGCAGGTTGAAGAACAGGGATTTCTGCGCCGAACTCGTGCCGCCACGGACGATCGACCAGTTGCGCAGGATATAGTCCTGCATCGAGGCGCGGATCCACCATGTGGCGTAGGTCGAGAAGCGGACCTCGCGCTCCGGGTCGAAGCGTGCCGCCGCTTCGAGCAGCCCGACATGGCCTTCCTGGATGAGGTCGCCCATCGGCAGTCCGTAGCGCCGGAACTTGACCGCCATGGCGATGACGAGGCGCATATGGGCGGTGGTGATCTGGTTGAGCGCGTCCTGATCGTGCCGCTCTTTCCAGCGGATCGCCAGCTCGAGTTCCTCGCCACGCTCGAGATAGGGTGCGCGCGCCGCCGCCCTCAGCATCATCTGCTCTCCGGCCAGGCCTGCCCGATCCATATACATCTTGCGCCCCTTGTCTCAAGAGCAGCCGGGCGCGCGTTGCAATCTCGCGCGGCCCCGCAGGGGCATTAACGCGCCGCGTCGGTGAATGTTCCGGAGTGGGCGACGGCCATCATGGCCTGTAGATTCACATTCCAGTATTGTGCCATTTTTGAAATTTCATTCCTTATACAGAAGGCAAGCTTCTGACAGATTGCCGCCAATCACAACTTTCCCGGTCAGCAAGCCGGGCACAAAATAGGGATCACACCAAATGAAGTGGTTTAAATCGCTGGCCGTTGCCGCAACGATCCAGCTCGCTGCCGTCGCCGCCGGCCATGCTGGCGAAAATCTCAACCAGATCAAGGCAGCCGGCGTATTCAAGATCGGCACCGAGGGCACCTACGCGCCCTTTACCTATCACGACGCATCGGGCGCGCTCGTCGGCTTCGACGTCGAGATCGGCAAGGAAATCGCCAAGCGCCTCGGCGTCAAGGCAGAGTTCCTCGAAGGCAAGTGGGACGGCCTGATCGCCGGCATCGACGCCAAGCGCTACGACGCCGTCATCAACCAGGTCGGCATCACTGAGGCGCGCAAGGCCAAGTACGACTTCTCCGACCCCTATATCGCCTCGAAGGCAGTGCTGATCGTCAGCGGCAAGAACGAAGACATCAAAGGCTTCGCCGACCTCAAGGGCAAGAAGTCGGCTCAGTCCCTGACCAGCAATTTCGGCAAGATCGCCGAAGCCAATGGCGCTGAGCTCGTCGGCACCGACGGTTTCGACCAGTCGATCCAGCTGGTGCTGAATGGCCGTGCTGACGCCACCATCAACGACTCGCTGTCGTTCTTCGACTTCAAGAAGCACAAGCCCGACGCCGACGTGAAGATCGTTGCCGAAGAGGCCAAGGCCGACTTCTCTGGCGTCATCGTGCGCAAGGGCGAGCCCGAACTGGTCGAGGCGATCAACAAGGCACTGGCCGAGATAAAGGCTGACGGCACCTACAAGAAGATCTCCGAGGCCTATTTCGGCGCGGACGTCTCGCAGTAACGACATTGCTCCTCCGGCGGCGCCCGGCGTGGCGGCCGCCTGAGAGGCAGTCATTTTCAACCTCTCATTTTTTCCCATGAACTTGCCCGGAAAATCTGCGATTTTCCGAGCTCGTTGTTTTATGCCGATAGAGGGTCCTTTGCGCGTCCCCAGGGGACGCGCGGCGCTCTATTGTGGAAGGGAGCATTCATCTTGCCACATTGGCTGCAATTGATGTTGGAGTCGCTCGGCCCCTTGTTGTGGGCCGCACTCATTTTCACAGCACCGCTGACGCTGCTCTCCTTCGCCTTCGGCCTGACGGTCGGGCTGGGCGCGGCACTTGCCCGCCTGTTCGGACCGGCCTGGCTGTCGGCGATCGTCCGCTTTTACGTCTGGATCATCCGCGGCACGCCGCTTCTGGTGCAGCTGTTTCTGATCTTTTACGGCCTGCCCAGCGTCGGCATCGTGCTCGACGCCTTCCCCGCTGCGCTGATCGGCTTCACACTCAATGTCGGGGCCTATTCCTCCGAGATCATCCGCGCCGCCATCAGCTCGGTCGCCAAGGGGCAATGGGAAGCGGCCTATTCGATTGGCATGACATGGTCGCAGGCGATGCGCCGGACGATCCTGCCGCAGGCAGCGCGCGTCGCCGTGCCGCCGTTGTCGAACACCTTCATATCGCTGGTCAAGGACACCTCGCTCGCCGCCGCCATCACAGTGCCGGAGATGTTCCAGGCAGCGCAACGCATCGTCGCCACCACCTATGAGCCGCTGATCCTCTATGTCGAAGCCGCCATACTCTATCTCGCCATGAGTTCGGTACTCTCGTCGCTGCAGGTCAGGCTCGAGAAGCGGCTCAACCGCTATGGCGGCTTCCTGGAGGCGCGGTCATGATCGGACTGTCCCACATCGTCAAACAGTTCGGCGACAACACCGTTCTCAAGGACGTCTCGGTCGAGATCCGGGAGGGCAGCGTCACTGCCCTCGTCGGCCCTTCGGGCGGTGGCAAGAGCACGCTTCTGCGCTGCATCAACCTGCTGGAGATCCCGACTTCTGGTACCGTACGCATCGGCGACGACACGCTTGAATTCCGCCCCGGCCATCGGGTCGCCACCAAGGCGATCCAGCAGCTGCGTCGCCAGACCGGCATGGTGTTCCAGAACTTCCAGCTGTTTCCACATCGCACCGCGATCGAGAACGTCATGGAAGGGCTGGTGACGGTTCTGAAATGGCCTGAAGCCCAGGCGCGCGAACGTGCCCTGGCACTGCTGGACAAAGTCGGCATGGGTCACAAGATCGACGCCTGGCCGGCGACGCTTTCGGGCGGGCAGCAGCAGCGCGTCGCCATCGCACGCGCTCTGGCCCCGTCACCAAAGGTGCTTTTGTGCGACGAACCGACCTCGGCGCTCGATCCTGAACTGGCACAGGAAGTCGTCGACGTCCTCGGCCAACTGGCGCGCGAAGGAACGACCATGGTGATCGCCACACACGACCTGCGCCTCGCATCCAAGATCGCCCATGAGGTGCTGTTCCTGGAAGCCGGTTCCGTGGTCGAAAAGGGTCCGGCCAACGAGGTGTTCGGCAATCCGAAGCATGAACGCACCAAGCGCTTCATCGCAACGATCACGCACCAGCACGCGCATGGCAAGGGCGGCGAAGGCTAGGCGCCCCGCCCCAGGCGATCGTCAGAACGAGATCTGCGCTGCCGGGCGGACATCAACCTCGGCATCGCCGGCACCAAAACCGTCGAGCGTTTCATTGTGGTGGGCGATGATGTCGACATGGGCAAGATGTGCCGAGTCGGCGGTCGTATGGCCGTCGGCCACGAGCGTGACATCGTAACCGAGCGACGCAGCGCGACGCACTGTGGTGTCGACGCAAAACTGGGTCATGCAACCGCCGACAACCAGGTGCGAGACCCCCAGTTCGCCGAGGCGGGCGCCCAGATCCGTCTCGTGAAACGAGTCCGAGCTCTTCTTGCGAACGAGAACATCACCGGCCTGCGGTGCCAGCTCCGGCCGGACTTCCCAGCCTTCGGTCCCGACCGCCAGCCGGTGGCCTTCGGGCCCGTCGTGCTGGATGACGACAACTGGCACGCCGGCCGAACGTGCCTTGTCTTGAAGGACGCGCAACCTGCCTATCGTATCGTCGAGCGCAGCCTCCAGCAGCGGCTGGCGTTCCGGGGTTCCCTTGCCTCTCAGGATCGCATTCTGCACGTCGATGATAAGAAGCGCTTTGCTCATCTGCTGTCTGTCCCGAAGCGGCTATGTCTGAGCCTCGGATACAGCAAAACCAGTCGCCTCAGAAGCGGCATTCAAGACAATCGCCAGATGGCGAGGCCGTGTCCTGGACCGTCACCGCGGTTGCGAGATCGCGGCATGGCAACGGTGGTGAGGGTCCAGACATGCCCGCACTCGTCCAACGAGAGCCGCAGCTTGCAGCGAGCCCAAGTGACTTCGCGCAGCAGAATGCGCAACGCTCCCCTTGCGCGTCTGCCCGGATGCAAACCGCTTCACCGACAAACAAAAAAACCCGGCCATTGGCCGGGTCTTTCGTAATTCGGTAAATCCGATCGATCAGGCAGCTTCTTCCTGCTCGGCATCGGCTTCTTCGTTGTCTGCCTTGGCGCCGCGCTTCGGACCCTTGTTGAGGTTGGTCTCGATGAGACGGACAGCCTCGGTCTCCGACAGACGGTTGACCGCTGCCAGCTCGCGCGCCATGCGGTCGAGCGCTGCTTCATAAAGCTGGCGCTCGGAGTAGGACTGCTCCGGCTGGTTGTCGGCGCGGTAGAGGTCGCGCACGACTTCGGCGATCGAGATCAGGTCGCCGGAATTGATCTTTGCATCATATTCCTGGGCGCGGCGCGACCACATGGTGCGCTTGACGCGGGCGCGGCCCTGTACGACCTTCAATGCACGCTCGACATAGTCGGTCTCGGAAAGCTTGCGCATGCCGATGGACGTCGCCTTGGCGACCGGCACCTTGAGGCGCATCTTGTCTTTCTGGAAATCGATTACGAACAGTTCGAGCTTGTGTCCCGCCACTTCCTGCTCGTCGATCGATACGATCTGACCGACACCATGCGCCGGATAGACAATATACTCGCCGGTCTTGAAACCGTGACGTGCTGCGGATTTCTTCTGCGGGATGGAAGTTGCCATACGCCCTGAACTCCTTCTTGTGACACCGGCCCGCCGAGGCCGGTTGATCGGGACGGTCGCAAAACGCGACCTTCTGCCGCACGACAATCGACCCCCAATCGGAAGAGCCTGGACCAGCAAACCGCAAACGTTGCGACCGCCGGGCCCAGATTACTCTGGTCCGGATTAGGGTTGTCACCTTTCAGTGAAATAGGCTATGCGCCATAAATCGACGTTGTGTCATCGGCATGTTGGGCTAGCTCTAACACAAAAAGTCGGAAGAATCAAGATTTTGCTGCATACGCGAACAATCTGCCGCGTCAAGAGTCGACGCCGGCTCTCAATCCAACGATCTAGCGCCGTTTAGGGCGCGCTACCTCAGTTGCCTTCGCCAGGCTCGGCCGAAAAGAACTTCTCGAACTTGCCTTCGACGCCGTCAAATTCCTTGGCGTCTGCCGGCGGCTCCTTCTTGGCCGTGATATTCGGCCATTTTTCGGCATATTCGGTGTTGATCTGCAGCCATTTGTCGAGCCCCGACTCAGTGTCGGGCTTTATCGCGTCGGCCGGGCATTCCGGTTCGCAGACGCCGCAGTCGATGCACTCGTCGGGATGAATGACGAGCATATTCTCGCCTTCATAGAAGCAGTCGACCGGACAAACCTCGATGCAATCCATGTATTTGCATTTGATGCAGTTGTCGGTGACGACGTAGGTCATGAAGCAGGCTCCGGGACTTCCCGTATTTTGTATCTTTCGGGTGAGGTATCCCCTTTGCGAAGCTCTTGCAAGGGCGGCCATTCCCCGCAGAAGCCTGTTGGCGGAACGCAATTCTCAACTTCGCCGCCATGGCTCCTGAAGCTTTGCGTCACTGGTCGCGTAACCTGTCGGTGGCGCGCCGTTCTTTCTTGGTCGGGCGGCCACTGCCAGCCTCGCGCAGCGGCGGTTTGGCATCAGGCGGCGCCTGATCTCTCGGCGTCGGCGCCGGAGAGATGTCGTCGTAGAGCTTGCGCGCTTCTTCAGCCGGCCCGCGCCGCTCGCCAGCGAGCAGAACCTTATAGACCAGGATACGGCGGTCGAGCGTGATCGTCAGCACATCGCCTGTCTTGACGATGTCGGAGGCCTGGCCGAGCTTCTGGCCGTTGCACCTGATGCCGCCCGATTGCGCCAGCTTGGCGCCGAGCGAACGCGACTTGACCGCGCGCGAGAAGAACAGCCACTTGTCGATGCGCTGTCTTCCCTCGCCGGCCAAGGCGTTTACTTCTTGAGCTGGTCGCGCAGCGCAGCGAGCTTGGCAAAGGGCGAATCGGGATCGATACGCACCGGACGCTCTTCGCGCGGCTTCGGCTGGAAGGCGGGCTTGCCCTTGAAGCCGCTGCGGTCGCCACCGGGTCTTTCGCCCTGCGGACGTTCACCACGGCCACGGTTTTCGGGACGTCCACCCTCGCCCTGCGGCTTGCCGCCTGGCTTGCGATCGAAGCGCGGACGCCCACCTTCACGGCCTTCGCCACCTTCGCGGCCACCATTGCGATTGCCCTCGCCCTGACGAGCTGCCGGAGCGCCGGCAGCACCAGCTGCACGCTGATCGCGCTGGCCGCCACGCGCGCGGTTGTCCTGGCGATGGCGCGGACGCTGTTCGAAACGGCCCTGACGCCACAACAGGATCGGCTTGGGCGCTTCCGCGGCTTCGGTGACGTCTGCAACGGCGCCTTCCACCGGAGCGGCATCGGCAACCGGGGAGTCGGCGACTACCGGGGCGCCGGCGACAACCGCTGCGGCTTCCACCTCGACTTCCGGCTCGGAAGCGAACTCGGCGACCGATTCCGCGGCGACCTCGGCTACTGGTTCGGCAGCCGCCTCGATCTGATCGGCTCCGGTTTCAGCTGCCTGCCCGTCTGCTTCGGTCTCGGGTGCCTGTTCGGCGGCGTCGGGAGCAGTCTGTTCGGCGGCGTCGGCCGTCTCGACGAAGGGTTCGGCAGAAACGTCGGCAGCCTCGTCGCTCGCAGCGGGTGCAGCAGCCGCAGCAGCGGCGGCAGCCTTTGCGGCAACAGCCTTGGCCACGGCCTCGCGAGCGGCGGCGTCGATCGCCTCGAGCTTGTCCTTGACCTCGGCAGCGGCCTTCGGCTCGGCACGGTAGCCAAGACCCTTGAGTATCTCTTCCATGTCGTCGCCGGTGGCGCCGAGGATCGACATCATCTGCGGCGTGACGATGAACGAGCTGCCGTCATAGGCACCGTCGGGACGCGCGCCGATACCCTGCTTCCAGGCCAGCGCCGGGCGGATCAGGTCGGCGAGACGCTCGAGGATGTCGACGCGCACGGCGCGGCGGCCGAGATTGCGGAAGCCGGCAAGCTTGTAGAAGGTCTTGTCGAAGGTCGGGTCGATGACGACGGAGGTGCGGCCAGCGGCAAGCGCATGGACGACATCTCCGAAGCCCGGCTTGTCCTTGCCGTCGCTCTTGAGCGCCCAGAGCAGCGTCACCAGGCCTGCCGGCGCTGGCTTGATCAACGCGGGCACGAAGACGTGGTAGGCGCCGAAGCGCACGCCGAGGCGACGCAGCGCGGCACGGCCTTCCTGATCGAGCGACTTCACCTCTTCGGCGATGTCGCGGCGGTTGATCAGGCCGAAATTTTCAACCAGCTGGAAGGCGATGCCGCGGCCGATACCGGAAAGCTGCTCGGCGGCCTTGAGATCGACGAGCGGCTTGAGCAGCGACTCGATCTGGAAATTGACGAAACGGTCGGCGCGCGCCGCGACCTTGTCACGGGCCGGGCCCGTCAGCTGCTCGTCGGCGAGCAGCACGACGCGCGGCTTGAGCGCGTCCTCGCCCTCGACCAGTGTGCCGATCGGCGCGCCGATCCAGCGCAGCACGCCATCGGAGCCAAGCGCGATATCGCCATTCGGCGACGCCGAGAAACGTTCTGCGCGGGAATCGAACTCGGTGGCAAGCGCCTTCTGGGCTGCCGTGCGCACAGCCTTGGCGTCTTCTCCACCCGCGCTCTGGTCGGCGGTGAAACGGAACCCTTGCAGTTCGCCGACGTGATGACCCTCGACGAGGACAGTTCCGGACGGGCTTATTTCGGCTTCAAGCATAGTGTTTTCTCTAAGGCGGCGCATGAGGACGGAAGTCCTGCGGTCTACAAAGCGTTTCGTCAACCGCTCATGCAGTGCATCCGACAATCTGTCTTCGATGTTTCGCGTTTTTTCTTGCCAGTGTGCCGGATCGGCAAGCCAGCCAGGGCGGTTTGAGACAAAAGTCCAGGTCCGGATCTGTGCGATCCGGTGTGAAAGCGTGTCGATGTCGCCTTCGGTGGAATCGGCGCGGCGTACCTGCTCGGCCATGTAGTTTTCGTCGACATGGCCGTTGCGGGCGAGATCGTCATACATCGAGGCGATGAGGTCGGCGTGCTGGGCCGGCGCGATCCTGCGGTAGTCGGGCAGCGCGCAGGTCTCCCACAGCAAGGCGACGCGTTCGCGGTTGGTGGCGAGCGAGCGGATGTTTTCGTCGCGCGACAGATGTTCGAGCGCCTGGGCGTCGACCGCCGGCAGCGCGCGCGTCAGGCCCTCGACAGGTGCCACCGTGTCGATCGAGCGCTTGAGCGTGTCGAGGCTGGCGAAATCGAACTGGGCGGTGCGCCACTGCAGCACTTTCACCGGCTCGAAATCGTGGCCTTCGATCTTCTCGATCAGTTCCTCGTCGAACGGATCTACCTGGCCAGTGACACCGAAGGTGCCGTCGCGCAGATGACGCCCGGCACGGCCGGCGATCTGGCCGAGCTCGGCTGCGGTCAGCTGGCGATACTGGTAGCCGTCGAACTTGCGGTTCTGGGCGAAGGCGACATGGTCGACATCAAGATTGAGGCCCATGCCGATGGCGTCGGTGGCAATCAGGTAGTCGACGTCGCCGGACTGGTAGAGCTCGACCTGGGCGTTTCGGGTGCGCGGGCTGAGCGCGCCAAGCACGACGGCGGCACCACCCTGCTGGCGGCGGATCAGTTCGGCGATGCCATAGACCTCGTCGGCCGAGAAGGCGACGATGGCCGAGCGGCGCGGCAGCCGCGTCAGCTTCTTGGAACCGGCATAAGCGAGATGCGACAGGCGCGGCCGGGTGACCACTGATACACCCTTCAGAAGCCTCTGCAGGATGCCGTGCATGGTGGCGGCACCAAGCAGCAGCGTTTCCTGCCTGCCGCGCAAATGCAGGATGCGGTCGGTGAAGATATGGCCGCGCTCGAGATCGCCGGCGAGCTGAACCTCGTCGATGGCAACGAATGCCGCGTCGGTCTGGCGCGGCATCGCCTCGACGGTGCAGACCGAATATTTCGCCCCCGCCGGCAGGATTTTCTCCTCGCCGGTGACCAGCGCGACCTTGTGGGCACCGACCTTCTCGCACAGCCGGCCATAGACCTCGCGTGCAAGCAGCCTCAGCGGCAGGCCGATGATGCCGCTTTCGTGCGCGACCATGCGCTCGATTGCGAGGTGGGTCTTGCCCGTATTGGTCGGACCCAGAACCGCTGTTACATCGCGGCCTGACAGGATCAGTGGGTCGTTCTGCTTGGAGTGGACATTCATTCTACGGAACCGCCCTCGGCGCCGGGTCCACCCGGCGTTGCGCCGCCTGTCGCGACGACTGGACACATAGGGATTTGTAGGCCGAAGCGAAAGCAGAATGTTCCAGATTTAAGAGTTGGAACGAGTCTGGAACGAATCAGCGACGAATCACTGACTCCGGCAGATTCAGGTTTTGTTCACCCCAACATATAGATTTTGAGCTGGCAAGCCGCACCACATGCAGATTCGCTAAAGTGGCCCGTTTCATGCTTTCAGGCTCCAACGTTAACCTTTGCCGGCCAAGTGCGGGAACTGCCCTGCAGCCTCGACGCAAAATAATGATTTTGTTGATGTTTCCTGTCACCGGGTTAACGCGGGAACCGTCAGCGGCCGGCACCTTGTTAAGATTTGAACCAAATGCGGAACGAACAGGCGACGAATCACTGATAGGACAAGTTTCCTGATTTGTTCACCACTAGATGTTGTGTCTCGGCCCAGTCCTCCACCGATTATCCACCGGCGAGTCACAGGCTTGTCCACAGTAGCCTGTCGGGCCTATTAACCTTTGCGTGCCATAGCGGCACATACCGATCCGAGCAAAAATATCTGTGATTGCATCACGTTAAGGGAACTGCACCCGTTGTGCGCGGCGCCGAGCCGTGTCTCCATCCCGAATGTTGAGTCTGCGCGGCGGGGGTTGCCCAGGCGGGGCCTCCGGAAAATGCGGCGCACCACGCAGACGCACGACATCTGGAGGGAAGATCATGTCCAAACGTCTATTCGCCGAGTTTCTCGGCACATTCTGGCTCGTCTTTGGCGGTTGCGGCAGTGCGGTGCTTGCAGCGGCGTTTCCTGAACTCGGCATCGGCTTTGCCGGCGTTGCACTGGCATTCGGATTGACGGTGCTGACAATGGCCTATGCCGTCGGAGGCATATCAGGCGGCCACTTCAACCCCGCGGTCTCGGTCGGCCTGATGATGGCCGGACGCTTCGACGCCAAGAATCTGGTGCCCTATGTCATCGCCCAGGTGGTCGGCGCGATCGTCGCCTCGACGGTGCTCTACCTTATCGTCAGCGGCAAGGCCGACTTCGCCGGCATCGGCGGGTTTGCCACCAACGGCTATGGCGACGCTTCACCAGGCAAATATGGCCTGACCTCGGCATTGATCATCGAGGTCGTTTTGACCTTCATGTTCCTGATGATCATCCTGGGCTCGACCCATGGACGTGTGCCGGCCGGCTTCGCACCGATCGCCATCGGCCTGGCGCTGACGCTGATCCACCTGATCTCGATCCCGGTGACAAACACGTCAGTCAACCCGGCCCGCTCGACCGGACCGGCGCTGTTTGTCGGCGGCGTCGCCCTGCAGCAGCTCTGGCTGTTCTGGGTTGCCCCGATCGTCGGCGCGGCAATCGCCGGCATCGTCCACAAGGCGATGTTCGAAAAGGACTGAAACGGCATCAGCCGAACGCAAAAACGGCGCCTTGCGGCGCCGTTTTCTTTTTCGAACCAGCGAGCCTGCCGATCAGACGAAGTACTGTCCGCCGTTGGCGGTCAGTGTCGCGCCGGTGATGAAGCCCGACTGTTCCGACGCCAGGAAAACCACGCAGCGCGCAATCTCCTCGGGTTCGCCGAGACGGCCAACCGGGATCTGGGCGATGATCGATTCACGCACCTTCTCCGGCACGGCCATCACCATTTCGGTGGCGATATAGCCCGGGCAGATGACGTTGACGGTGATGCCGGCGCGCGCACCTTCCTGGGCCAGTGCCTTGGTGAAGCCGATGTCGCCGGCCTTGGAGGCCGAGTAGTTGGCCTGGCCGGCCTGACCCTTCTGGCCGTTGATCGAGGAGATGGTGACGATGCGGCCGAACTTGCGGTCGCGCATGCCGCTCCACAGCGGATGGGTCATGTTGAAGGCACCGTTCAGATTGGTGTCGATGACTTCCTTCCACTGCTCACGCGTCATCTTGTGGAACATCGAGTCGCGCGTGATGCCGGCATTGTTGACCAGCACCGAGACGGGGCCGAGGTCTGCCTCGACCTGCTTGATGCCGGCCTCGCAGGCGTCATAGTCGGCAACCGACCATTTGTATACCGGGATACCCGTTTCGGCCTTGAACTTCTGCGCAGCTTCGTCGTTGCCGGCATAATTGGCCGCAACCGAGTAGCCCGCCTCCTTCAGCGCGATCGAAATAGCAGCACCGATGCCGCGCGATCCTCCGGTAACCAGTGCAACCTTGCTCATGCGTTTCCCCTTTTCTGCTGCTTGATGGATTGCCCTTGCGACAGGCTTTTACAGCGCCGCGTCCGCGAAGGACGCTGTAACATTTTGAATTGGCGCATGATCCTTTCCGAAAATCGACCCCGATTTTCGGGGCCATGCGCTAGAGACAAAAAGGGCGGCACATTTGGCCGCCCTTTTTGTTTTCGATTTACATCGCCTCGACACACATCGCGACGCCCATGCCGCCGCCGATGCACAGGGTCGCGAGACCCTTTTTCGCACTGCGTCGCCGCATCTCGTAGACCAGGGTGTTGAAGACGCGGGCGCCCGACGCGCCGACCGGATGACCGATGGCAATCGCCCCGCCATTGACGTTGACGATCGAGGGATCCCAGCCCATGTCCTTGTTGACCGCACAGGCCTGCGCGGCGAAGGCCTCGTTGGCTTCGACGAGGTCGAGGTCGTTCACCGTCCAGCCGGCCTTCTCGAGCGCCTTGCGCGAAGCCGGGATCGGGCCGGTGCCCATGATCTGCGGATCGACGCCGGCGGTCGCCCAGGAGACGATGCGGACCAGCGGGGTGAGACCGCGGCGCACGGCCTCGGCTTCCGTCATCAGCACGACAGCGGCCGCACCGTCATTGATGCCCGAGGCGTTGCCGGCGGTAACGGAGCCTTCCTTGTCGAAGGCAGGCCGCAACTTGGCGAGTGAATCGAGGGTCGCGCCATGGCGGATGTATTCATCCTGGTCGACGATGGTGTCACCCTTCTTGCCCTTGATGGTGACCGGCACGATCTCGTCGGCGAAACGGCCGGCCTTCTGCGCGGCCTCTGCCTTGTTCTGTGAGGCAACCGCGAACTGGTCCTGCTCGTCGCGGGTGAGCTGCCACTGGCGCGCGACATTCTCGGCGGTGTTGCCCATGTGGTAGCCGTAGAAGGCGTCGGTCAGGCCGTCCTTGATCATCGTGTCGATCATCTTGAAGTCGCCCATCTTCACGCCGCCGCGCAGGTGCTGGCAGTGCGGCGCCATCGACATCGATTCCTGACCGCCGGCGACGATGATCTTGGCGTCGCCCGCAGCGATCTGCTGCATGCCGATGGCAATGGTGCGCAGGCCCGATCCGCACAGCTGGTTGAGGCCCCAGGCGGTAGCCTCCTGCGGCACGCCCGCTGCCATGGCTGCCTGGCGGGCCGGGTTCTGGCCGGCGCCGGCGGCAAGGATCTGGCCGAGGATAACTTCGTCGACTTCCCTGGGGTCGACGCCGGAGCGTGCCAGCGCCTCGCGGACCGCGACAGCGCCGAGTTCATGCGCCGGCGTGTTGGCGAAGGCACCGTTGAACGAGCCGACCGGCGTTCGGGCAGCGCTGGCGACGACGATGGAGGACGAGGCGGACATGTTTCTCTCCAGACTTCGTTTGACGAATGGTTGTTGCGCGTCGAGGACATTGGCGCTCATGACTTTTCTTGCCCGTTCCATGACCCGAGTCAAACCGGAAAATCACCGGATTGCCGATGCTGCGGCCGCACTGCAGCAAATGCTGCGCAGCATTTTTTTTGCCGGCGTTCAGCGGCCTTGCCTTCTTGCAGTGCACAAACCACTTGGATTTGCGATTGCTTTGCGCTTATCCTCGTGGCTGGCGAAATGTTACCGGCTGCTTACATGGCATTCCGGTCTTCCGGGGGAGGATGCTGATGGCCGCAAAAGACACGCCAATTGTAATCAAGAAATACGCCAACCGCCGGCTCTACAACACCGGCACGAGTACTTACGTCACGCTCGAGGACCTGGCCGAAATGGTCAAGAAGGGCGAGGAGTTTACCGTGCAGGACGCCAAGACCGGCGAGGACATTACTCACCCTGTTTTGACCCAGATCATCTTCGAACTGGAGAACAAGGACGGCCAGAACATGCTGCCGATCCCGTTCCTCAGGCAACTGATCTCCTATTATGGCGACCAGATGCAGATGGTCGTGCCAAGTTTCCTCGAACAGTCGATGCTCGCCTTCTCGAAGGAACATGAGCGCTTCCGCGAGCAGATGAAGGCGACCTTCGGCAAGGCGCCGATCGATATGATGAAGGGCACAGCACCAATAAAGGCGCTGGAAGAACAGACGCGCCGCAACATGGAGTTGTTCCAGAACGCGATGCGCATGTTCACCCCGTTTCCGATGCCTGGTACCGGCGCAGCAGCGCCTGCCGAGCCCGCGAAGAAAGAAGCGCCCGAGAAGCCGGACGAGCTCAAGGAGCTCAAGGACCAGCTCGCCGCAATGCAGCGCAAGATCGATTCCATGGGGTGAGCACCCGGTCCGCCCCTTGGGCGGATCGAAACGTCCGATGGACGTTTCAAAGGGTGCGAACGCCCTGAGCCAAAGCGAAGGGCCTGAGGACCTCTCCAATCCTGGGGTGAAGCGAAGCTTCAGTACCCAGGGTTGCTGGACAGCCCACCCCGTCTCCCACCCATTCAGGTAAGGCAGTTTCAACCGGATGCAGGGTTTTGCCCGGCGTCAGGAGCGTGTTTGCTAGACGCCCATCGATTTCATCAGGAGGAATGACCATGACCGAACTGACGCTGGCCAAGGCCAACGCCATCATCGACACCGCCTTTGCGCTCAGCGCCGAGCAGAAGTTCAAGCCGCTGGGTGTTGCCGTGCTCGACGCCGGCGGCCACCTGCTGGCCTTCCAGCGTCAGGACGGATCGCCCTTCATTCGCGCCGAGGTGGCATCGGGCAAGGCCTATGGCGCGCTTGCCGTCGGCTCGAGCTCGCGCGCACTCGGCGTTGCTGCGGTCGAGCGCCCGCATTTCTTTCAGGGGCTTTCGGCGGTATCGGGCGGCAAGATCGTACCGGTGCCGGGCGGCGTGCTGATCCGCAACAAGAATGGCGACGTGCTCGGCGCGGTTGGCATTTCGGGCGACACGTCGGACAATGACGAACTGGCAGCCATGGCCGGCATCGAATCGGCCGGCTTCATCGCCAAGGTCTGATCTACGAAGCGCGCTCCCCGGGGGGAGCGCGCTCCTACTCGCGTCCGAACGTGACGTCCCGGTTGGCCGAACGGATCGATACCGAAAAGCCAGCCAGCACGTCGAGCAGCGCGATCACCATCAATATGAAGAAGACCGAACTGGTGGCGCCGCGCACCAGCAGGAACTCGACCAGGAACGCGACGAAAACGAAGGTCGAAAGCAAGTGATCGACGACAGAGGCGCTGCCCGTGCGGGTCGCCTTGACGATCTCGACGAAGAAAAGCAGCAGCGCCACCACGATCAGCAGATCGCCGAGGGTAAGCGCAAAACTGCCGCCCGACATCATCCCCAGCGTGAGAATCTCGGTTGCCCACGGATTGCCGTCGGGGCCGCTGCCGAACAAGCCGGCCACACCGACGTTGTAGAGGACGAAGGGGATGATCAGAAGAGGAATGCCCGCGAGCATAGAACGGTCTCCGCTTTGCGCTGGCACCTTCTAGAATCCCCCGACGCCCAGGCGTCAAGGAAATTCGGCGCCATCATCGGAACACGCAAAAAAGAAAGGACCGGCGAGACCGATCCTTTCCCAATTCGCTCGCTCGGGCAAAGCCGCTCGGCTTCCCCGTGGGAAAGCTGCTTAGCTTTCCTTCGGCGTCAGAACCTGGCGACCGCGATACATGCCGGTCTTCAGGTCGATGTGGTGCGGACGGCGCATTTCGCCGGAATTCTTGTCCTCGACATAGGTCGGGGCCTTCAGCGCGTCGGCCGAGCGGCGCATGCCGCGCTTGGACGGGGAGGTTTTTCGTTTTGGAACAGCCATGGATATACTCCACCAATCGGTCAAATGACCCTGTCCGCCCTCGTGAAAGGGCCGCGCATGGGCCGGAAACTGAGAAAGTTGGCGAGCCTATACACGGCGAAAGCCGGCTTGACCAGCCCGAAGCGACTCTTTTTTCGGCCCTGCGACAGCTAACCTAATTGAGGCACTGCACATAGGCGCCGGCCTTGGTGGCGCGGCGCTCGATGACCGATGCGAGCCGCCTGAGCCCGGGTCCCGGCTTGGCCGGATTGCGCGCCGCGGGATTGGGCAAGGTGACTGCCAGAAGCGCTGCCTGGCGACGCGAAAGCTGGCTGGCCGGCTTGCCGAAATAATGCTGCGACGCCGCCTCGACGCCGTAGATGTTGGGGCCCCATTCGGCGATGTTGAGATAGATTTCCATGATCCGCCTTTTGGGCATCAGCGCATCGAAATAGATCGCCAGCGGCAACTCGACCACTTTGCGCAGGAAAGAGCGGCCATTCCACAGATAGAGGTTCTTCACCGTCTGCATCGGAATCGTCGAGGCGCCTCGGGTGGCCTCGCCTTCGAGCGCGTCGTTGATCACGCCTCTGAGCTCACCAAGGTCGATGCCCTTGTGGAAACAGAACTGCCCATCCTCCGACATGATGACGGAATGCGCCATGACGGGCGCGATGTCGTCGAGCGGTACCCACTGGCGGTCATAGCCTTGCAGTGTGACGACGTCCTTGATCATCAGCGTCGAAATGGGACGGACGACGGGAGGAAGGTAGAGGATGGTCAGCACCACCGGCAGCGCGATCATGACCGCAGCAATAAGCGCGCCGAGTCGCACCCAGCGGCGCAGGCTACCGCGCGAGAATATCCCGCGTCGCGCTGCTGCCATGTCCAGCCTTTCGGTTTCCGGCTCTATGATCGGTTCCGACAACCCGTCCGCCCTGCCTTGTCAGCCTTTTGGCATAAAGGCGCTTGGCTTCTTGCGCAACGTCTGACTGTCGGCTACCGCTCGCCGCCATGACGATCGATAGCGATATCATGTTCGAAACCTTCCTGCGCATCCGCGCCGAGGCCGTTGAAGCGCAGTTGCGCCACCTGCTCGGCGAAAGCCCTTTGTCCGGCGAGATCGCGCGCCCCGGGCATCTGATGGCCGCGATGCGCCACGGCGTGCTCAATGGCGGCAAGCGGCTGCGTCCCTTCCTGGTTCTGGAAAGTGCCGCCCTGTTCGAGGCCGACGGCGAGGCCGCGCTGCGCGTCGCCGCGGCACTCGAATGCGTACATTGCTATTCACTGATCCACGACGACCTGCCGGCGATGGACGATGACGACCTGCGCCGCGGCCAGCCGACGGTGCACAAGGCTTTCGACGAGGCGACCGCTATCCTTGCCGGCGACGGCCTGTTGACCTTTGCCTTCGACATCATTGCCGATGAGGCGACGCCGCTGCCGGCGGATCGCCGCGCCGCACTGGTGCTGGCGCTCTCCCGCGCTGCCGGTCCCGGCGGCATGGTCGGCGGCCAGGCGCTCGATCTCGACGCCGAACGCAACAAACCCGGCGAGACTGGCATCATCCGGCTGCAGGCAATGAAGACAGGCGCGCTGATCCGCTTCGCCTGCGAGGCAGGCGCCGTCATCGCCGGCGCCCCGGCCGACGAGCGCGAAAGGCTGGCCGAATTTGGCTCGGCGATCGGGCTTGCCTTCCAGCTCGCCGACGACCTGCTGGACCTCACCGCCGACGCCGAGACAATGGGCAAGGCCACCGGCAAGGACGCCGCCGCCGGCAAGGCGACACTGGTGTCGCTGCACGGCCCCGATTGGGCCCGCTCCCAGCTCGTCGGCCTGGTCAACCAGGCGCATGACTTGCTCGACCCCTTCGGCGAGCGTGCAATCATGCTCAAGGCTGCCGCAAGTTTCGTCGCCGAGCGCAATAGCTGATCTCTACTGTCGGCGGGCAACCAACAATCTCGCGGACAAGTTGTGCGGGTCAGAAACTCTTAATGTTAATGGTGTCTATTCCGGCTCCGTAGAACTGTGCGTATGTGTTTGGGGTTGCGCATGCCGGAGCACTCGTCCTTCATCCGTTCGATACGGATCAGATACCTTTCGGGTCTCCTGATCTTCGCACTGACGTCCATCGCCGTCATGTTGGCCTTCAGCCAGGGCAACACCTATCGCCGCGACGTCGATGCCATTGCCGCCGAACTGCAGCTGTTTTCGCGCGAATTGCGCAACGCCAGCAGTTTCGCCGAAACGACGAATGCCGCTTGGCGGCCGGAAACACAGGAAGCGCTGGCCGCGGCCGCCCGCAATCATGCGGTCCGGCTCGACGCCCGCATCAGCCACCTGACCAACGCGATCGACACCATACGCCCGAGCCTGTCCGACAGATCCGTACGCGAGCTCGACAGCGCTTCCGTCAATGGCGATCTGTTCTGGTCCGCACGCGACATCACCCACAACCTCGACGCGCTGGCCAGTGCGCAGACTTCCGACGAATGGAGCTACCGCGAGATCCGCAACCAGAACGACCTGTTTGCCCAGCCGATGCTGCTGCGCGCCACGGCCGCCATGGAGAACGAACGGCGTTACGCCGAGACCCGCAGCGACCGGCTTCTGACGACAGCGGCGGCACTTCTGGTATTGGTCATCGGCGGCGTCGCGGCATGGGTCTTCCGCCCGATGGAACACGCCATCCGCAAGGCATTTGCCGAAAGTGCCGCTTCCCTCTCGAAAGCCGAGGCGGCGGACCGTGCCAAGTCGGAATTCCTTGCCAATATGAGTCACGAGATCCGAACGCCGATGAACGGCGTGCTCGGCATGGCCGAGCTTCTGGCGCGAACCGATCTGACGCCGCGCCAGAAGACCTTCACCGAAGTCATCGTGAAATCGGGCAACGCCCTTCTGACGATCATCAACGACGTACTCGACTTCTCCAAGATCAACGCAGGCCAGCTGACGCTCGATCCTGCACCGTTCCATCTCGGCGAGGCGGTCGAGGATGTCGCGACCCTGATCTCGGCCCGGGTGGCCGAAAAGAACCTGGAGCTCATCGTCCGCATCGACCCGCGCCTGCCCAGCCACGTGACCGGCGACGTCGGGCGCTTCCGCCAGATCGTCACCAACATGCTCGGAAATGCGGTGAAGTTCACCGAGCGCGGCCATGTTCTTGTCGACGTCACCGGCGAGATCGTCGATGGGACCGTGGCGCTCAGCATCCGCGTCGAGGACACCGGTATCGGCATCCCCGCCGACAAACTGCAGAGCGTGTTCGAGAAGTTCGCCCAGGTCGACGGCAGCTCGACGCGCCGCCATGAAGGCACCGGCCTCGGCCTTGCCATCGCTGCCCGCCTCGTCGACCTGATGGGCGGCCGTATCGGCGTCGAAAGCGAGATCGGCAAGGGTTCGGTGTTCTGGTTCACCGCCATGCTGCCCGTCTATGAAGCACAGCAGGCAAGCAGCGTCGTGCCGGTCGACGTCACCGGCGCACGCGTGCTGGTCATCGACGATAACCCGGTCAACCGCGAAATCCTTATCGAGCAGCTGAAGAGCTGGGGCTTTGACTGCGCCGCCGCCGAAAGCGGCGCCATCGGCCTGGCCTTCCTGGACCGCGCCGCCCAGCTCGGCGCCAGCGTCGACTGCGTCATACTCGACTACCAGATGCCTGGCATGAACGGCGCCGATGTCGCCAAGGCGATCGCCGCCGACAGCCGCATCTCATCGATCCCGGTGGTGCTGCTGACCTCCGTCGACCAGATCGATTTCTCCCGCATGGTGCTCGATTTCGGCATCGCGGCACACCTGACCAAACCCGCCCGCTCGGCGGTGCTGCTCGGCACGGTGATCGCCGCGGTGCAGAAGGCGCGTTCACAGGCGGGCCGAACCGAATTCGTACGCGAGCCTGTCCGCCACGCACCGCCACCGGCCTTCACCGTCATTCGCGGCCCCGCCACCGCACTTGCGCATCCGGAGCCGGCGGTTCTGCAGAGCAACGGGCTCGACGTCCTAGTGGCCGAGGACAACGAGGTCAACCAGCTCGTCTTCGGCCAGATCCTCTCCGGACTTGGCCTCAGCCATCGCATAGCCGGCAACGGCCGCACGGCCGTGGAGATGTACCGCACCTTCAAGCCGAAGCTGATCCTGATGGACGTTTCGATGCCGGAGATGAACGGCTACGAGGCGACACGCGCCATCCGTACTGAGGAGGCGGCCAATGGTAGCCGAACACCGATCATCGGCGTCACCGCGCATGCCTTGAAAGGCGACCGTGAGAAATGCATCGAAGCCGGCATGGACGATTACCTGCCCAAGCCGGTTTCTCCCGACAAGCTCGGTGCCAAGATCGGCACCTGGCTGAGCGAGAGCGTCGAAATGGTGCAGTCGGCATAAATGCCGCCGGGATCCCTATGACTTCTTTATTTCTTGGGGTGTCCGCCTCTCTCGAATCCTGATGCGATGAATTTTACCTTCCTGACGCGACCGGAGGATGGCGACCTCGCCGCTCCAGCGCGAACAACAAGGAAGTAAGAAAATGCTTCGTACCCAGATGCCCGATCGGTTCGTCAGCGCACGGACCGTTGAGCCCACGCGCCGTGATGCCGCCAATGACGGCAAGCTGGTCAAGGGCCAGACCGAACCCTTCATGTTCACCCGCCTGTTCTTTGTGACCGGCGTGCTGCTGGGTGGCCTGGCGCTGGCCACCATGCTTTCAAGCTGACTATGGAAATCTCGGACGTGATTTCGGTCGAGGACGTGGTCCTCGACCTCCGGCCGGAGAGCAAGACGCGGCTGCTCAAAGCGCTTGCAGCCCATGCAGCGTGGCGCACCGGCTGTCCGGCCGCCGAGATCAGTTCGGTGCTTGCAGCCAGGGAAAAGCTCGGCTCGACCGGGCTTGGCCAGGGCGTCGCGATCGCCCATGCGAAGGTGCGCGGACTGCAAAGGCCATATGGCGCATTTGCGCGGCTTGCAGCGCCCTGCCCGTTCGAGGCCATCGACGACCGCGACGTCGATCTTGTCGTGCTGCTGCTGTTGCCCGAGGCCTCGCCGCAGGAACATCTCAACGTACTGGCAAAGATCGCCCGCCGGCTGCGTGACGTCGAAGTGCCGGCGCGCCTGCGGCAGGCTGACGATGCCGCAACGGCATATCGCCTGCTCACGGCTCAACCGCCGCTCAAGAGTTCGGCTGCGGCCTGAACAAGGCCGGACGTCAGCGGTTCCTGACCACAATGCAGGAGCCGCCGATGCTGCGCAGGCTCTGGCATATCTGGCCTGCTTCGCTGCGATCGTCAGCACCGATGCGCACGGCATAGATGCCACGCCGGCCGATCGGTGTGCGCACCCGGCTGACGACGGGTTCATGCGATGACAGCAGTTTCGGAAAACGTCCCTCGAGCCGCTGCCACTGCCTGATCGCCGCGGACCGGCGGAAGTTGCCAGCGACCTGGATGCCCCAGGGTTTCACATGCACGCTCGCCATTGCGATGGTCTGGGACATGATGACCCTGAGGTTCTGGCAGGCAGCGGCAAAGGACATCGTTGGATCAAGCGGCCGGTTCGTTCCGGCATGGGCCTTGTCGGCAAAGTTGTCGGCCGGCTCGCCCATGATGGCGAGCACATAATCCTCGGTTTCGAGCGGCAGGAAGCCGCCTGACGAGAGCCAGCGCGCGACGCGGTTCTCGCCGGCATTGTAGGCAGCGGCGGCGAGACCGAGATTACCGAAGCCGGTCTTGAGTTCGCCGAGATAGCGTGCTGAAGCCGGGATCGCCTGCTCCATGTCGAACGGATTGGCGAGGCCGCGCATCGCGGCGGTTCCCGGCATGAACTGGGCTATGCCTTCAGCACCCGCCGGGCTCACCGCGTTCGGATCGAAGCGGCTTTCCTTCCAGATCAGCCGGGCGAAGAACTCACTGGGCAGGCCGTGGCGCCGGGCATGAGTGTCGATGAGCTCGCAGACGCGCGCGGCATGGGCCTTTTTCGGCGACCGCGGCGGATCGGCCAGTGCAGGCGCACACAGGGCCAGCAAAACGAGGAAAGCCAGAGCTGCCCTCGACAGGTTCCGCATCCCTATTCAGCTGCCGCCTGGCCGCCCCGACCGAAACGCTGCTCGATATAGTCGGCGACCATCTTCTCGAAATCGGCGGCAATGGCAGGTCCGCGCAGCGTCGCCGCCTTCTTGCCGTCGATGAACACGGGGGCCGTAGGCGTCTCGCCGGTGCCAGGCAAGGATATGCCAATGTCGGCATGCTTGGATTCGCCTGGGCCGTTGACGATGCAGCCCATCACCGCGACCTTCAGCATTTCGACGCCGGGATACTTCTCTCGCCAGACGGGCATGTTCTTGCGAAGATCGTCCTGGATGTTCTGGGCCAATTCCTGGAACACCGTCGAGGTGGTGCGGCCGCAGCCCGGGCATGCGGCGACGATCGGCACGAACTGGCGGAAGCCCATGGTCTGCAGCAGTTCCTGCGACACCTGGACCTCCCGGGTCCGGTCGCCATTGGGCTCGGGCGTCAGCGAAATGCGGATGGTGTCGCCGATACCCTGCTGCAACAGGATGCCCATCGCCGCCGAGGAGGCGACGATGCCTTTCGAGCCCATGCCGGCTTCGGTCAGGCCGAGATGCAGCGCGTGGTTGGAGCGGGCGGCAAGCATGGTGTAGACGGCGATCAGGTCCTGCACACCGCTGACCTTGGCCGACAGGATGATGTTTTCGCGCGGCAGCCCGATTTCTTCGGCGAGATCCGCCGAGATCAGCGCCGACTTCACGATGGCCTCGTGCATCACCTGGCTGGCGGTGAGGGGCGATCCGTTCGCCTGGTTCTCGTCCATCAGCCGGGTCAAAAGATCCTGGTCGAGCGAACCCCAGTTGACGCCGATGCGCACCGGCTTGTCGTAGCGGATCGCCATCTCGACGATGTCGGCGAACTGCTTGTCCTTCTTTTCCTTGAATCCGACATTGCCCGGATTGATGCGGTATTTGGCAAGCGCCTCGGCGCAGGCGGGATGGTCGGCAAGCAGCTTGTGGCCGATATAATGAAAGTCGCCGACTAGCGGCACGTTGATGCCGAGGCGGGCGAGACGGTCGCGGATATGTGGAACGGCGGCGGCACTTTCGTCGCGATCGACGGTGATGCGCACGATTTCCGAGCCGGCCCGATGAAGCGCTGCGACCTGGGCGACAGTCTTGTCGATGTCGGCCGTGTCGGTGTTGGTCATCGACTGCACGACGACCGGCGCTTCGCCACCAACGATCACGCCGCCGACGCTGACGCCGACCGACTTGCGGCGGGGAAATGGGGACGAAAAGTAGCCGGTCATCGGACGGCCTTCTTGAAGCTCGAGGTATCCGCGCCTGAGGTGGCGCGCGCTGCGCGCGATGTCAATATCGCAGGTGGTCGCGCCCGCCAAGGGCGGCGTTAACCTGACTGCAAGCAGCGAGATGAACAACGACGGCCGATGCTGTAGTGTGGACTGACATCCACGGGGGATTTCATGGCAGCATCGCTCCGCAGTCCCGTCTTGCCGCTTCTCGCCCTGTCGGCGCTACTAGTTTGCGCCGAAGCCCGCGCCCAGGCAATCGAACCCGGCAAGGAGGGCGAACTCGCCAACTTCATCCCGCCCGAAGCCGGCGCCCGCGCCTGTTTCAGTCGCGTCTACGATGCGGCGCACCTCAAGGCGCACCCGAAGCAGCAGGTGACGGAGATGCAGTTCCGGATCGCCTACTACATCCATGATCCGGACGAATTTGCGCCGAATGGCCAGCGCAACTTCTATTTCGAAGTCCTGGCTAGGCTGCGCGGCCACAAACAGCCGAAGCCGCTCAGTGCGATGGGCGAATGCAGGCCCGGCGACGACGGCAAGTCGATCTTCTGCGGCGTCGATTGCGACGGCGGCGGCGTGATGGTCAAACACAGCGGCGACGGCAAGATCCTCGTCGATCTCGAGACGCTCGGCCGGTTGCGCATGACGTCAGATTGCGACCAGGACGAAGACGGCGGGGTCGAGCTGTCTTCCGGCGTCGACGACAAACGTTTCCTGCTGTCGAAGCTCCCGGCATCGGAGTGCCCCGCCTACGACGACTGGTAGAAAAGCGCGGTCCTCACGCCACAATTTCACGAAACTTTGCGACAGCGGTGCTTCTTTTGCGTCGCACAGCGCGTATATGCTGCATCGCACCATAGAGATTCCGAAGGATTTTCCTGAATGCCCGCAACCAGGACCGCCATCGTTACCGGCTCGACTTCCGGCATCGGCCTCGCCATCGCCGAGGCTTTTGCCCGCGACGGCATGAACGTCGTCATCAACTCCTTCTCCGACACGCCGGCCGACCATGCCATCGCCGAGCGGCTGGCCAAGGAACACAAGGCCGAAGTCGTCTACATCAAGGCTGACATGTCGAAGGCGGCAGAGTGCCGGGCGCTGGTCGCCAAGACCGCCGAGGAGTTCGGCTCCGTCGACGTGTTGGTCAACAATGCCGGCATCCAGCATGTCGCTGCGGTCGAGGACTTTCCGATCGAGAAGTGGGACGCGATCATCGCCATCAACCTGACATCGGCTTTTCACACCTCTGCAGCCGCGATCCCGCTGATGAAGAAAGGCGGTGGCGGCCGCATCATCAACATCGCCTCCGCCCATGGCCTCGTCGCCTCGGCCTACAAGTCGGCCTATGTCTCGGCCAAGCACGGCATCATGGGCCTGACCAAGACGGTGGCGCTGGAAGTCGCGCGCGACAAGATCACCTGCAACGCCATCTGCCCCGGCTACGTGCTGACCCCGCTGGTCGAAGCGCAGATCCCCGACCAGATGAAGGCGCACAACATGGACCGCGAGACGGTGATCCGCGAGGTCATGCTCGACCGCCAGCCGACCAAGGAGTTCGTGACCGTCGAGCAGATCGCAGCGACTGCCGTCTTCCTCGCTTCCCCGGCAGCAAGCCAGATCAACGGCACGCACATCTCGGTGGATGGCGGCTGGACCGCCCAGTGAAGCCCCACCGGGCGGACATATCCCATATTCAAAGGACCATGACGCCATGACTGGAAACGGCACGGCGGAGGAGAACAAGCCGATCAACGTAGCACTACAGGGCGGCGGCTCGCATGGAGCCTTCTCCTGGGGCGTGCTCGACCGTCTGCTGGAGGACGGCCGCCTCGACATCAAGGCCGTCTCCGGCACCAGCGCAGGCGCGATGAACGCGGTGGCGCTTGCCGACGGCTGGGTGCGCGGCGGCGCCGACGGCGCACGCGCCAAGCTCGCGGAATTCTGGCGGGCGGTAGCCCGCAAGGGCCGCTTCAGCCCGGTGCAGCGTTCGCCCTGGGATGTGCTGTGGGGTAACTGGTCGATCGAGAACACGCCCGGCTACATCTGGTTCGACACCATGTCGCGGGTTTTGTCGCCCTATGTCGCCAACCCGTTGAACCTCAACCCGCTGCGCGACGTCGTCGCCGAAGAGATCGACTTCGCCAATGTCCGTGCCTGCAAGGACATCGACCTGTTCATCTCGGCGACCAATGTCGAGACCGGACAGTTGCGGGTGTTCAGCGACGGCGAGATCGACCTCGACACGGTGATGGCCTCGGCCTGCCTGCCGCAGATCTTCCAGGCCGTCGAGATCAACGGGGTGCCCTACTGGGATGGCGGTTATGGCGGCAATCCGGCGATCTACCCGTTCTTCAAGGCCAATGGCACTGAGGATGTGCTGCTCGTCCAGATCAACCCTGTCATCCGCGAGCAGAGGCCGAAGACCGCCAACGAGATCCAGAACCGCATCGACGAGATCACCTTCAACGCCGGGCTGCTGCGCGAATTCCGTGCCATCGCCTTCATCAAGGAGCTGATCGCCGCCGGGCGCTTGCCGCATGGCGAGTTCCGCGACATCCGAATGCACCGCATCGATGCCGACGAGGCTTTCAAGGATCTTTCGGCGTCGTCGAAGGTCAATGCCGAATGGGCGTTCCTCGAATACTTGCGCGACCTTGGCCGCACCGCGGCAAGCGACTGGCTCGAAGACAACTTTGATTCGGTCGGCACCAACGCGACGCTCGACCTATCCGGGCAACTCGACGACGGCTTCAAGCCGCTGCACGGCCCCTCTGTCGGACGCCGTGTGCGCGAGTTTCTGGCCACAAGAGCCAAGCCGGCTGCCGTTCGTCATCACAACTAGCCCGCGAGATCCGGCCTTCCGGCGCGGCAACCGCACCGTGCTGACTCCTCCTGCCAGTTTTGTCAGGAGGATGTTTCCATTCTTTTTTATCACTATTTTGCGAACTGCATTTGATGTAGAAGACGCCCTTCCGCCACTTTGCCCCCGCGGCGGATTGAATGCGGTATTGCGCGCCACCATATCGGGGCGACGCGCCAGGCAAGATGGCGGTAGCCGCAACCGTCCTTAACGGATACGACAATGTCGAAGATTAGGTTCCATAAGCTTGCAGCCTTGGTCGTGCTCGTGGCATTTGCTGCGTGGATGGGCACTGGCGAATTCTCTTCGGTGGGCAGCGCTCAGACCCAACCCGACGAAAAACCTGCCCAGGCCGCAGAACAACCAAAGGCGCCGCTGCGCACTGTCATGGTTGTCGCGCCCCCACGCGTCGAACACGCCCGCGCCATCCGCATTTCCGGCCAGACCGAAGCAGAGAAGCGCGCTACGCTTGCCACTCGTGCGGCCGGCATCATTGCCGAACTGCCGGTCAAGCAGGGCGACCACATCAAGCAGGGTGACCTGATCCTGATGCTGGACGCCGAAGAGAAAGCCGCGGCCGTCGAAACGGCCAAGGCGGTGCTGTCGCAGCGCAAAGCCGAATGGGAAGCAGCGCAGAAGCTCACCAAGGCAGGCTCTGCGGCCAAGCTGACCGGCGACATTGCATGGTCCAACTACCAGACTGCGCAGTCGCAGCTCCAGGCATCCGAATCTGAGCTGTCGCGCAACCAGGTCAAGGCTCCGTTCAACGGCGTCGTCGATCGCGTCTCGGTGGAGCTTGGCTCGTCGGTCGCCCAGGGCGGCGAGGTTGCCACCATCCTGAGCCTAGACCCGATCCTCGCCAAGGGTGAGATCAGCGAGCGCGACCTGCGCTACGTCAAGATCGGCGACGAGGCCGATGTCAGCCTCATCAACGGCGAAGTGGTCAAGGGCAAGGTTCGCTACATCAGCCGCGACGCCACCGCCAAGACGCGCACTTTTCCGATCGAGATCGCGGTCCCGAACCATGACAACGCGATTCCGGCTGGCATGACGGCGGAGATCACTGTCCGCGCCAACCCGACCGATGCGGTGGTGTTGCCCCGCTCGGTGGTAACGCTGGGCAAGAACGGCGACCTCGGTATCCGCGCCATCGACGCGGCCTCGAAGGTGGTGTTCTACCCGATCGACCTGGTCGACGACACCCAGAAGGGCCTCGTTCTCGGTGGCATTCCCGCCGGCGCCAAGGTCATCATCGCCGGCCAGGACCTGGTCAAGGAAGGCGACGAAGTGCAGGCCCAGGTCGCCGATGAGGCGGCCCTCAAGAAACTCGCTGAAAGCGCGGCCGGGACACAGTAACAATGGATATCGTCAAGCTTGCGATCCGCAATGCGCGACTGACCCTTTCGGTCCTGCTCTTCCTGGTCATCGCGGGGGCGCTTGCCTACCGCGCCGTGCCCAAGGAGGCCGAGCCGGACGTCGCCATTCCAATCATGTATGTCAGCCTCGTCTATCAGGGCATTTCCCCTGAGGACGCAGAGCGCCTGCTGCTTCGTCCCGTCGAGTCCCAGCTCAAGAGCCTGAAGGGGCTCAAGGAGATGAAGTCGAACGCCTATCAGGGCGGCGCCAACGTCATCGTCGAATTCGACCCGTCGGTGGATCTCGGCGACGCCTTGATCGACACGCGCAACAAGGTGCAGGACGCCAAGCGCGACCTGCCTGCGGGCGTCGAGGAACCAACGGTCAACGAGGTGAACCTGTCCGAATTTCCGGTCGTGTTCATCACACTGTCCGGCGAAATCCCGGAACGTGCGCTGACCGCTGCCGCCAAGGACCTGCGCGACCGGATCGAAGAGGTGCCTGGCGTGCTCGAGGCCGAGATCCAGGGATCTCGTGACGAGCTTGTCGAGGCGATCGTCGACCCGGTGAAGCTGTCCTCCTACGGCCTGCAGCTCGACCAGCTCATCCAGGGCGTCGGCGCATCGAACAGTCTCGTCGCCGCCGGTACCATCGAGGGAGCGGAAGGCAAGTACGCGGTGAAGGTGCCGTCGTTGATCGAAACGCCGGAGGACGTCGCAAACCTGCCTGTCGTGGCCGGCCCGAATGCCGTCGTCCGGGTTCGCGACGTCGCCACCGTCCGCTCGACCTTCAAGGACGCCGAGACGATCGCGCGCATCGATGGCCGGCCGGCGATCACGCTGGCGGTCAAGAAGCGCATTGGCGCCAACGTCGTCGAGACCATCGAAGGCTCGAAGAAGGTCGCCGAAGAGTTCGTGGCAAAGAGCAAGCAGGCGCTGCCCGACCTGCAGGTGACCTATACCCAGGACAAGTCGGTCTTCGTCAACCAGCTGCTCAACGACCTGCAGAACCACGTGATGATTGCCGTCATCCTGGTCTTCATCGTCATTCTCTATGCGCTTTCGGGGCGCGCCTCGATGCTGATCGGACTGGCGATCCCGTCTTCGTTCCTGATCGGCATCCTGCTACTTGCCTTGATGGGCTACACGATCAACATGATCGTGCTGTTCTCGCTCATTCTGGCGGTTGGCATGCTCGTCGACGACGCGATCATCGTCACCGAATATGCAGAGCGCCGCATGTCGGAAGGCATGCCAAAGGAGCAGGCCTTCGAGGAAGCAGCCAAGCGCATGGCCGGACCGGTCATTGCCGCGACGCTGACCCGCATCGCCGCCTTCTCGCCGCTGCTGTTCTGGCCGGGCATCGTCGGCGACTTCATGAAGTACCTGCCGATCACGCTGATCGTCACCCTTGCCGCCTCGATGGCCTACGCGCTGATCTTCGCGCCGGCGATCGGCGCCATCATCGGCAAGGCACCTCTTCATGGCGAGGAAGAGAACCGCGACGGCCTCTACATGGCGGTCGTCAAGAAGGCCGTGGTCTACCCGATCACCGCCATCATGCTGACCTTGCTGCTGCTGGGCGGCGGGCTGTATTCCTATGTGAAGTTCGGCAACGGCGTCGAGTTTTTCCCGTCGGTCGAGCCGGACTACGGCCTGCTCTACGTCCATGCCCGCGGCAACCTCTCGCTTGAAGAGATGGACGCGGCGACTCGCATCGCCGAGGACAGGATCATCGGCTGGCCCGGCATCAAGTCGGTGCTGACCAAGGTCGGAAAGACGCGTGGCGGCGAGGACGTTCCGGAAGACGTCGTCGGCGTCATCAACTACGAGTTCATCGACTGGCGCGAGCGCCAATCCGCACACAAGATCCTCGAAGACTTGCGCGTCGCGATGGCCGGCATTCCAGGCGTCGATGTCGAGGTGCGCGTTCCGGACGCTGGCCCGCCGACCGGCAAGGCCATCCAGGTGCAGCTTTCGGCGACGGACCCGACAGGGCTCAACGACTATGCCAAGGTCGTGGCTGCAGCCGTAGCCAAGGTCCCCGGCGTCATCGATCTTTCCGACGGCCTGCCGCCTCCAGGTGTCGACTGGGCGCTTGAGGTCGATCGCTCCAAGGCCGCGCAGTTCGGTGTCAGCCCGACTTCGGTCGGGACCGTGGTTCAGCTCGTAACCACGGGCCTGAAACTGACCGACTATCGCCCTGCGGGCACGGATGACGCGGTCGATATCCGCCTGCGCCTGCCTGAGGACCGCCGCACGCTGTCGGCGCTCGACGAACTGCGCATCGAGACGGCACAGGGGTCGGTCCCCATCTCGAACTTCGTCTCGCGCAAGCCGGAAGCGACCGCTGGCGTCCTGAAGCGTATCGACAGCAAGCGCACCATCACCATCCAGGCCAATGTGGCAGGCGGATTCCAGGTGGCTGAAGTGCAGGCAGCGGTGGCCAAGACCGTTGGCGAAATCGCCAAGCCGGGTGTCGACTGGAAACTCGCCGGTTCGAACGAAGACAGCGCCGAGGCGGCTGCCTTCCTCAGCAACGCGTTCGGTGCCGCGATCTTCCTGATCTTCATCGTGCTGCTGGCGCAGTTCAACAAGTTCACCAGCGTGCTCCTGGTGTTGTCCTGCGTTGTCATGGCGGTGATCGGCGCGCTCCTCGGCATGCTCTTGACCGGCCAGACCTTCGTCATCGTCATGTCGGGCATCGGCTTCATCGCACTGGCCGGCGTGGTGGTGAACAACAACATCGTGCTGATCGACACCTATGATCGGCTGCGCGATGAAGGTTGGAACAAGCTCGACGCGGTGCTGCAGACCTGCCGCGAACGCGCGCGTCCGGTGGTGCTGACCGCACTGTCCGCCATCCTTGGCGTCATGCCGATCGCCTTCGGGCTCGGCCTGGAGATCTTCCACCACGAGACGACGATCAACGCGCCGTCGACCCAGTGGTGGATCGCGCTCTCCTCGGCGATCGTCTTCGGCCTGTCGTTTGCCACCGTGCTGACGCTGGTGGTGACGCCCGCCATGCTGATGGTGTTCACCCGCGACAAGCGCAAGCCCGGCCAGCGCGGCTGGCTGAGCAAGCTGTTCCGCTTTGGCAGGAAGGACAAGACCGAGGCCGGCGTAACCCCCGCGCCGGGTCCCGAGCAACCGGCAGTCGCCTTCCCCAAGGCTGCGGAATAGACGGACCAAGCAAGAGTGCATGAAAGGCCGCCCAGGAACAACCGGGCGGCCTTTTGCGTTTCTGCCTCGATGAAACACAAGCATTCGAGGCATGAACCATGACAATTTCAACGCTGCTCATCATCATCCTCATCCTGATCCTGCTCGGCGCCATCCCGGCCTGGCCGCACTCGCGCGGATGGGGATACGGCCCATCGGGTATCGTCGGCATCCTGCTGGTGGTGCTGCTGGTACTGATGTTGATGGGCCGGGTCTGAGCCGTCCCCGGACACCCGCTATGGCGCCTGGAGCAAGCCTGCACAGGTCGCCAACCCCTTGCGATAATCACGCTGGGCCGGGATTTGGGGCACGGCCATCCCGGTCCGCAATGCATGCTGGATATCCGTGACATAGGCATTGAAGCCGGACGACGCCTCGAGGCAGACCGTGTACTTCCTGTAGGGATTGTCGGTGCCGCCTGTATCCATGGCCTTGAGGGTCCAGGCCTTCTCGCCCTTCGAGCTCGGCGCGTAGACAAGCCGCTCGATATCGGCTGCGGTTTGGATGGCGTCGTCCACTTTCTCGATCAGGCTTTCGAGTACGGCTGACCGGGCCGAGATCATGTCATGCAGGTCCCGGCTGTCGGCAAGCGCATCGGACAAGGCCGGCGTTGCTGCGAACTGCGCTGAAAGCATCAGGGCGATACCGGTCAACGCGCTCATCCAATGCCCTCCAGACGTCAACTATCCCATGCACTGTCAACGCCTGGAAGCCGAAAGGTCTCAGGCCGCCGCCTCAAGCCTGGAGGAGAGCAAAATCGAGATCGTCGAGCGCGCCTTTCACCGCTTCATCAAGCGGCGTGTGCGGGATTTGCCCCAGCATCGTCTCCAGCCGTGTCGAGACCAGCTGATGGGGTTCGAAGCGCAGGTAAGACATCGACACGATCGCTTTCCACATCGCAACGAACGGGCTGCCGGCGCGCAGCACCCACCACGGCATGCTGGCAAGCTTGAGCTTGCGGCCCATGACCCGCTCCATCGCCGCCTTGATCTCGAGATCGGTCAGGGAATGGCCGGGAAGGTTGAAGCTCTCATAAGCGCCGAGTTCACCACGCTTTTCAGCCAGCGCCACGAATGTCCTGGCGAGATCGGGCAAGTAGGCCCAGGCGTGCACCAGTTCGACGGGACCAGGCGCGGTGTAGACACCCTTGGTCAGCTTGGACGCGATCACCAGGTCGAACCAGGAGCCGGTGCCCTTGCCGCCGAAGAAGTCGCCGGCCCTCAGCAGGACAGTGCGAACCCGGCCGGCATCGGCCTCGCGCCGGTAAAGCTGCTCCTGCTCCGTCCGGATGCGACCTTTCTCGGTCGTCGGTCGCTGCGGCGTGTCCTCTGATATGACAGCGGGCATTGGCGAGCCGAAATTGTAGACGGTGCCTGCTGCCATGTGCAGCGCGCCGTTGGCGTGGCACGCAGCCATCACATTTTCGGCCATCGGCAGCACCGAGCTCCAGTCCGAGTAGACGGGGCTCAGACCGTTGAAGACGATATCTATCCCGCCGGTGGCGGCGACAAGCGACTGTCGGTCGAGCGCATCGGCAGCGAACGCCTCCGCACCGAGCAGTTCAGTGGGCAGCTTGCCGTCGCGGGTGATGGCCCTCACCTCGTAGCCGGCATCGAGAAAGGCCTTGGCGACGGCGCGGCCGAGCCGGCCGCGGGCACCCAATATTGCGATCTTGGTCATGTCAGTCACTCTTGTTGTGTGACCGCAATGTCGTCCATTCATTTCGGGAAATAAATTGACTGGAAGTGGCAAATCGATATTCAATTTTGAATATGAATGAGCTCGACTGGAACTTGATCCGCAGCTTTGTAGCAGTCGCCGAAACCGGCAGCCTGTCGGCGGCCGCGCGCAGCTTGGGCTCCAGCCAGCCGACGCTCGGCCGTCATATATCCGAGCTCGAACAGGCGCTCGACGTCACGCTGTTCCGGCGCGGCCGCCAAGGCTATCTGCTGACGGAGGCCGGCAGCCTGCTGTTCGAGCGAGGCCGCGCCGTCAGCGAACAGGCAATTTCATTTGCGCGGCTCGCCCTGGGCGCGGTGGAAGCGATTGAAGGCACCGTCCGGATCGCGGCGAGTGAAATGGTGGCCGCCCATGTCCTGCCTGCGATGCTGGCGCGCCTTGGAGTGGAAGAGCCCGGCATCGAGGTTGAGGTCGTCGCATCCAACCAGGTCGAGAACCTTTTGCGCCGCGACGCCGACATCGCGATCCGCATGGTGCAGCCGGCCCAGAACGAACTGGTGGCCCGCAAGGTCACCGACATCGCGCTACACATGTGTGCGACCTCGACCTATCTAGATCGCCGCGGCCGGCCGCAGCATCCGGAGGATTTGCAGCAGCACCACCTGATCGGCTTCGACCGCAGCGACGAGATGATCCGCGGCCTTGAAAGGTTCTACCCTGAAATGACGCGGCATGCCTTTCGCTTCCGCTCCGACAACCACATCGTGCTCTGGGAAGCCGTGCGGGCCGGCAACGGCATAGGCGTGGCCCAGTCGCCGCTGATCCGTCGCGAGCCCGGGCTGGAGATCGTCCTGCCCGACCTGCCATTGCCTGTGCTGCCGGTCTGGCTCGCCATGCATCGCGACGTGCGCGCAAGCGTCCGCATCCGCCGCGTCGCCGACTTCCTGAACGAAGAGCTGAAGCGCTATTCCGCCGGCGCCGTTTGAGCCACGGCCCTGAAGTCTGCATGGCGGGCAAGGCCGGCCATCACCGACACCACAAGCAGCAATCCCGACAGTGTGACGAAAACCGGCGCGAAACCGGTATGGCCGGCGACGAAGCCGATAGCCGACGGCGCCACCAGGATGCCTGAATAGCCCATCGTGGTGACGACACTCATGCCGATGTTCGGCACCACGCCAGGCTGGTTGCCGGCGGCGGAAAAGGCGATCGGCACCATGTTGGCGACACCCAGTCCGCACATCGCAAAGGCAGCGATGGCAATCCACGGATTGGGGGCGAGGCCTGCCGCCAGCATGCCGGCAGCGGCGACCAGCGCCGAGACGCGCAGGGTGTTGACCGCGCCGAAGCGGTTGCGTACGCCGTCGCCCAGGAACCGCATCAGCGCCATGATGCCGGAGAAGGCGGCAAAGGCAAAGCCGGCGGTGGCGATGTCGGCTCCGAGCTCCTGCTTGAGATACAATGCCGCCCAGTCGAGCACGGCACCTTCCGGGATCATCGAGAACAGCGCCATCAGGCCGACAAGATAGATTGCCGCAAGACGCGGCATGCGGAAATGACGGTGCTCATGCGCAACCGGCTTGTCCTCGATCAGATAGCGCAGGGCAAAGGCGGTCATGGCGGCGGCGACAACCGTGACGAACATGGCGTGCGGCAGATGCCCGAATTGCTGGATGGCGATGCCGCCAAGCCCGCCACCGACGAAGCCGCCGAGGCTCCAGAAGCCGTGCGACGAGGACATGATCGCGCGCGACAACCGCTTTTCCACCGCGACAGCATTGGCGTTCATGGCGACATCCATGGCCCCTGTCGTAGCGCCGAAGATGTACATCGTCACCGCGGTCAGCCAGACGTTGGGCGCCAGCGCCACCAGCAGCAATGCGAATACCAGGATCCAGGCGAAACCGATCACAACAGGACGCGAGCCGCGCTTGGTCATCAGGTAGCCGGAGAACGGCATCGCCGTCAGTGCACCAATGCCGAACACAAGGATCAGCAGGCCGAGCACGAACTCGCTGATGCCGAGCCGGGTAACCAGCAGCGGAATCTGCGGCGCCCAGCTTCCGGTCATGAAGCCGTTCATGAAGAATGCAGCTGCAACGGCCCATCGGGCCGAGGCGTTGGCGGATGTCGGGGTGGCGTCTTGCGTGCTCATCGAGCGCAACTCCTAACACGGCTCCCGGACAGCTGAAATCGATTTCAACCTGCCGTGATCGCCGGATTCAAAAAGTGACCGGTCACCGTGCGAGTCGGCCGCGCTGGATCACTCCATCTGCACTTTTAAATCGATTGAAAAGCACGTCAAGACAACTCTTGCCGCAAGCATTGGGCCAGAACGGTAACAAAGGTTAACGATTGCCCGAATTCCGTCGAATAGCTGGGCTAGCTCAGACGCTTGGAAACTGCGGCGGGACGGGCAACACACTCCACGCTCGCAATCGTTTCGAAGCGTTGCATGCCAAATCGGGGTTGGGGGTCGGCTTCGGCATTGTCGCCGGGGTAGTACCATTGTGGAGTCTTGTACCATGAATACCCCAGCCTTCCGGCGCGCCGGCATATTAAGCTTAAGCGGCATCGCCGCCCGCCTGCCCCGGCTGCATCTGTCAAAGCTCGAGATCGCCTTGCTTGGCGCCGCTGCGGTGTTGGCGATCGTCATCGTCGCCTTCGGGTTCACCAGCAGCGACGAGCCCGACCCGATCGAGACCGCAGCCGTCCTTCCACCGCGCCTCGAAACCAAGACCGCCGGCGTGGAAGTCACGGCAGAGGAAGTAAAGCCGATCGCAACGGCTGCCGTTCAACCGGCAGCCGCACCGGCTACAGCAGCCCAAGCGCCGGCACAGGCGCCACTCCTGACAGCACCAGCCGCCGCACCCGCAACCGGCCGCTTCGAAAAATCCGCACCGACAGCAGCTATCGGCCCGGATGAGCGCGGCGAGGATATCGCAACACCATTGCCCTCAGCGACAGCCGACCAGGGGCCTGATCCGGCTGCGACCACGGCGATCGCGACGGAAGGGCTGCGCGGTTCGATCGACGTGCAGGTGGCGGAGACCGAAACCGAAGTGGCGATGCTTGAGCAGCAGACCGGCATGATCGACGGCGCAACCGCCACTGCCGCCCAGGCGACCACCGGCCCGCTTCCGGACCTGCGCCCGGCAAAGGTGGTCAAATACGCCAACCTGCGTGACGGACCTGCCGACGAAGCCAAGGTGATCGTCGTCGTCCCGGCCAATGCCGAGATCGAAGCCGAGGTCGACTGCAACTGGTGCACGGTCGTCTACAAGGGCCAGCGCGGCTACATGTACAAGAACCTGATCCGCCGCACCGTGGCGGAAGAAGCAAAGGCGGGTCAGGGGCTGTTCTGAGCCCGCGACCCTGCCCGTGCTCAGCCGTAGACGATCAAAAGGTCCTTGGCGTCGATCTGGTCGCCGGCTCGCACCAGCACCTCGGCAATCGTGCCGTCGCGTTCGGCATGCAGTGCCGTTTCCATCTTCATCGCTTCGATGGACAGCAGCACGTCGCCGGCCTTGATCGGCTGGCCGGCGGTAACCGCCAGCGTCGAGACGACCCCCGGCATCGGCGCACCGACATGGGCGTCGTTGCCAGCTTCGGCCTTGCGCCGTGCCTTGGACGCAGACGCGCCATGGGCACGGTCCGGCACCTTGACGCGGCGCGGCTGGCCGTTGAGCTCGAAGAACACCGTCACCATGCCCTTCTCGTCGACGTCGCCGACAGCGAGGCAGCGGATGACCAGTGTCTTGCCCTTCTCGATGTCGACGAAAACCTCGTCCTCGGGCTGCATGCCGTAGAAATAGACCGGCGTCGGCAGCACGCTGACCGGGCCGTAATTTTCCTGCGCGCCGACGAAGTCGGTGAAGACCTTCGGGTACATCAACCAGGAGGCAAACTCGTCCTCGGACAGCTTGCGACCGAGTTTTGTTTCAATCTCCTTGCGATTTGCCTTGAGATCGGCTGGCTTGAGCAGCGAGCCGGGACGCGCCGTGATCGGCGTCTCACCCTTCAGCACCTTCTTCTGAAGTGCCGACGGCCAACCGCCCGGCGACTGGCCGAGATCGCCGCGCAGCATCGACACCACCGAGTCCGGGAAAGCGATGTCCTTGGCCGGGTTCTCGACGTCAGCAACGGTCAACTCCTGGCTGACCATCATCAGCGCCATGTCGCCGACCACCTTGGACGACGGTGTCACCTTGACGATGTCGCCGAACATCAGGTTGACGTCGTGATAGGCCTGCGCCACCTCGTGCCAGCGGGTCTCCAGGCCGAGCGAGCGCGCCTGTTCCTTGAGATTGGTGAACTGGCCGCCCGGCATTTCGTGCAGGTAGACTTCGGATGCCGGTCCCTTCAGGTCGCTCTCGAAGGCCGCATACTGGTTGCGGACGGCTTCCCAATAGAACGAGATGCGGCGGATCCACTCCGGTGCAAGGCCGGGATCGCGATCCGAACCGCGCAAGGCTTCGACGATCGAGCCCAGGCAAGGCTGGGAGGTGTTGCCGGAGAAGGCATCCATTGCCGCATCAATGGCATCGACGCCGCTCTCGACCGCCGCCAGCACGGTCGCCGCCGACAGGCCCGACGTGTCGTGGGTGTGGAAGTGGATCGGAAGGTCGGTGGCCTCGCGCAGGGCCTTGAAAAGCACGCGCGCCGCAGCCGGCTTGAGCAGGCCCGCCATGTCCTTGACGGCGATGATATGGGCGCCTGCCGCCTCAAGTTCCTTGGCAAGGCTGGCGTAGTATTTGAGGTCGTACTTCGCCCTGTTCGGGTCGAGAATGTCGCCGGTGTAGCAGATCGCGGCTTCGCAGAGCTTGCCCTCGGCGCCAACGGCATCCATCGACACGCGCATGTTCTCGACCCAGTTCAGGCAGTCGAAGACGCGGAACAGGTCGACTCCGCCTGATGCCGCCTGACGGACGAAATGCTGCACGACATTGTCTGGATAGTTGGTGTAGCCGACGCCGTTGGCGCCGCGCAGCAACATCTGCAGCAGGATGTTGGGCGCTGCCTGACGAACCTTCGACAAGCGCTCCCACGGATCCTCCGTCAGGAAGCGCATGGCGACGTCGAATGTCGCACCGCCCCAGCATTCGAGCGACAGAAGTTGCGGCAGCGCACGGGCATAGGTACCGGCGATCTTGGCGATGTCGTGGGTGCGCACCCGCGTCGCCAGCAGCGACTGGTGGCCGTCACGCATCGTCGTGTCGGTGATCAGCACCTGCTTCTGCGCCCGCATCCAGGCCGCAAACTTTTCCGGACCGAGTTGGTCGAGCTTCTGTCTGGTGCCGTCGGGGATCGGGCCGGTGAACCACGGCACGACAGGTGCCGCTGCCTCCGGGTTGGGTGCAGCACGGCCGCGCGTCTCCGGATGGCCATTGACGGTGACGTCGGCGAGGTAGTTGAGCAGCTTGGTGGCGCGGTCCTGGCGCTTGACCTGCGCGAACAGCTCAGGCGTCGAGTCGATGAACTTGGTCGTGTAGGAATTGTCGCGGAAGGCCGGATGCGTGATGATCGCTTCGAGGAAGGTCAGGTTGGTGGCAACACCGCGAATGCGGAACTCGCGCAGTGCCCGGTGCATGCGGGCGATCGCCTCGACCGGGTTTGGCGCCCAAGCGGTGACCTTCTCCAGCAGTGGATCGTAAAAGCGGGTGATGACCGCGCCCGAATAGGCCGTGCCACCGTCGAGGCGGATGCCGAAGCCGGTGGCGCCGCGATAGGCGGTGATGCGGCCATAATCGGGGATGAAGTTCTGCTCCGGATCCTCGGTCGTGATGCGGCACTGCAGGGCATGGCCGTTGAGGCGGATGTCCGCCTGAGCAGGTACGCCCGATTCCGGCGTGCCGATGGCGAAGCCGTCGAGGATATGTATCTGCGCCTTGACGATGTCGATGCCGGTCACCTGTTCGGTGACGGTATGCTCGACCTGGATGCGCGGGTTGACCTCGATGAAGTAGAACTTGCCAGTGTCGGCATCCTGCAGGAACTCGACCGTACCCGCGCCGACATAGGCGGTGTCTCTGGCGAGCTTGAGGGCATAACCGCACAGTTCCTGGCGAAGCTCTTCGCTGAGGTAGGGTGCCGGCGCGCGCTCGACGACCTTCTGGTTTCGGCGCTGGATCGAGCAGTCGCGCTCGAACAGATGCACGGCGTTGCCATGCGTGTCGCCCAGCACCTGGACTTCGACATGGCGGGCACGCTCGATGAGCTTTTCGAGATAGACCTCGTCCTTGCCGAAGGCCGCCTTGGCTTCACGCTTGCCCTCGGTCACCTCTCGGGCGAGATCGGCCTCACTGCGGATGGCGCGCATGCCACGGCCGCCACCGCCCCATGACGCCTTGAGCATGACCGGATAGCCAACCTCTGCGGCGAGTTTCTTGACCTCGTCCATGTCGTCGGGCAGCGGGTCGGTCGCCGGGATCACCGGCACGCCGACTTCGATGGCGAGGTTGCGCGCCGCCACCTTGTTGCCAAGCCGACGCATGGTCTCGGGCTTGGGTCCAATGAAGGTGATGCCATTTTCGGCGCAGGCGTCGGCGAATTCAGGGCTCTCCGAGAGCAGGCCGTAGCCAGGATGGATCGCATCGGCGCCCGACAGCCGGGCGACCCGGATGATCTCTTCGATCGACAGGTAGCTTTCGATCGGCCCCATGTCTCTGGAGAGATGGGGGCCGCGGCCAACCTGGTAGGATTCGTCCGCCTTGAAGCGATGCAGCGAGTATTTGTCCTCTTCGGCCCAGATCGCCACGGTTTTGAGCCCCAGCTCATTGGCCGCGCGGAAGACGCGGATGGCAATTTCTGATCGGTTGGCGACGAGGATCTTGCTGATCGGCACGAATACGCTCCAGGGAACCGGATATTTAAGAGGCGGCGAATGATTAGCGGGAAAATGCTGCGGTGCAACCGAAAACGCACGCCCTTAAATCGATTTAATTTCCGTGAGGTCAGCCAGGTATTTTTCCACGGCACAAAAAAATGCCCGGCGCAAAGCGCCGGGCATCTCGTTTCAGCAAAAGGTGCTGAAATTACTTCTGCGGCTTGTAGGTGTACTTGCCGTCGTCGCCCTTGACCCATTCATACATGATGTAGCCGGGCAGCTTCGGGTCACCCTTCTCGTCGAAGCCCATCTCGCCGAGCACGGTCGGGAAAGTGTTGGCCTTCATCGCCTTGGCCACTTCCTGGGGATCGACCGAACCGGCCTTCTTGGCAGCTTCGGCAATGACCTGCATCGCAGCGTAGGAGTAGAGGGTGTAGGCTTCGGGGTTGAAGCCGGCAGCACGGAACTTCTCGACCAGCGCGTTGTTTGTCGGGTTCAGGGTCGGATCGGGACCGAAGGTGTTGAGGGTACCCGCAACCGCGTCACCAGCGATCGAGGCGAGTTCGTTCGAAACGATGCCATCGCCCGAAACCAGCTTCGCCTTGAGGCCCTGGTCAGCCGTCTGACGGATGATCAGGCCGGCTTCGGTGTGCAGGCCGCCCCAATAGATGATCGAGACGCCGGCTTCCTTCATCTTGCCGATCAGCGCCGAGAAATCCTTGTCGCCGATGTTTACGCCTTCGTACATGACCTCGGTCAGGCCGGCAGCGTTCATCGCCTTCTTGGTTTCGTCAGCCAGACCCTGACCATAGGGGGTCTTGTCGTGGATCACCGCGATCTTGGCGTCCTTGAACTTCTCAGCCAGATATGCGCCGGCGATGGCGCCCTGCTGGTCGTCACGGCCGCAGGTGCGGAAGGTGTTCCACAGGCCGCGCTCGGTGAATTGCGGGTTGGTCGCTGCCGGGGTGACTTCGAGGATGCCGTTCTCGGCGTAGACTTCCGAGGCCGGAATCGAGACGCCCGAGTTGAAGTGGCCGACCACGAACTTGACGCCGTCAGCGACGAACTTGTTGGCGACCGAGATGCCCTGCTTCGGATCGGAAACGTCGTCGCCGACCACCAGCTTGATCTGCTCGCCGTTGATGCCGCCTGCAGCGTTGATGTCGGCAACCGCCTGCTCGGCACCCTTCTGGAGCTGTGCTCCGAAGGCTGCGTTCGGGCCGGTGATCGGGCCAGCGACGCCAACAATGATATCGGCCCATGCGCTGCCGCTGAACGCCACAAGCGCGGTCAGTGCAACAGCCGACAAAAGTGACTTTTTCATTGAAACACTCCCATTAATTGAGTGAGCGTGGATGTTCTTTCATGCGATGCCCACCCATATCGCAGAAAGGTGAGTTTGCCGATTTTCCGGCAGTTGTCACGCCGATTCATTGGCGAATTGGCGCGTTAGGAACCCCTCAAGACTTGGCGCGCCAAGAAAGTGGCGACGCCTTTTCATAGAGCCAGTGGTATTGCCTCACCATCTGATTGGTGCGGGTGTATTTATAACCAAGCGTTGCAAACACCAGCAGGATGATGGTGTCGACGATATAGTACTGCAGCGAGAACATGGTGCCCTCGAACAGCGCGTGGTGGATGAAGCGGACACCCAGCCCAAGCCCCAGAATGTAGAGCACGAGCTGCGGATAGCTGCGCCAGGTCTGGGCGCAGGCGCGTCCCGTCATCCAGGCAGCCCATCCACCCAGCAGGCAGCTGACGAACAGGAACTGCCAGATCGAGGCTTCCTCGTAGAGAATGCCGTGCATGATGATGTCTCCTAGTGGCGGCCGCCTTCGAGATAGGCTGCGCGAACCTCGGGATTGGCGAGCAGGTCCTTGCCGGTGCCGCTCATCGTGACCAGGCCATTGACCATGACGTAGCCACGGGTGGCGAGCTTGAGCGCGCCGAAGGCGTTCTGCTCGACAAGGAACACGGTCAGCCCTTGGGTGCGGTTGAGCTCGCGGATGGCGTCGAAGATCTGCTTCACGATCAGCGGCGCCAGACCGAGCGAAGGCTCGTCGAGCAGCAGCAGCTTGGGTCGAGCCATCAGCGCGCGGCCGATCGACAGCATCTGCTGTTCTCCGCCCGAAAGCGTGCCGCCGCGCTGGCCGATGCGCTCCTTGAGACGTGGAAACAGCGTGAACACCTTCTCGACGTCCTCATCATAGTATTTGAGGTTGTCGAGGCTTGCGCCCATCTGCAGATTTTCCATCACAGTCATGCGCGGGAAGATGCGCCGACCCTCGGGCGATTGCGCAATGCGCAACCTCGCGATCTCGTGCGTCGGCATGTCGGTGATGTCGGTTCCGGCGAAGGTGATGGTGCCGCGGCGCGCCCTTGGTGTGCCGAAAATGGTCATCATCAGCGTCGACTTGCCAGCGCCGTTAGCACCGATCAGCGCGACGATCTCGCCTTCATTGACAGCGACGTCGACGCCGCTGAGGGCGCGGATGTTGCCGTAGTAGGTCTCGACACCTTTGATGTCGAGCAAGGTCTTAGCCGCCGTCACTTGCCACCTCCGCGCTTGGCTTTCGCCGGCTTGGCCGCTTCACGCGCCAGCGCCTTGGCCTGCCCCACCCAGTCTTCCCGTTCGATGCGGCCGTCAAAGGCGAGATAGGCCTCAGCCGCCGCGATGTCCGACTTCTTCCACGCCGCCACCTGGTCGAAATGGAAGATACCGTGCTCGTTGAGCTTCTTCTCGTTGACCGGCCCGATACCCTTGATCGCGATGAGCCGGTCGGCAACGCCGCCACGCGGAGCGGCAAGTACGTTGGAGATGGTCTTCGGAGCTGAGGGCTTCGCGGCGGCAGGTTTGGACGCCGCCGGCTTGGCGGCAGCCGGTTTGGGCGCTGACGTCGCAGGTTTGGCGGCCGGTGTTGCCACAGCCTTGGCCGCAGCCTTCGCAACCGGCTTGGCGGGTGCCTTTGCCGCAGCCGTTGGTGCCGGTTTTGTCGGCGTCTTCATTTCGGCTTTGGCAACCGCTGGCTTGGCAGCCGGAGCAGGCTTGGCGCTGCCCTTTGGTGCCGGCGTGGCCGTGCCTGCAGACTTTACGACCTTTGCTGTCTTGGCAGCAGGTTTTGCGGCTGGTGTCGCCTTGGCAGCCGGTTTCGCCGGCGGCGTGGCCGTGCCGGTCGGCTTCGCAGCGGTCGTGGCTTTGGCAACCGGCTTGGCCGATACAGCGGCTGGCTTGGCTGCCGGAGCAGCCTTCGCCGGGGCCTTGGTCGTTGTCTTGGCAGCAGCCTTCGGCGCATCCGCCCTGGCGACTTGCTTTGCAGGTGCCGGCGCTGCCTTGGCCGCGGGTTTGACCGCCTCTTTCACGACCGCAGGCCTGCTTGCCTTGGCCGCAGGCTTCGTCTCAGCCTTTGCCACCACCTTGGCAGCGGCTGATGCCTTGCCGGCTGCCGCCTTGGGCGCAGGCTTGACCGGCGCAGACATCAATCCCACGGCTGGTGCCGCCGCAGGCTTGGCCTTCGGCGCCTTTCTGGCGGGAGCCACCTGGCTTGCAGACGCGGCGGCTGCTCTGGCAGCCTGCGCTTCAACCTGACTGGCTTTCGATGCGCCCTTGGAGACCGAGACGACTTCGCCATGACCATCGCTGTGGCCAATGGTGTCGCTTACCGGTCCGGCCATCATCGACGAAGACGAACCAGGTCCATGGGCCGGATCCGGCATGCCTTCGAGCTCTTCGATGACCTGCTCGTCGCCAACCTCGACCAGAACGTTGGAAACCTCTTCGTCGTCAACGCCGAGATAGGCGGCAATGACCTTCGGATCCGTCCTGACCGACATCGGGTCGCCATCGGAAATCTTGCGGCCGTATTCCAGCACCACGACATGGTCGGAAATCTGCATGACCACCGACATGTCGTGCTCGATGAGCAGGATCGAAGTGCCGGTGTTGTCCTTGATGTCGTTGAGCAGCGTATTGAGCGCCAGCGACTCTTTAGGGTTGAGGCCGGCCGCCGGCTCGTCGAGGCAAAGCAGCTCGGGCCCGGTACACATGGCGCGCGCAATCTCGAGGCGGCGTTGTGCGCCATAGGGAAGATCGCCCGCCGGATCGTCGGCACGGTCGAGCAGCTCGGCCTTTTCGAGCCAATGCTTGGCAAGCTCGACTGATTCAGCCGACGCCCTGCGGTAGCCGCCAAGGCCGACCAGGCCCATGACGGTAAATCCGGAGGCCTTCATCAGCTTGTTGTGCTGGGCGACCAGAAGATTCTCAAGCAGCGTCATGCCCGAAAATAGCCGGATGTTCTGGAACGTACGCGCGACCTTGGCCTTGGCCGTGATCTGGAAGTCCGGCATGCGCTCAAGCAGGAATTCCCCGCCTTCGCGGCCGTTGAACCGGATCATGCCTTCGGTCGGCTTGTAGAAACCCGTAATGCAGTTGAAGACCGTGGTCTTGCCGGCACCGTTCGGGCCGATCAGCGCGGTGATTTCCCCGCGCTTGGCCTCAAAGGACAGGTCGCCGATGGCCACAAGGCCACCGAATTTCATCGACAGATGCTCGACCTGAAGGATCGGCTTGCTCATGGATGCGCTCGCGTTCATCAGCCGTGTCCTTCCTTGGTGAAGGAACTGGAGACAGCTTTTCGTTCATGCAGGAAGGCCGTGGGTTCGCGGCTGCCGACGAAACCTCGCGGCTTCCACAGCATCACGATGACCATCGCCATGCCAAACAGCAGCATGCGGTAAAGCTCAGGCGTGAAGTCCGGCCCGAAGACGTGCTTGAGGAACTCCATCTCGCGCAGGATCTCGGTGCCGCCGATCATCACCGCGGCCGCGACCGCGATGCCGACCAGCGACCCCATGCCGCCGAGCACCACGATAGCCAGGATGATCGCCGATTCCAGGAAGACGAAGGATTCAGGCGACACGAAGCCCTGGCGCGCGGCGAAGAACGAACCGGCGAAACCGCCGAACATGGCGCCTGTCGCAAAGGCGGTGAGCTTGGTGGTGGTGGTGTTGATGCCGAGCGAACGGCAAGCGATCTCGTCCTCGCGCAGCGCTTCCCAGGCGCGGCCGACCGGCATGCGGCGCAGGCGGATGGTGACGAAGGCAGTCAGCAGCGCCAGGCCAAGGATGAGGTAGTAGAGGAAGATCTTGTAGTAGGCGCCGGACTGGGCAATGCCGAGCACCTTGGCGATGTAGTTGGGATCGGAGACGTTGAACGACATCAGCCCGAAGAAGCTGACCTTCGGGATGCCGGAGATGCCGGCAGCACCGTTGGTGACTTCGCGCCAATTGATCAGCACGAGGCGGATGATCTCACCGAAGGCGAGCGTGACGATCGCCAGATAGTCGCCTCGAAGCCGCAGCACCGGGAAACCGAGGATGACGCCCCAGAAGGCGGCCATGATGCCGGCCACCGGCAGCAGGATCCAGAACGACCAGCCGAGCTGTGTTGCCAAAAGCGCATAGGCATAGGCGCCGACGGCGTAGAAGGCGACGTAGCCAAGATCGAGCAGCCCGGCGAGACCGACAACAATGTTCAGGCCCCAGGCCAGCATGACGTAGATCAGGATCTGGATGCCGAAATTGTCGACCCACTTGAGCGAACCCTGGAAGCCGCCAGCCATCGACCCCGTCAAGAGCGCGAGGATCAGCACGACAACGATTGGATAGGCGATCAGGACGCCGACGCCGAGGGCCGAAAAGTGGTTATGGATGAAGGCGCGGAAGTAGAACAGCACCGAGGCCAGCGCATAGATGATCGCCAGCGCACGGAAGAAGCGCAGGTAACCAGCCAGGCCGGAACCGAAAATCCCGTCAAGCGAGCCGGCGAACAACAGAAGCACCGCTGCGACGACCAGCGCCCCAATGAAGTAGGGCAAGCGGAAGAACCGCGTCGCCACGCTGTCGGGCAGCAGCCCGCTGGCGACATCGACGATCTTCTGCCGTGCCATGAATGGCTGCGCATAGGCGACGTAGAGGAAGCGGCCGAGCATGACCAGGCCGACGACGATGGTAAGCAGGCCCCAGCGCGGAACGAGGACCAGTTCGTTGCTGATGTTCTGGTCGGTCTTGAGGCCGATGAAGAGGAAGAAAAGGCCAAACGCGATGATACCCGCATAGAAGGCCTCGCGAAGGCCGTGCTGCAAGGGGCTGGCGGTCTCTTCGCGTGAAGCTTGGGCGATATTGGCCATGTTGTCAGACCTTCTCGACTTCGGGCCGGCCAAGGATGCCGGAGGGCAGGAAGATGAGCACGATGGCGAGGATCGAGAACGCTGCAACGTCCTTGTAGTCGATCGAGAAGTAGGCCGACCACATGCTTTCGATGAAGCCGATCATCAGGCCACCAATGACAGCTCCCGGCAACGAGCCGATGCCGCCAAGCACCGCCGCCGTGAAGGCTTTGACCCCGGGCACGAAACCGTCGGAGAAGGCAACGACACCGTAATACATGAGGAACAGCGTACCGGCGACGGCGGCAAGGGCTGCACCCATGATGAAGGTGATGGAGATGGTGCGGTCGACGTCGATGCCGAGCAAAGCCGCCATTTTGCGGTCCTGCTCGCAGGCGCGCTGGGCGCGGCCGAGCGAGGTCTTGTTGACGAGGTACCAGAACAAAGCGAGCAGCAGGGCGGTGACCACGACGATGATGATCTGCTTCAGCGAGATCGAGATTCCGCCGACATTGTAGACCTGGCTGACCATTGGCGGGATCGGCTTGTTGCGCGGACCCTGGGTGACCTGAACGAAGTTGGACAGCGCGATCGACATGCCGATGGCGGTGATCAGCGGCGCCAGGCGGAAAGATCCGCGCAGCGGCCTGTAGGCCACCTTTTCGATCGTCCAGTTGTAGAGGCTGGTCAGGAGCATCGCCACGACCATCATGATCAGCAGGGCGATGACGACCGGCACCGAATAGAACATGGCGCCCAGGATCAGGAACACGATCAGAGCGGTAAACGCCCCGAGCATGAAGATGTCGCCATGGGCGAAATTGATCATGCCGATGATGCCGTAGACCATCGTATAGCCGATCGCGATCAGGCCATAGATGGACCCCAGCGTCAGCCCATTGACCAGCTGCTGGACGAAATATTGCATATGGATGCGGCTCCCCTGGAATGTCGCGCGTGCACGCATTCCTTTTGATATTTCCCCTAGTCCTAAAGTTTCGAGCCTGGATTGCAACGTGATTCTTCAACCCGTTGCGGCTTGCCGGACAGCGTTTTCCGCCGCCTCTGTTTTTTGTTGTCCAGGCCCTGGACTATCGCGAAACCTATCATTGGCTCAACGCAATGTCTTTGCCGATTCCGGTGATTTTGCGCGCCGATATCGAAGAATGTAGCGCCAAGATACGTAACCGCAACAGTTCCTTGCGTCTTGCCGATGGTCTCTTTCCTATGAATGTCTAGACATATTGGCTGCTCCAGCTCCCTGCCATACGACTATTTGACTATGAACCCATGCGCGAACGGATCGCGATCGTCGATGAAGATGGTGTTCAATCCAGTCATCCGCGCCCACCCCCCGATCGAGGGAATGATGGCCTTCTTGCCGGCCACCTCGACCTCGCGTTCGACCCGGCCCTTGAACAGCGAACCGATGATCGATTCGTGCACGAAATCGTCGCCGGCCTTGAGCTTGCCCTTGCCATGAAGCTGCGCCATGCGCGCCGACGTGCCGGTGCCGCAAGGCGAGCGGTCGATGGCCTTGTCGCCATAAAAGACGGCGTTGCGGGCATGCGCCTCGGCATGCTTCGGCGCACCCGTCCACAGCATGTGCGACAGCCGGTTGATGCCGGGATTTTCAGGATGCACGAACTGGTATTTTTCGTTCAGCCGCTGCCGCACGACAGGGCTCCAGGCGATAAAATCGCCGGCGGTGTAGTCGGCCATGTCGCGGTAGTTTTCCTGCGGCTCGACGATGGCGTAGAAATTTCCGCCATAAGCGACGTCGACCCTGATCTCGCCGAGTACAGGGCATTCGACCGAAAGCCCTTCGGCATGAAGGAAGGACGGCACGTTGGTGATGCGCACTTCCTCGACATAATCGCCGACCTGCCTGTACTCGGCAATCACGAGGCCAGCCGGCGTGTCGAGGCGCAGCGTACCCGGCGTCTTCGGCTTGATCAAACCGTGCTCGATCGCCATCGTCACCGTGCCGATGGTGCCGTGGCCGCACATCGGCAGGCAGCCCGAGGTCTCGATGAACAGGATGGCTATGTCGCAATCCTCGCGCGTCGGCGGATAGAGGATCGAGCCTGACATCACGTCATGGCCGCGCGGCTCGAACATCAGCCCGGTACGGATCCAGTCGTATTCGGCGAGGAAATGCGCTCGCCGCTCCATCATCGTCGAGCCTTCGAGGCGGGGACCGCCGCCTGCCACCAGCCGCACAGGATTGCCGCAGGTGTGGCCGTCGATACAGAAAAAGGAATGGCGCGCCATGCAGATACCTTGCGTCAGAAACGTTGGGCGGAAAAGGGGGTGAGATCGAGAGGCGTCTTTTGCCCGAGCATGCGGTCGCGCACCAACCGGCCGGTGGCCGCCGCCTGGGTCAGGCCGAGATGGCCATGGCCGAAAGCGTAGTGGACATTGGGGTGGCTGCGCGAGCCGCCGATGACCGGAAGTGAGTCGGGCAGCGACGGTCGGAAGCCCATCCATTCGCGCCCGCCAGACGAGTCGAGCCCGGGCAGGAACTTTCGCGCCTTTGCCAGCATCGCCTTCGAGCGGGCATAGTTTGGCGCCCGCGAAATGCCCCCAAGCTCCACCGCGCCGCCGACGCGCAGGCCGGTGGCGAGCGGCGTAATGACGAAGCCATGGCCAGAGAAGATCAGCTGCCGCTTTACATCGAAAGCACTGGTGGGGAGCGTGGTGTTGTAGCCGCGCTCGGTTTCAAGCGGGATGACATCTCCAAGCTGACGTGCCAGCAGATGCGACCAGGCTCCGGCTGCGATCAGCACCTGGCGGGCGAACAGTGTGCGGCCCTGTTTGAGCTGGATCAGGATGCGGTCGCCGGCCAGCCTGACGAGCCCGACATCGCCCTTGACGAAGGAAGCGCCGCCGGCCTCGGCATGGCGCCAGATCGCCTTGCCGAGGTCCTTCGGGTCTGACACCGTCTTCCAGCCGGGCACGAAGGTGCCGCGTGTAAAGCGATCGGCCAGCCCAGGCTGATAGCCGGCGAACTCGCGTTTCTCGAGGTGCTGATAGGAAATGCTGAAGCGATCACGCGCGGCCCAGCTCGGCAGCGCCGCCTTGAACTCCGCCTCGCTCTCGTAGAGCTCGAGCGAACCGTCCTCGCGCAGCATCGAGCCGGTGCCGGAGCGCGCCATCAGCAAGGCCCACTCCTGCTCGGCGAGCTTCATCAGCCCGGCTTGTGCGGCAAGGCTCGCCTCGTAGTTGGCGGGCGCCCCGGCACGCCAGAAGAGGAAAAGCCATGGCGCCAGTTTCGGCAGATAGGCAGGCGGAATGGTGAGCGGGCCAAGCGGGTCGGCCAGCCATTTCGGCACGTTGCGCATCATGCCCTTGTGGGCAAGCGGCAGGACATCGGAGAAAGCAAAGGCCCCGGCATTGCCGGAGCTGGTTTCCTCACAGACGCCTGTACGGTCGAAGACCGTCACCTTACGCCCGGCTTCGGCGAGATAGGCAGCTGCCGCGATGCCGACGATGCCGGCGCCGATGATGGCGATGTCGATCTCGTCGACGGCTGCACTCATGCCTTGCGTCTCCCCCGGCTCCCCTCGCCTGCAGCGTCGCCGTCCATGTGAAGCGACGCCGCAGCTTGTCGAATTGGTGCATGCTCCCGCCCGAAAATCGATCCCGATTTTCGAGCCATGCACTCAGAACGACGGCAGCTTGGGTCGAACTTCCAACGCGTCCTTGATGATCTTCTCGACTGCATTGCGACGCTCGCCCGACAGCGGCTTGCGCGGCATGCGCACGCGGTCGTTTGAGCCGATCGCCAGCACCTCGGCAAGCTTGATGTTCTGGACAAGATAGGTCGACACGTCGAGGTCGAGCAGCGGGCGGAACCAGCGGTAGATGGCGAGCGCCTCTTCACGCCGACCCTGTTTCATCAGCTGGTAGATGGCGACAGTCTCGCGCGGGAAGGCGACGACGAGGCCTGCGACCCAGCCGATGGCGCCGACCGACAGCGCCTCGAAAGCAAGGTTGTCGACGCCGGTGAACAGATCGTAGCGGTTGCCCAGGCGGTTGATGATTTGGGTCGAGCGGCGGATGTCGTCGGACGATTCCTTGACGGCGACGAAGCGCTTGTCGGAAGCCAGCTCCTCCATCTGGTCGACGGTGACGTCGACGCGGTAGGCGAGGCGGTTGGAATAGATCATGACCGGCAGGTCGCCGGCCTCGGCCACGGCGCGAAGGGCCGCGACTGTCTCTTCCGGATTGGTGTGGTAGATCGGGCTCGGCACGACCATCAGGCCGGAAGCGCCTTCCTTTGCGGCGCGCTTGGCGACAGCCGCCGCCTCGCGGGTGCCGGCCTCGTTGACGGTCAGAAGTACCGGCTTGCCGGCGGCAACCTTCTGAGCCGTCTTCAGCACTTCGATCTTTTCGTCATGCGAGAGCATCGGGCCCTCGCCGAGCGAGCCGGCGACGATCAGGCCGTCGCATCCAGCCTCCATCTGCAGCGCGAAGCAGCGCTCCATTTCGGCATGGTCGAGGCGATCGTCCGCCGTGAATTTGGTGGTGACTGCTGGGATGACTCCGGCCCACATGGCGCTTTCTCCGTCTGATATATCAGTGATATATGACAAGGCGGCCAACATTGTCAATCGGCAATCGCATCTGATATATCAAAAATATATCATTTCGCTTTCAAGAGATTCGGTCATGCAAGCTGAGAAACTGGAACCGGCTGCGACACGAGCCTACCACGAGCTCGAACGGCTCATCGTGACCCTTGAACTCGCCCCTGGCACCGTCGCCACCGAAGGCTCGCTGATCGACAGGCTCGGCCTCGGTCGCACGCCTGTGCGTGAGGCGATCCAGCGCCTGGCCTGGGAAGGACTTGTCGAGATCAGGCCACGCGCCGGCCTGGCAATTGCGCCGCTGCACCCTGGCGACTGGCTGCGCGTGCTCGACGCGCGCCGTGGCATCGAGGTCGTGCTGGCGCGCTCGGCAGCGCGCTTCGTCACCCGTGACGCAGCCAATCAGTTCCACGCAGCAGCCCTTGCAATGCAGAAGGCGGTGATCGCCGCCGATGTGCTCGGCTTCCTTGCGGCCGACAAGGCGCTCGACGAGGCGCTCGCCCTTGCCGCCGACAACGACTTTGCCGCCCGCCTCGCAGCACCCCTGCAGACCCACAGTCGCCGTTTCTGGTTCCGCTACCAGCGCGACACCGGCCTCGCAGCCTCTGCCGAGCACCACGTCGCGCTGATCCGGTCCATCCTCGAGCATGACGAGGAGGGCGCCGCCCAGGAAGCCGAGCGGCTGATGGCCATGCTGCGCGCCCACGCCGAAGCAGCGGCGACGCGGTAATGCCGCGTCAGATCGATCAGTGCCTGGGTTTGGTTTCCCGCGCGTCCTCGACTGAACTCTCCCAGCCGTCACCGGCCGCGAGGACGCAACTGCGCCCCGTGACCTCCGACATCAGCACGGTCCAGGTGCCGTCGTCGGCGACGTAGATTTCGAAGATGGCAGCGTCGCTCGTGAAAACCATCCTTCCCCGCGACGGTAGCGTCATGACTGCTGCTGTGCTGAACGGTAAAGCCTCACCTTAGCACGACCGGCCGGGGCATTGGGCCGTTCCAGCACCCCTGCGCAGTCCTGAAACCGTGATTCCGACAACCCGCTGCGCACCCATGCGTCGCAGGCGGGCGGCACCTCAGCCATTACCTGGCTCGCACAAGGGCAGTTTCTCGATCGCGTCGTCGGACAGCAATTTTCTCAGATTCACCGACGACACCAGGAAATACTGCTCGTCCGCCTTGCTGCGCATGAAGATCTCGACCGCCAGCGCGCCAGGATTGATCGCGCCATCGCGGCAGCCACCCGCGATCGTCACCGAAATGCTGCCCTTGCCGTCCTTCCTGCCGGTCGCCTTGAAAGCGCGCGCCTTCGCCTGCGCGGCGGCCAGCCGGGCCATGTCGGCCTGAGCGACACGCGCAACCTGGACCCGCTCGAAGGACGGACTGGCCGACACCCCCGGCGCATTGTCGCCGGCGACGATCTCCAGCGGCAGCTTCTCGTTGATCGGGCCATATGGAGGCGGCGCGTCCATGGCGAAATGCAGCACGACATCCCTGTCCGCAACTTGAGTGGAACCGGCATGACGGCTGCGACGCTCATCTGCTCCGGCGCGATCTGCAGGGGGTCAAGGCCGGCAAGCCTGGTCAGCGCCATCGGGTTGAGCGAGGCGCAGGCAGACAGCGCCAAGAGCCCGGCCAGCGCCGCAATCGAACGTCCTTGAGCCGACATAGTGCCTCCATATGGTTGTTTGACAGTGTCGACTTATTGTTTTACGATAATTTTTGCAAACAGAATTTGAAGAGGCAAGAAATGAAGGCTGCCCGCGAACGTGCCCGGCTGCTGAGCCGACGGATGGAAATGCTGATCTCGGCCCTGATGGGCGTGATCGCCCTGTTTGTCGCCTGCGGCCTCTGGCTGGCCTGGTCGGACCCCGCCTGGATCAGCAACTTCATCATCGAAAAACTGGCACTTCCCAAGCCGGCACAGCTGTCGGCTTCAACCGTGCTGCTGCTGGCCACTGCATTTCTCGCGCAGGCAGGCTTGCTGCTCTGGGCACTGCACACGCTGCGGCGGGCGTTTCGTGAGATGGCATTGCATGACATCGTCGGAGCCGAGAGCGCGCGCTTGATGCGGCTGTCGGGTATCGCCTTTCTCGTCAATGCCGTTGCGACGATCCTGGCCCCGCCGCTGGTATCGTTGATCCTCAGCCTTGACATGCCGGCGGGCCAGCGTTTCCTGGCAATCAGCTTCAGCACGCACGAACTGCTGGCCCTGATCCTGTCGGGCATCCTGATCGTCTTCGGCCACCTGCTTGCGGTGGCGTCCGAGATCGACGACGACAACAAGCGGTTCGTCTGAGATGCCCGTCGTCGTCAATCTCGATGTCATGCTGGCGCGCCGCAAGATGCGCTCGAAGGAGCTCGCGGCAAAGATCGGCATCACCGAACAGAACCTGTCGCTGTTGAAATCCGGCAAGGTGCGCGGTGTCAGGTTTTCGACGCTGGCGCGCATCTGTGCCGAGCTTGATTGCCAGCCGGGCGACCTGCTGGAGTATCAGCCGGGACCTGAAGAAGAGGACGAAACGTAAAACGGGCGCCCAATGGGCGCCCGTTTCATTTTGGTCTTGGGGAATGGGTCCGTTCATCGTCAGAATGAGGAACTCAGCACCGTAGTTGACGCCCTGCCCCGCGTCGCGGACGCGCAAACAAGGAACCGTCGGGCTTAGTTCATCGTCGGAATGACGAACTCAGCACCGTCCTTGACGCCCGACGGCCAGCGCGAGGTGACCGTCTTGGTCTTGGTGTAGAAACGGAAGGCATCCGGGCCATGCTGGTTCAGGTCGCCGAAGGACGAAGCCTTCCAGCCGCCGAACGTGTAGTAGGCGATCGGAACCGGGATCGGCACGTTGATGCCGACCATGCCGACCTGGACGCGGGATGCGAAGTCGCGGGCCGCATCGCCGTCGCGGGTGAAGATGGCGACGCCATTGCCCATCTCGTGGTCGTTGGCGAGCTTGATGGCATTCTCGTAGGTCGGCGCACGCACCACCGAGAGAACCGGGCCAAAGATCTCTTCCTTGTAGATGCGCATGTCTGCGGTGACATGGTCGAACAGGCAGCCGCCCATGTAGAAGCCATTCTCATAGCCCTGCATCTTGAAGCCGCGGCCGTCGACGACAAGCTTGGCGCCTTCGTTGACGCCGATGTCGACGTAACCCTTGATGCGCTCCAGCGCCTCGCGGGTGACCACCGGGCCGAAGTCGGCCGAGGAGTCGGTCGATGGGCCGACCTTCAGGCTCTCGACGCGCGGCACCAGCTTTTCCATCAGCCGCTCGGCCGTGTCATGGCCGACGGGAACCGCAACCGAAATCGCCATGCAGCGCTCGCCTGCCGAGCCGTAGCCGGCGCCGATCAGGGCGTCGACGGTCTGGTCCATGTCCGCATCCGGCATGATGATCATGTGGTTCTTGGCGCCGCCGAAGCACTGCACGCGCTTACCGTTGGCGCAGCCGCGGCTGTAGATGTACTGGGCGATCGGCGTCGAGCCGACAAAGCCGACAGCCTTGATGTCAGGATCGTCGAGGATCGCGTCGACCACCGTCTTGTCACCGTTGACGACGTTGAGGATGCCTGCCGGAAGACCTGCCTCGAGGAACAGTTCGGCGATGCGCAGCGGCACGCCCGGGTCGCGCTCTGACGGCTTGAGAATGAAGGCGTTGCCGCAGGCAATCGCCGGCGCGATCTTCCACAGTGGGATCATCGCCGGGAAGTTGAACGGGGTGATGCCGGCGACGACGCCCAGCGCCTGGCGCATCGAATAGACGTCGATGCCGGGGCCGGCACCATCGGTGAACTCGCCCTTCATCATGTGCGGGGCGCCAATGCAGACTTCGACAACTTCGAGGCCACGCTGGATGTCGCCCTTGGCGTCGGCAATGGTCTTGCCGTGCTCGCGCGCCAGGAGCTCGGCCAGCGAGTCGTATTCCTTGTGCACCAGTTCCAGGAACTTCATCAGCACGCGCACGCGGCGCTGCGGGTTGGTAGCGGCCCAGGCAGGCTGCGCTGCCTTGGCGTTCTCGACGGCGGCGCGCAGTTCCTGCGCCGAGGCCAGTGCCACGGTAGCGCGCACCGAGCCGTCCATCGGCTGCAGCACGTCCTGCTTGCGCCCGCTGGTGCCGGCGACATGCTTGCCGCCGATGAAATGACCGTAGTCGACCATTGTTTCTCTCCCAATTCTTTGTTGATGGCTCATTGTCCTGCTTAACGCGCGCCTTTGCAACGCGAGGGTGAACGCAACCGTTGTGCAGAAAATAAAGCCCGGCGGGAGCTTGAATGCGATTTCATGCATAGTAGGGTGCGCGGATTGCAGCCCTTCGCCTGAGGTTGGAACCACCGATGAACTGGGATGACGTCCGCATCTTCCTCGCCGTGGCGCGCACCGGCCAGATCCTCGGCGCGGCACGCCGGCTGGAGCTCAACCACGCAACGGTTTCACGGCGTGTGGCAGCACTCGAGGAGGCGTTGAAGACAAAGCTGTTCCGGCGGTTGACCACCGGCAGCGAGCTGACACCGACCGGCGAGCGTTTCCTCGAAGTCGCCGAGCGTATGGAAGCCGACATGCTGACCGCGCGCGCCGAGATCTCAGGCGAAGGCGACGAGGTGTCGGGCACCGTGCGCATCGGCGCGCCCGATGGTTTTGGCGTCGCCTTCCTGGCGCAGCGCCTGGGTACGCTGACCGCTCAACATACCGACCTGCGCATCCAGTTGGTGCCGGTCCCACGGACATTTTCGCTGTCGCGGCGCGAGGCCGACATTGCCATCACCACTGAGCGGCCGAGCGAAGGCCGGCTGGTGGCGGCAAAGCTGGTGGACTACTCACTCGGCCTGTTTGCCTCGCGCGCCTATGTCGAACAACACGGACTGCCCAACTCGCGCACCGAGCTTTCGGCCCACCGCCTGATCGGCTACGTGCCCGACCTCGTCGTCAGCCCCTCGCTCGACTACGCCGCCGAGTTCAGCCCTTCATGGGAATCGGCCTTTTCGATTTCGTCCGCGCTCGGCCAGGTCGAAGCGGTGCGCTCGGGTGCCGGCATCGGCATCCTGCACACCTTCATTGCCCGAACGATATCAGAGATTGTTCCGGTAACCGCAATCCCGCCGATCCGCCGCGCCTACTGGCTCGTCTATCACGAGTCTGTCCGGCCGCTTCGCCGAATCCAGACGGTGGCGGGCTTCATCACCAAGTCGGTGGAGCGCGAACGGGCGCTGTTCATCTAATCCCTTCCGACAATCTCGCACATCCGCTAACACTATGGCGTCGCGTCCAGTTGGACCGTGAAGGACGCTGCGGGATTTTGACATGTGCATGATCCTTTCCAAAAACCGGCTCCGATCTTCGGGGTTATGCATGCGTTCCAACTGAGGAAACCGATTTGCTGTCCCGTCCCTACGCAGAATTGCTGCGCAAGGCCCGGCGCGCCACACGACGCGCCGACGAGGCTGAGGACCTTTTGCAGACGGTTCTTGTCGCGGCAGTCGCAGCCGGGCGCGCCGACCTGTCGAAGATCGAGAACCGGCGCTGGCTCGAAGGCGCCCTGCGACGCCGCGCCGCCTTCGATGCGCGTTCGGCGGTACGACGCAGAAAACGCGAGGCGCCATTCGCAGTGGGGAGCTGCGAGCAGACGCCCCATGAAACCGTGCCGGTTCAGTTCGTCGCGAATTTGCCGCCCAGCCTGCGCACGACCACGCTTCTGGCCCTGACCGGTCATACGCGACAGGAGATCGCCTGGCTGCAACGGCTTGCGGATCCGACGCTTCGCCAGCGCATCGCCGAAATCCGCAAGCGCTGGCTGGCCTTTGGCGGCGGTCCCGTAAAAGAAATTCCTGGCCTGACCGGCACGCTCGCCTTCGGCAGTATCAGGCGCGCCCTGCTCGCGATGACAAGACAGCCGGGCACTCTGCTCGCGAGCCACGACCCCGACGGGCATCTTTTTGTGATCGGGACCTCACGAAACCCCTCGGCACGGCAACTCAACAGACGTGCAACTGAAATCACGGAGTGACCAAATGTTCGGCAAAAGCAAACTCGGCAACATCTGCTATTACGTCTCGGACATCGACAAGACCGAGGCTTTTTATAGCGACGTCATGGGGCTGGACGTCCAGCGTATGGAAGGCGACGGAGAGGGCGAGGGCGACTGGCTCATCGCAAGTACCGTCAATGGCGTCGACCTGATCTTCTTCGTGATGGAATCGCACCCGGGCAACTCGCCGATCATCGTCTTCGAGATCGCCGAAGGCGGCATCGACGACGTCGTCTCGACGCTGGCCGACAAGGGCGTGACCATCGTCACGCCGGTCAGCCACGCGCCGGGGGGATGGTCGTCCGAATTCGCCGATCCCGACGGCCACGTCATCTCGATGTACCAGTCGACTGAGCTGCCGCGCTCGCTGAAAAAGGTCGCCTGAGCTCAGCCCCAATAGCGCTCCGGGCCAAGACCGCTGATATCGATCTCCGGCTCACGGCCGGAGATCATGTCGGCCAGGATCTTCCCCGAGCCGCAGGCCATGGTCCAGCCAAGCATGCCGTGACCGGTGTTGATGTAGAGGTTCGGCAGCTTTGTCCGGCCCAGTATCGGCGGACCGTCAGGCGTCATCGGCCGCAAGCCGCACCAGAACCGCGCCTCGCGCAGATTGCCCGCCCCCGGAAACAGCTCATGCAGCGAGCGCTCAAGAGGGGCGCGGCGGGATTCGTGCAGGGTCAGGTCGAAGCCCGACATCTCCACGGTGCCGCCGACGCGGATGCGGTCGCCGAGCCGTGTAATGGCGACCTTGCTGACATCGTCGATGACAGTCGAAACCGGAGCGGCATCAACATCGGCGATCGGCACCGTCAGCGAATAGCCCTTGAGCGGATAGAGCGGCAAACGCTGGTGCAGTTTGCGCATGAAGCGTTCGGAATAGCTGCCCGCCGCCAGAACGAACGCATCGGCTTGCCCAGGGCCGTCGACGGTGACGCGCTGGACTTTTCCAGCCCAGGTGTCGATCGAAAAGACCTTCTGGCCGAACTTGAACACGACACCGCGCTCGATGCAGAGCTCCGTCAGCCTTTGCGCAAACAAGCGGCAGTCACCGGTCTCGTCGTCGGGCAGGCGCAGGCCGCCGGCAATGTCGTGGCGCGCACCCGCAAGGCCCGGCTCCGCTTCAACGCAGCCTGCCGCATCGAGAATCTCATACGGCACCTCGAGCCTGTCGAGCACGGCAACATCTGCTGCGATGCCGTCGAGTTGCTCCTGGGTGCGAAACAGCTGCAGCGTGCCGTGGCTCAGTTCGTCATAGGCGATGTCGGTGCCTTCGCGCAGCACACGCAGCATGTCGCGGCTGTATTCAGCGAGCGGCACCATCAGCGACTTGTTTGTGGTGTAGCGATCCGTCGTGCAATTGCGCAGCATCCGGGCCAGCCACATCCACATCTTGGGGTCGAATTTCGGCCGAAAGGAAAATGGCCCATCCTTCATGGCGAGCCATTTCAGCGCCTTGAGCGGAACTCCGGGTGCCGCCAGCGGCGAGGCGCAGCCGGAGGAGATCTCGCCCGAATTGGCATAGCTGGCCTCTTGCGCCGGCCCCTTCTGGCGGTCGTAGACGACCACCTCGTGCCCAGCCTCGGCGAGATAGTAGGCGGTCGTCACTCCGATGATCCCGCCGCCGACGACTATGACCTTCATTGCGCCCCCAGCTGCATGCCCTGAACCCGTCATTGGCTCCCGAGCGTGCGCATTCTCGAATTGCCGCTGCCTCGGACGCGGACCCGAGGCGCGGCAGTGGCGGCTCAGGCCGCCGAAGGGCCTGGATCATCGCCGTTCGTCGAGATGTGCCGGATTTTTCCCGGCACGCCAAGAGGTTGTGGCTCATCGGCGCTGAACACCAGCACTGGGAAGCGGCGTTCCGGCGGATTGGCCCGAACTTCCGGCGCAGCGATACCCGGCCGGGCCGCCTCTGGCTGGTAATGGATCTCTTCGACGCGGATGGTCTCGGTCGCGCCGCGGCCGCAGTCGACCGATATCGACTGGCCCTTGCGCAGGCCAAGCAGGGCGAGCCCGCGCGGCACGGTGATCGGGATGATCTGGCCGACCATGCCGTCCATCGGACCGTGCGCGACGATGCGGGTGTGGGGCGCACCACCGTCGACGCTGAAGGTGACGCGGCTGTTCAGCGTCACCACGTCGGCATCGGCCTCGTTCGAAAACACCACTTGGGCCGAAGCTAGCTTCAGGCGCAAAAGTGCCACCAGCGGGCCACCCGACCACGCCAGGCGGTCGAGCATCGTCTTGACGATGGCGAAATCCTTTGTCGTCAGCTGACATTTGGACATGGCTTTTCTCCGCAAGCACCGGCGTTTCCCGGCATGCAGCGCCGGGCGTCAAGGTGGACGCACAGGCGGGATTTCAGAATTGGGCTGGTTGAGGCTCGCGCGCCGTCAATTGGCGTCCGCCCGCGGCGCCTCTACGGCAACGATCTCGAGTTCGAGACGGCGCCCGTCGCGCGATGTCCAGGCAACTGACTGACCTTCGCGAAGACCGATCAGCGCTGCACCGACAGGCGTCAGGATCGAGACCTTGCCTTCGGCGATGTCGGCCTTCCCGGGATAGACCAGCGTCACCGTCTTGACCTCGCCATCGCCGCCACGGAACGTCACTGTCGAGCCCATGCGCACGACATTGGCCGGGATGCGGCTGAGCGGCTTGATCTTGGCGCGCTCCATTTCGGCGAGCAGTTCCTCGGCAATGCCCGGCAGGCGTTCGAGGCTGGATTCGGCGAGGCCGGTCAGCCTGGCATGGTCGTTTTCGCTCACCACGATCTCATGTTCGCGGCGCTGCTTGATGTTCTGGCGCAATGGATGCCTCACGGATTTTCGTCCAGCCGTCGCAATAGACGCGCACGACCGGTCCGTCCGCACAGAAGCGGACGTGCCCAAATGTTCAGACCGTTCCGCTATGCGGCCCGGTTCTCATGAATAATGCGTTGAAGAATTGGCCCCTGGGGCTCGGACGTCGCAAAGCGACCGAGCCGGGGCTAGAATCCCGCGATGGGGCAGACCCGGAACAAGGCAAAACTGCCAATATGAGCGTAAGTGCACATGGCTGGAGGGTCGCCGACCCCGCCCTGCTTGTCAAGGGCGGCCAGATGGAGAGCTATCCGGCCAAGTGCCTGAACGCCGCGACAACCTCGTCATAGACCTTGCGCTTAAACGGCACGATCAGCTCGGGCAGATTGAACATCGGCTTCCATGCCCAGCGGTCGAATTCGGCCGAGTGACCGCCCGGAGGCGGGTTTATGGCGATCTCGTTTTCCTCGCCCTCGAAACGGAAGGCGAACCACTTCTGCGTCTGGCCACGATATTTGCCCTTGAAGGCAATACCGAGCAGATGCGGCGGCAGGTCGTAATTGATCCAGTCGGGCGCCTCGGCGAGCAGGCTGACACTGCGCATGCCGGTCTCTTCGTAAAGCTCGCGTATGGCCGCCGGATAGGGATCCTCGCCCTTGTCGATGCCGCCTTGCGGCATCTGCCACAGTTGGTCGGTATCGGAAAGCTCGCTGTCCGGCTCGGCGATGCGGCGTCCCGCCCACACCATCCCCCTGGCATTCAGCACCATGATGCCGACACAAGGACGGTAAGGAAGGTCTTCGGGCGCGATCTTGGTCTTCGACATCAATTCCTATCCTCGTTCGGGGTCACTCGCGACGGCCGAGATCGGCACGATCTCGATGCCGCGCTTGCGTGCCTCGCTTGCCCACGAGGCAACGGCATCGACAGTGACGTCGAATGCATTGCCTGTACCGATGGCAAAACCCTTGGCACGCGCCGTCCGCTCCAACTCGTCGAGCTTGTCGAGGATCGCGCCGCGATCCTGCACGCCGTCGATGATCGCATCGCCCGCGGCAAAGGGCACGCCGTTCTTCAGCGCCGTCTCGGGCGCCAGGCTGCGTGCCGAAGAGCCATCGTCGACATAGCCGATGCCACGCTTGCCCAGTTCGGCCATCATCACGCCCATCGCCTCCGGGCTCGTCGAGAAGCGCGCGCCCATGTAGTTCATGACGGCGGTGTAATTGGTCGTCCGCGACAGCGTCCAGCGCAGGTTCTTGAGGATTTCCTCGGCACCGGCCTCGACGGTCAGTGTATTGCGCCCTGGATTGACATTGGGAAAGTCGAACGGCTCGAGCGGCACCTGCATGACGATCTCATGGCCCTCGCGGCGCGCCGCCTGCATCCAGCGGCCCAGGCTGTTGCCTTGCGGTGCGAAGCCGAGCGTGATCTCCGGCGGCAGCTTGCCGATCGCCGTCTGGGTTCCGGTCTGCGACAGGCCGAGCCCGCCGATCACGATCGCCACCCGCGCGCCGCGCGCGCCGGACCAGGCCCTGGCATAGACGTCGAACGGGCGGCGCCCGTCGGCTGCTCGTATCGGCAGCGGCCCGGCCGCGCTGTCCTCGATCAGCGCCTTTTCCGGCAAGTGGGCAATGCGCACATTCTGCCCGACAGCCGATGGATCGCGGACCACCACGGCACCACCCTCGCTCTCGGGTGGATTGACGCGAATGATCTGCGGGCCGCCGCTGGTCGGAGCAGGTGCCGGTTTCGGCCTGGCCACGGCTTGGGCAGGCGTGGCAACCACTTCGGGCGTCGCCACGGCAACGACTTCAGGTGTGCGAAACGGCTTCTGGCGGAGTGCTATCGAGGCCGAGGCCGCCACCAACACCACGACGCACAGGCCGGCAAGCAACGGGCGCTTGCGCAGCCAGGCGAAGCGCCTGCCTGCCGGACGGCGCGGCGCCTGTCCGAGCGGACGGTCGATTTCCTTTTCGATCTGCACCAAGCCGCCTTATGGCCGAAGCCAGCCTCCCCGAATCAAACTGCCGGAACCTTGCGGTCCCGGCAGAATGGCATTGTCATGTTGAGCAGGCCAGCGCTTCGCCGGCCGACCTTACTGCTGGTTCATCACGGCCTTGTCGGGATTGGGCGGGAAGGCCGGATCGGTCTTCTGTCCGCGCAACAGCTCAAGCGCGTAATTCAGCTGCAGGTCGTCCTTAGGCTCCGGCGGCACATAGGCAGCCGAGCCCGAACCCTTGTCGCTTTCCTCGGCACCCTTGATGTGGCCCTTGAGCTCGGATTCGCCACGGGTAACGTCGCGGCCCTGCAGGTCTGCCGGCAACGGCTGGTCGACCTTGATGTCGGGCGTGATGCCCTTGCCCTGGATCGACTTGCCCGACGGCGTGTAATAGAGCGCCGTCGTCAGCCTGAGCGCGCCGTTCTCGGCCAGCGGGATGATCGTCTGCACCGAACCCTTGCCGAAGGACTGCGTGCCCACCACGGTGGCGCGGCGGAGATCCTGCAGCGCGCCGGCCACGATTTCCGACGCGCTCGCCGAACCGCCATTGATCAGCACGATCAGCGGCTTGCCGTCGATGTCGTCGCCGGGGCGCGAGTCGAAGCGGGTGATGTCCTTCGGATCGCGACCACGGGTCGAGACGATCTCGCCACGGTCGAGGAAGGTGTCGGAGACGCTGACCGCCTGGTCGAGCAGGCCGCCCGGATTGAGGCGCAGGTCGAGCACGTAACCCTTGAGCTTGTCTGCCGGGACCTGCTTCTTGATCGTGTCGATCGCGTTCTGCAGGTCGTCGAAGGTCTTTTCGGTGAAGGAGGTGACCTTGAGGTAGCCGACGTCGTTGTCGACGCGGAACTTGACCGCCTTGACCTTGATGACGTCGCGCATGATCGACAGCTCGATCGGCTTGTCGGCGCCTTCGCGCAGGATCGTCAGCTTGATCGGCGTGTTGATCAGGCCGCGCATCTTCTCGACGGCGTCGTTCAGCGTCAGGCCGCGTACTTCCTCGCCGTCGATCTTGGAGATGTAGTCACCGGCCAGGACGCCGGCCTTGGCGGCGGGCGTATCGTCGATCGGGGTGATGACCTTGACCAGCTCGTTTTCCATCGTCACCTCGATGCCGAGGCCGCCAAACTCGCCCTTGGTCTGGACGCGCATGTCCTTGGCGGCTTCAGCGTTGAGATATGACGAATGTGGATCGAGCGAGGTCAGCATGCCATTGATGGCGTTCTCGATCAGCGACTTCTCGTCCGGCGGGGTCACATACTGGCCGCGCACGCGTTCGAAGATGTCGCCGAAAATGGCGAGTTGGCGGTAGGTTTCGGAACCCGCCGCATTCGCTGTCGAGCCGGGCGCGCCGTACACCAGGCTCATCGCGGAGCCCCCCATCAGCGCTCCGGCAAGCAGAAGCGACAGTTTACGCATCATTTCATGTCCTTCCAGAGGTGCGGTCCGCCCACCACGGGGTCGGATCGACGGGTTTTCCATCCTTGCGGAACTCGACATAGAGTTCCGGCGTCGCATTCGCATTTTCAGAGGCTGAGGTGCTCGCCACCCTCGCCTCTCCCATCGCACCGATCGGCTCGCCTGCTAGTACGGACTGACCCGGCGCGACGCTGATTCTGCTCATCCCCGCCAATACGACATGATAGCCGTCGCCGGCATTGAGGATCAAGAGTTGACCATAGGAGCGGAAAGGCCCCGCATAAAGAACACTTCCATCCGCCGGAGCGGTGACGATGGCGCCCGATTGTGTCGCAACCATGTCACCAAGCATGGTGCCGCCGATGCCGTCGTCGGCACCGAAGCGGCGTTTGATCCGTCCGGCGACAGGCAGCGCCAGCTGCCCCTGGAGCAGGGAAAATGGAGCAGAAGCAACAAGTTGATTGGCTTCAGGCACCACGGGAACGACGGGTTCGTTGGCTGCTTTTGCGGCCGCCTCAGCAGCCTTTCGCGCAGCTTCGGCATCGGCCGCCTGCTTCGCCGCCTGCTTGTCGAGCGAGGCGATCAAATCTTTGAGACTTTCCGCACGCGCCGCAAGTTCGATGGATTTTTTCGTTTCTTCGGCAAGAGCTGTCTCGGATTCCGAGCGCAGCCGGTTCTTGGCTTCGAGCAACAGATCGAGTCGCGCCTTTTCGCCGGCCTGCGCCGTCATAGCCGTCGTCAGGCGGTCGCGCTCCGCCTCGATCGAGGCCACAACCCGTGACAGCTCCTTGAGGTCGGCCATCAGTATCTCGGTCTCCGAGCGCAGCTCGGGCACCACGGCGCCGAGCAGGATGGCGCTGCGGATCGACGACAGCGCGTCCTCCGGCTTGACCAGGATCGCCGGTGGCGGATTGAGGCCCATCCGCTGCAGCGCCCCCAGAACCTCCGCCAGCACGCCACGACGCATGTTGAGCGAGGTGCGGATGCCCGTCTCCTGCTCCTTCAGCCCCTCTACCTTGCCGGCGATGTCCTCGATGTCCTGGGCAAGCTTGCGTTCCGTCTTGGCCGACTGGATCAGCGCTGCGGTGATCGAAGCGTGATCCTTCTTCACCTGGGCGATCTCGGCCGCCAGCTTTTCGCGCCGCTCGGCTGAAACCTCGATGACGCGCGACAGGTTCTCGAGTTCGGAGCGGGTTCGGTCCGGATCCGGCAAAGGCGGGCCGACTTGCGCCAGCGCGGCACCGCAGGCCAGCGCGATCCAGCCTGCCGCGACGATGCCGCGGCATGGTTGGAGCCACGCCTTCACTGGGGAATTCCGCGCCATGCGATGATCCGGTTCTATGCTTGCGACTCTAGCGGCGGCATCGTTAACGAACCATCAACCATGTTTGGCCGGCCTGACCGCGAGCGGACATTTGACCAGCCATTTTGTCAAATTCCGGACGCTGCCATTTTTTCGTGTTCGAACCTGTATAATGGATGCGATACGCCTTGTCGGAGAACCCGCGTGACAAGACTAAAGAGGTTCCTCTCACTGGCATGCATCTGCTCGGCGCTTGTCGCAGCGACGGAGGCGTTGACCATCGAGAGCCGCGCTATAGGCGATGTATATTCGTTCTACGAATACTTGCCTGGTCAGGACCTTGCCGGAACAGCCCAAGAAAAGCTCGCAACCTTGGCATGCCGGAAAAGGACGGCGCTGCCTTTCTACTTCGGCACGAGCGTTTTCAGCTGCAATATGCAGACCTTGTGCGGCAAGCCTATCGAGCACGTAGTCCACTATTCCCGAACCAGAGGCGCATACATGGTGCCGGATCCATTTGCTGAACGGTTCGCCAGATCCTGCCCGGAAATGTTGACTGACAAGGCGCTTGCCGAAATCTCGGCCCAGCTTGGTCAGGGTGGCTAGTCCGCTACATCAGTCCAGTCACGCGCGATGATAGGGATGCCCTGAAAGAATCGTCGCCGCACGATAGAGCTGCTCGCCCAGCATGATGCGGACCATCTGGTGCGGCCAGGTCGCGGCACCGAACGAAATCAGCATCCGGGCTTCGTTGCGCAGTGCCTCGTCGTGGCCGTCAGGACCGCCAATGGCAATCATCACGCCGCGCTGGCCGCCGTCGCGCAGCGACGACATCTTGTCGGCAAATTGTTGCGAAGAAAGGTTCCTGCCGCGTTCGTCGAGCAGGATGAGTGCAGTTCCCGGCGCCATCTGTGCGCGCAGCCTGTCCGCCTCATCACGCCGCCGTTCGTCGACGGTCTGGCCGCGGCTTTCGGCAATCTCGGTGACGCCTGAAAAGTCGAGGCCAAGCGGACCGCCGCTTTTCGAGAACCGGTCGAGATAGCGGTCGGCGAGTTCCTTCTCGGGGCCGGCTTTCATCCGGCCCACGGCATGTACCCAGACTTTCATCCCTGACGTCTAGCGGCTCAATGAACCGTTTCTTCCTCGAGATCCGGTGCCTGCCACATCTTTTCGATGTTGTAGAACTCGCGGATTTCGGGGCGGAAGACATGGACGATGATATCGCCTGAATCGATGAGGACCCAGTCGGCTCCCGACAGCCCCTCGACGCGTGCAGTGCCGAGACCGGCATCCTTCAGCGCAGTGAGCAGATGATCGGCCACCGCTGCGACATGACGGTGCGATCGACCCGAGGCGATGACCATATAGTCGCCGAGGCTCGATTTGCCCTGGATGTCGATGGAGACGATGTTTTCGGCCTTGGAGTCTTCCAGACTGTCAAGGACTGTCTTGAGGGCGCGGGTGACAGCGTCGAATTCGCCTATCCCGGCCGGCGAAGGCATGATGTCTGCCTTCTTCCGAAGTGCTGTTCTCAGTGTCTTTCCTTTCCGACAGGAACAACCAAATCACCCTGAACTCGGGCGACACCATTTAGATAGGCAGAGTTGGGCTACAGTTTCAAGACAGCGACGACAAGTTGATCGTCCGGCAGCGCCCGCCGCCTGGGTTCCTAGGGCTCGGTCGATGGCGGCACCTGCGCCGACATGGGCGAGAAACTGCCCGCTTCGCCCTCCGGAACCGCCTGGTTGATGCGCAGGCGCCAGAGCACGAAAGCGGTGAACAACGCAGCGATGGCTGTCGCGACATACATGAACGCCTGGGTGCCGTAGAACGCGGTCAGCAAGGTGCCGAGGCCGGGCACGATGAAGCCCGAGAGTGACCAGGCAAACAGCATGCTGCTCGACAGCGCAACGAGATCATCCTTGCGGGCGCGGTCGCTCGCATGCGCGCTCGACAGCGAATAGATTGATTCGCTCGCCCCGCTCCACACGACATAGATCGCGACCATCAGCGCCAAGGCACTGCCGTCGAAACGGTTTGCCGCAAGCCCGGCGACCACCACCAAAATCCCTGCTGCGACGAGCACATAGCGCCGGTCGGTACGATCGGAGATCCAGCCCAATGGAATCTGGAACAGAAGCGTGCCGAGCGGCATGGCAAACAGCAGTGTCGCCACCTCTTGCTGGCTGAAGCCGCTTGCCGTGGCATGGATCGGCGCAAAGCCGGCGATCATCATCGACAGCCCACCGACGGCAAGCATGCCGGCAACGCCGACCGGAGAGATCCGCCACGCCCGCGCGAGCGCCACGGAGGCGGCCAGCGGCGGCGGTGGCTGGCGCAGCCGGGTCAGCCCGACGGGCAGGATGGAAATGGCGGCGAAGGCGACACAGAGCAGCGGCGCCTGCGGCGTTGCGATGTCGACGAAGCGCAGCAGAAACGAGCCAACGCCAAGGCCGACGACATAAGCGACGTAGAAGATCGCCATGATCCGGCCGCGTACATCGTTGCCGACGGCATCGTTGAGCCAGCTCTGCGCCACGATGAACAGCCCGCAAATCGCAAAACCGTAGAGCACCCGCGCAGCGATCCAGGCGAGCGGAAACAGTCCCGCCGCCACGGCAACGTTGGAAAGCACGATCAGCGCGGAAAACACCATATAGGCCCTGGCATGGCCGACACGGCGCACCAGCATGCCGGTGAGCAGGCACCCGGCCAGGCCGCCCGCCGACAGTCCAGTCAGGATCGAGCCGGCCCAGGTCGGGGCATATCCCGCAGCACCCAGGCTGACCGGAATGTAGCCGAACATCAGGCCATTGCCGACGGCGAGCAGCGCCATCGCCAGGATCACGCCGGCAACCGCGATCGCCGGTGTCCGTTCGCCCTCCTCGGCCGTACTCGTGTCGTCCCGCATATCCATGCAGCAACCTCGCCCGTCCACGGCGCTGGCGCAGCCGCAATTGCGACATCGAGCATGCTGGCGAGGCCAAAAAAGGCGGGCAGGACGTCGTATTGACATCGACATCGCTGCAAAAAGGCGCTGTGCAGCAAGCGCGATCAAATGCACCGTCCCGGCAACAGGCATATCGGGGCGTCCTCATGCGGAAATACCTATGACCCCCGTTCAAAAAGCCATCTGGTACATCGAAAGCCACTATTCCAGGGACATCGGGCTCGACGAGGTCGCCGCCGCCGGCGGCGTCTCGCGCTTCCACATGTCCCGCGCCTTCGCTGCCGCCACCGGCCATTCGGTCACGGGCTATCTCAGAGCCCGCCGCCTGACAGATGCGGCGCATGCGCTGGCCAAAGGCGCGCCCGACATTCTGGCGGTCGCGCTTGACGCCGGTTATGGCTCGCATGAGGCGTTCACCCGGGCCTTCCGCGACCGCTTCGGGCAGACGCCCGAGGAGGTGCGCGCGAACGGCTCCGTTTCCCAGCCCCAATGCCTGGAGCTTCTCAAGATGGACGAAACCTTTGTCGAAAACCTTGCTCCGTCGCGCTTTGTCGACGGCGGCCCCTTGCTCATCGCCGGCTTCGGCGAGCGCTACACCAGCGAGACGAGCCTGGCGATCCCGTCGCTGTGGCAGCGTTTCGGCCCGCATTTCGGCAGTGTGCCCGGCCAGAAGAACTATGTCGGCTACGGCGTCTGCCACAACTTTGACGACGACAGCTTCGAATACATCGCCGGCGTCGAGGTCAAGGATTTCTCGGACTTGACATCGGAGTACAGCCGGTTGCGCATCGCCCCGCAGCGCTATGCGGTGTTTGCCACCACCGACCATATCTCGATGATCCGCCGCATTACCCATACGGTGTGGAGCAAGTGGTTGCCGACATCGGGATATGAAGCCGCCGACGGTCCCAATTTCGAGCTCTACCCCGAAAGCTTCGACGGGGCGACGGGCAATGGCGGCTACGAGCTCTGGATCCCGATCAAGAGCTAGCGCAATTCCAGGAGAAGGTGCGCAGCGGTTTTCCCTCCGGAACTGGCCAGACAAAGAGCTGGAGTGTCTTCGCTTTTCGAAGACAATGCGGAACCGCTTTAGGACTTGTCCTTGGCTGTCCCGTTCCTGAGCGCCGTCGACGACAGCAGGGAACGGGGCCCGTGGATGAAGGTCCAGGCAGGGGCCTTCATCCGCGCCAGCAGCGGGGCGTCGCCCTCGTCGACGCGTGCATAATCGAAGGTCTTGGCGACCACCGACGAGAGAAACGACAGCGTCGCCCCAGGCCGGTCGATGACGGCGATCGGGAAGGTCATGACGATCTGGCGCCAGCGCTGCCAACGATGAAAGTCGCGCAGATTGTCGGCGCCCATGATCCAGACGAAATCGACACCGGGATTGCGCGCCTTGATCAGCGCCAGCGTGTCGGCAGTGTAGCGAACACGGTGCGCGGCCTCGAAGGCAGTGACCTTGATGCGCGGGTTTTCCGCAATCTGTTCCGACAGTTCGATGCGCCTGGCGAGCGGTGCCAGCTCGCGCGTGCTCTTCAACGGATTTCCGGGCGTGACCATCCACCACAACTGGTCGAGTTGCAGGCGACGCATGGCGATCTCGGTGACAAGACCATGACCGGCATGCGGCGGATTGAACGATCCACCGAACAGCCCGACCTGCATGCCCTTCATCGCATGTGGCATGCGCAGGTACTTTTGGGGAACTGGCGGCTCCGACGGCAACAGCAACTTTAGGCCCCCTGAGCCGTCACACCAGCCCGATGCTTTCCGTCACGGCCGAAGCTGGCCGTTACCGCGCACACGGTACTTGAATGAGGTCAGTTGCTCGACGCCGACCGGTCCGCGCGCATGCATCTTGCCGGTGGCGATGCCGATCTCGGCACCCATGCCGAACTCGCCACCGTCGGCGAACTGCGTCGAGGCATTGTGCAGCAGGATTGCCGAGTCGATCTCGTTGAAGAAACGTTCGACGGCCTTCGCATCTTCGGCGACGATCGCCTCGGTGTGGTGCGAGGAGAACGTCTCGATATGTTCGATCGCGCCTGAAACACCGTCTACAAGCTTCACCGAGATGATGGCGTCGAGATACTCGGTCACCCAGTCGGCATCGGTAGCGGGCTTGGCATCGGTAAAGACCGCAAGGACGTCTTCGTCGGCATGGATTTCGCAGCCGGCCTTGCGCAGCGCTTCCAGCACCGGCACCAGATGGGTAGCGGCCACAGCACGGTCGACAAGCAGGGTCTCGGCCGCCCCGCAGATACCAGTGCGACGCATCTTGGCGTTGACGGTTAGGCCCACCGCCATGTCGAGCTCGGCCGACTTGTCGATGTAGAGATGGCAGATGCCTTCGAGATGGGCGAAAACGGGCACGCGCGCCTCGGTCTGGACGCGCTCGACGAGGCTCTTGCCGCCGCGCGGGATGATGACGTCGAGATTGCCCGACAGGCCCTTGAGCATTTCGCCCACCGCTGCACGATCAGCCACCGGCACCAGCTGGATCGCGTCTTCGGGCAGATTGGCCGCCTTCAGCCCCTCGACCAGGCAGGCATGGATCGCCAGCGACGAATTGAGCGAGTCCGAGCCACCGCGCAGAATCACCGGGTTGCCCGCCTTGAGACACAAGGCACCGGCATCGGCAGTCACATTGGGGCGGCTCTCATAGATCACGCCGATGACGCCAAGCGGCGTGCGCACGCGCTCGATATGCAGGCCGTTGGGCCGGTCCCAACTGGCGATCACCTCACCGACCGGATCCTTGAGCTCGGCAATCGCCCGGATGCCGTCGGCCATGTCGCGGATGCGGCCGGACGTCAGCTTGAGGCGATCCATGAACGAGCCGCTCAGTCCCGCTTCCTCGCCGTTCTTCACGTCGATGGCGTTGGCGTCGAGGATTTCATCCTGGCGGCGGATGGTGGCTTCGGCCATGCCGATCAGCGCGGCATGCTTGCGTTCGGCCTTGGCGATGGCGAGTGGGCGGGCGGCGGCACGAGCCTTGCGGCCGATCTCGGTCATCAGCCGCGCCGTATCCTCATGGGACTTCTCATGCGCCTTCAGCATGTCCTACCCTTCCGCTTGCACCGCAATCTTATCCGTATGGCTGACCACGAGGTCGTCGCGATGGATCATCGCCGAACGCGCCTCATAACCAAGCACGGTCTCGATCTCCGTCGTCTTCAGCCCAGCGATCCTTACGGCATCCGCAGCGTCATAGGCAACCAGCCCGCGCGCGATCTCGCGGCCTTCGGGCGACAGGATCGCCACCGTGTCGCCGCGCGAGAAATTGCCGCTGACGAGCTTCACGCCGGCCGGCAGCAGCGACTTGCCCGAAAGCAACGCACCGACGGCACCCGCATCGACGGTCAGCCGTCCTGCGGGCTCGAGCTGGCCGGCGATCCAGCTCTTGTAGCCCTTCACCGGGTTGCCGCTTGGCCGAAACAGCGTGGAGCGTTCGCCGCGTTCGATCGCCGTCAGCGGCGACAGACGCGTGCCGGCGGTGATGATCATCGCCGTACCGGCCGCAGTGGCGATCTTGCCGGCGTCGATCTTTGTCCGCATGCCGCCGCGCGACAGTTCGGACGCAGCTCCCCCGGCCATCGCCTCGATATCAGGCGTGATACGGTCGACGACCGGGATGAACTTGGCATTCGGGTCGCTTGCCGGCGGGGCGGTATAGAGCCCGTCTATGTCGGACAGCAGCACCAGCAGATCCGAGCCCATCATCGTCGCCACCCGCGCCGCCAGGCGATCATTGTCGCCATAGCGGATTTCGCTCGTCGCCACCGTATCGTTTTCATTGATGACCGGCACCGCGTTCATCTTGAGCAGCGTCGAGATGGTGGCGCGCGCATTGAGATAGCGCCGGCGCTCCTCGGTATCGCCGAGCGTAACCAGGATCTGGCCCGACTTCAGCCCCTTGCGGCCGAGCTCTTCCGCCCAGGCGCCCGACAGTGCGATCTGGCCGACAGCGGCAGCCGCCTGGCTCTCCTCGAGCTTAAGGGCGCGCTTGCCGAGGCCAAGGATGGTGCGGCCGAGCGCGATTGCGCCTGACGAGACGACGAGCACATCGGCGCCGCCTTCGGCGAGCGTTGCGATGTCGTCGGCCATCGATGCCAGCCATTCGCGCTTGAGGCCGGTCGATCGGTCGACAAGCAGCGCAGAGCCGATCTTGACGGTGATGCGCTTGTAGGTCCGAAGCGAAGGGATCGTCATGGCAGGAGCCTACTTCGTCCAGCGCGCGTCGGAGGGTGCCACCTCGCCGCTGGCCTGCCGCGCTTCCTCAACGACGCTCATCAGCGAACGCAACGTCTCTTCGACGCCTTCGCGGGTGACCGCTGAAAGCAGGATCGGCGCACGTCCGGCGGCACGCTTCAGCGACGCCACCTTCTTCTTGCGTTCGTCCGGGTCGAGCGTGTCGACCTGCGACAGCGCCACGATCTCGATCTTGTCGGTCAGCCCATGGCCATAGGCTTCGAGCTCGCCGCGCACGACCTTGTAGGCCTTGCCCGGGTTTTCTTCCTGCGCCGAAACGAGATGCAGCAGCACACGCGTACGCTCGACATGGCCGAGGAAGCGGTCGCCGATGCCAACGCCTTCATGTGCACCTTCGATGAGGCCAGGGATGTCGGCGATGACGAATTCGCGCGCGTCGATGCGGGCGACGCCGAGGCCCGGATGCAGCGTGGTGAAGGGATAGTCGGCGATCTTGGGCTTGGCCGCCGTGACCGAGGCAAGGAAGGTCGACTTGCCGGCATTGGGCAGGCCGACCAGGCCAGCGTCGGCGATCAGCTTGAGCCTGAGCCAGACCCACATCTCCTGGCCGTCCAGGCCGGGATTGGCGCGCCGCGGCGCCTGGTTCGTCGAGGTCTTGAAATGCTGGTTGCCGAAGCCGCCATTGCCGCCCTTGGCGAGCAGGTAGCGCTGGCCGACCTGCGTCAGGTCGCAGATCAGCGTCTCGTTGTCTTCTTCATAGACTTGCGTGCCGACCGGCACCTTGAGCGTGATGTCGGCACCCTTGGCGCCGGTCATGTTGCGGCCCATTCCGTGAATGCCGGTCTGCGCCTTGAAATGCTGCTGGTAGCGATAATCGATCAGCGTGTTGAGGCCGTCGACGACCTCCAGCCAGACGTCGCCGCCACGGCCGCCGTCACCACCGTCCGGTCCACCGAACTCGATGAATTTTTCGCGCCTGAACGACACCGCGCCGGCACCGCCGTTGCCGGAGCGGATGTATACCTTGGCCTGGTCGAGAAATTTCATCGGACTGTTCGTTTCTTGTTGCTATTTGGTTGTTTCAGCGAACCTGCCATAACGCAAGGCGTGGCTAAGGGCGAGAGCGGATTGGAAACCGCCTGAAATGACGGGGAGATTTCGACAGTGAAGCTGGTCACCTACAACACCCAGTACGGCATCGGCCGGGATGGTCGCTACGACCTCGAACGCATTGCTGCCGGCGTTGCGGGCGCCGACATCATCGCCCTGCAGGAGGTGACCCGCAATTTCATGCGCAACAATGGCGCCGACATGGTCGCCGACCTCGCCGAATTGCTGCCCGACTACTTCCACATCTACGGCGTCGCCATGGACATCGACTTCGGCCTGCTCGAGAATGGCAAGCCGGCCAACAAGCGACTGCAGTTCGGCAACATGGTCTTGTCGCGCTGGCCGATCGTCGCGTCGCGCTGCCTGCTTCTGCCGAGAACCCGGCGTCTCAACCGCGGCAACCTGCAGCGCGCCGCGCTCGAAGCGCTCATCATGGCGCCGTCCGGTCCGCTGCGCGTCTATTCGGTGCATCTCGACCATATAAATCTCGAAGAGCGAATGACGCAGATCCGTCATCTCAAGGAGCGGGTCTACGCCTATCCGATGGAAGGCGGCGTCATATCGGGCGCTGCCGAATACGGATTCCCCGAGCTCCCCTGCCCCGAGGAATTCGTGCTTCTGGGTGACTTCAACATGGTGCCGGGCTCGCCCGAACATCTTGCGATGATCGGTGTGCCCGACGCCGTCGAAGGCGCCCAGATCGTCGCCCATCACCCTGTCGACGCCTACGCGCTGGCGGGTGGCATTCCGGATGGATCGGTCTCCTGGACCGACACGACCCACCCGGAAAAAACCCGCCTCATCGACTACGTCTTCGTTCAGGCCAACTTGGCCGCCAAGGTCAAATCCGTCCGCATCGACAGCGATGCGGCAGGCTCCGACCACCAGCCGGTGTGGGTCGAGCTGAACTAAGCGGTCAACTTAGAACCGCGCCCACGACCGGAGGCTCGCCCAGGTCTTGCGGTCGAGCCGGTAGCGCTCGACCGGAACCTGGCCGGCGACGATCGAGTTCAGCATGCCCTGACCGGCATACTGGAAGCCACACTTGTGGATCACCCGCCGCGAGGCCGGGTTGATGACCCGGCACGAGACGTTGAGCACGGCGACATCGGTCGCGCGGAATGCGAGATCGACAAGCGCATGCGCTGCCTCGGTGGCATAGCCCGACTTCCAGTAGGGTTCGCCGATCCAGTAGCCGAGCTCGAGGCCGCGGTCGGTGACGTTGAGGCCGGCAGAACCGACAAAGGCGCCGGTGTCGGCGATGGTGATGGCATAGACCGCCCCGCCGCTCCTGCTACGCGCCATCGAAAGGAAGGCCCGCGCCTCGGCCTCGCCATAGGGATGAGGCATCCGCGACAGCATCTCGGCGATGTGCCGGTTGTCGGCCAGCTGCACCAGCTCGGGGATGTCGTCCTCGTGCGGCGGGCGCAGGACCAGCCGTTCGGTCAGCAATATCGGGCAGTCGATAGACAATCTTTCGTCTTCGACGTCGTCCTTTTCAGCAACCATGTCAAAATCCTCCAGGAAAAATGAAAAAGGGGAGATGGAAACCCATCTCCCCTGATCCTTTTCCTGGCTTGGCCAGACACCGGTTCCCGAGATGGGGCGCCGGTGTTGTAGTGCGGAACCGGCTACTCCGCGGCCTTGAGAATCGGGTTCACCGATACGTAGGTTCGGCCATTGGCTTTTTTATTGAAGGTCACGGCGCCTGCTTCGAGCGCAAAAAGCGTATGATCCTTGCCCATGCCGACGTTGACGCCGGGATGCCAGGTCGTGCCGCGTTGACGAACGATAATGTTGCCCGGAATCACGGATTCGCTACCGAACTTCTTGACGCCAAGGCGCTTCGACTCTGAATCGCGACCGTTGCGCGACGAACCGCCAGCTTTTTTATGTGCCATGGATGTTCTCCTTCAGCGCTCTGATTACTCTGATTCCGCGACGGCTGCAGCCTTTTTCGGCGCTGCCTTCTTCGCGGGCTTTTCTGCAGCAACGTCAGCTGCGGCTTCGGCCTTCACTGCCGCCTTCTTCGAAGGCTTCGCACCGCCGGTCAGGATCTCGGAGATCCGGACAGTAGTGTGGTGCTGGCGGTGACCGCGGGCGCGACGCGAATTCTGGCGACGACGCTTCTTGAAGGCGATGACGGTCTTGTTGCGGCCGTGCTCGACCACTTCCGCCGTCACCACTGCGCCAGCAACGAAGGGCGCGCCGATCTCGGCGTTTTCACCTTCGCCAACGGCGAGCACTTCAACGAATTCCACGGTGTCGCCGGCGGCGCCGACGAGCTTCTCAACCTTGATCACATCATTGGCGGCAACGCGATACTGCTTACCGCCCGTTTTGATGACTGCGAACATTTTATGCCTTTCGCTGTTCGGTCGGCCTTTTTGAACCACCGGAGCGGTTCGGCCGTCTTTTTGTCAGTCGTTACGGGTTCATGACAAACGGCGCAGAGAACCCTCCACGCCGATTGCAGGGGTGCCGTAACCGAAGGTTGCCATGAAGTCAAGGCGAACACCTTGGCAAAGCTGCACTTTTGCGGCCTGCCAAGCGCTCCGTGCCAACACGAGCCGCGCGGAGACCAAGTCTGGATACTGGCCTCAGCCTAAACAGACGACCAG